>CAZAKZ010000196.1:0-8816 GCA_964485695.1 uncultured Planctomycetota bacterium | reverse complement strand
ACCCATGCCCGGCCCTTGCCTTGCAACCGGAAGGTGATGCCTTCCGGCGTGAATAACAGGGTCTTGTCCGCGCCCTGGACGTAGTAGGCCACCTCGTCCGGGTAGACACCCCGGTTCTCGATGAAGTAGACGGGGAGCTTGCCGAAGGTGGCTTTCAGGAGGGACGGGTCGGCCTGCTGGCCGGCAATGATAGTCGCCGAAAGTAGTACGACCGTGACTCCCAGCAATGTCCTGACCGATCTCATCTCGACCTCCAATGAGGGTGGAGGGGCCTTCGAGCAGGGATCCAGGATACCCGGATCCCGGCTTCATGTAAAGTGACCGGAGTCACGGCAGCACGAACCAGTGCGAGTTGGTGACCTGGATGACCTGGTTCCCCTTGAAGATGATCCCGCCGACGAAGACGGCGAGATCGTCCATCTTCGGCAGCCCGGGGGGAACCGCGACCATGGCCGTGGCGTCTCCATTCAAATCGAGCTTTCCCTGGAAGCCCGAAAAAACCTGCGGCGCCAGGTTCAGCGCCGACAGGTAGAAGAGCGCATCGGCGGCCAGGTCGAGCCATTCGCCGTTCGCGAACTTGATGCCCGGCCGGCGGGCAAAGCTCGCGGCCAGCCCGTACTGTGCACCCGGGGCCTGCGGATGGCGGCTCTGCACCTTCACCGTGACCGTCCCCGGTGACTGCTGGTTGCACACCATGGTCCGGCTGCCGTAGACATCGATGCCTGCCACCAAACCCGACGACAAGCCGGTCGGCACCAGGGTCACCACTGCGTTCTTCGAGAGGTCGACCTTCAACGCGGCCAGTTTTGCATAGGTTAGGTCCACGGTCACGCACCAGGCGAAGTCGTCCTGCGTGACCTTGATGCCGTTCAGGGGGTAGCCGGACACCACGGTCTTCTGCACGCCGGCCTTGGTCACGCGAACCAGGGGCCCCACCGGGCCCCCGATGCCGAGAAGATAGTCTCCCGACCGCGGATGGAGTGCTGCGCAGACATAGTACGGACTCGCACTGTTCACGATCACGGTGGTCTTCCCCTGGCGGTCGGCCCTGAGAACGCGGGGGCCGGTTGCAGTGCCCCAGGCAGCGATGGCGTAGGGCAGCGACGTGCCGGGATCGCGGTCGATCACGGATGATTCGAAGCGCGTGACGGAGGGCCGGCTCCAATACGTGACCACCTTGCCGGTGCCGTGATCGACGCTGTAGAGGTGGTTCTTGGCATAGAAGGGCCGGTCGACGCCGACAAGGATCCACTTGTTGTCATGATCGAGCGAACAGTACTTCCCCCCTCCCCCCGCGGCGATGGTGGTCTGACCGCCTTTGACATGCAGCGCCACGAGGTCCGCCGTCCAGGACGGGGTACTCATCTTCACCTGATTCACCACGAGGTCAGTATTGTCCGGCGCCATCCGCACTCCGCTGTGGAACGCGTAGTTCGGAGGCACCAATGCAAGGGTGGTGAACGTGCCGGGCTTGGCCGGATCGAAGTATCCTGTGGAACCCCCACAGCAGTAGACCAGGTCCCCGTGCTTCGGTTGGGCTGCCGCAGTCCCGCAGGCCACCACCAGGATCAAGAGCAAAATCACATATACCCGCATGTTGAACTCCTTTCGGCCGCGAGAAGCGGCGCAACGACATCCACGAGGCCCCGGTGTCGGTAAAAAGCACCGGCTCGAGACGACCTCGTCTCACGGAAAGAAAACAGCCACGGGGTACATGGAAATTCCGGGCGGCAGCCCGAGTGGAAATATGGAAAAAAATTGCATCCTCCCGTCCCGGCATGAAAATGGACCGGGCAATGATCTGGACTTTTCTCCATATTTCCGCCGGGGAAGCCGGCTGGAATCCCATTAGTAAAATGGAATCCTGTTTGCTGCTCGACAGACCCTCGTGACCCAGGAGGCATGGATCCCGTGAACGATCGCATCGTCCAGCTCGTCTGCAATTGCCTCGTGGAGGTGGAGAACTTCACCCAGGCCCGGGTGGAGGAGTTGTGCCGGGAGCACCCGGATCAGGCCGCCGGTGTCCGGGAGCGCATCGATGCCCTGCGGGCGGAAGGCCTTCCTGGACCCTCCGGGCCGATCTCCGGAGATTTGGAAGCCGCCACTGCGGATCTCATCGAGGAAAGCATCGGCCCCTTCCGGCTCCTCGAGGAGCTCGGCCGCGGCGGCCAGGCCGTGGTATACCTGGCCGAGGACATGCGGCTGCATCGCCGCGTGGCGCTGAAGGTGCTGACGGGATTCGGCCCGGTACCGGAAGCGGTGCTAAAGCGGTTCTGGCGGGAGGCGGAGGTGGCCTCGAAGCTGGACCATCCTGGTATCTGCGCGGTGTTCGAGGCCGGCGAGGAGAGCGGGATCCCCTACATCGCCATGCGCTACGTGGAAGGCGTCCCGCTGGCGGAGTGGATTTCCAGAGCCCGGGAATCCGCCGGCGCCGACGGCAGCAGCTCCGCCACCCGGGCGGAGATCCTGGAAACCGTCGAGATCGTGGAGAAGGCGGCGCGGGCGCTGCACGCCGCCCACGAGGCCGGGGTCATTCACCGCGACGTGAAGCCCAGAAACATCATGGTTACGCCGGCGGGCGATCCGGTCCTCCTGGACTTCGGCCTGGCCGGCATCACCACCGGAGATCGACCTGATCTCACTCGGACCGGGGAGATCTTCGGGACCCCGGCCTACATGAGCCCCGAACAGGTAGAGGCCCGACACCAGCGCCTGGACCGCCGCACGGATGTGTACAGCCTGGGTGCGACCCTGTACGAGTGCGTCACCCTGGCCCCTCCCTTTGACGCTCCCACCCGGGAGGGTCTGTACCGCGCTGTCCGGCACCAGGACCCGGCCGATCCCCGCCGGCGCAATCCCCGCATTCCCTCCGACCTGAAGGTGGTGCTGCAGACTGCACTCGAGAAGGACCGGGAACACCGCTTCCCCACGGCCCTGGACTTTGCCGAGGATCTCCGGCGGGTGCGGGAAGGAAAGCCCATCAAGGCCCGGCCCGTCAGCGCCGCCGGCCGCCTGGTGCGGTGGGCCCGCCGTCGGCCTGCCCGGGCGGCCCTGGTCATCACGCTCGCCCTCGGTTTGCCCCTGATCACCGGATTGGTGGGCTTCGTCATCGCCAACCGGCCGGCCATCCTGGCCGCAGAGAGGGCATTGCTCACGGAACGAGTGGAGCGTTACCTGGAAGAGGGGTACTTTGCCCTAGGGGATGAAACCCCCGAGCGGGCGTTTCCCCCCCTGGAGGCGGCGCTTGCCATCGATCCCGGCTGCGTGGAGGCAATCGGAGGCAAGGCCATGGCCTATCTCTTCCAGAAACGGGCCCAGCAGTGCCAGGACCTGCTCGACCGGAATGCATATCTCGTACACGCGAACCCGAGCCTCCTCGTATTCAGGGCTGCTGCCCTCCGGTGGCTCGGACAGGAGGAGGAAGCCAAGCGCGTCGAGGCGCGTATTCCAGAGCCGGACTCGGCCCTCACCTTCTTCCAGGCGGGAGCACGCACGATGAAAGAAGCGGCCCAGAAAGAGGACATTACGGACCGGGAAAGAGCTGCGTTCCGGCGGGCGGTGGACGCCTATTCCCTGGCCATTCTGACCGCACCCACGACCCGTCCACTCTATCACTTCCGGCACGCCTCAGCGGCCGGCAAGCTGAGAGAGGAGAACAGCGCGAGACTGGCGACACAGACCTTGTCCCTGCGGTGGAAGGACTCATTCTCTTGTTGGCGGCTTGCGGGTGTGGCTCTCCAATACGTGGATCCGGAAAAAGCTATCAATGCTTTTGGACGAATGCTCTCCCTCAGGCCGGACTACGCCTGGGGGTACAACCTGCGCGGTATTATTTACTGTGAAGAGCTGAACCAGCAGAACCGAGCTGCCGCGGACTTCAGGAAGGCGCTGTCCCTTCAGCCCGATCTTGCCGCTGCCCAATACCATCTCGGGGTTGCCCTGAGAAAGATGGGTCGTGAAGAGGAGAGCATGTCCTGCTACGAGAAGGCCATCCGTCTGGATCCGGATCACTTCCGGGCCCACTTCAATCTCGGATCCGCTCTGCGCAACAGGGGGCTGATCAAAAAAGCCATCCCACACATGGAGAAGGCCGTGGCGCTGAGGCCGGACCATGCCCTGGCCCAACAACATCTCGGGAAGGCCCTGACGGATACGGGCCGCCCGGAAGAAGGCAACCAGGCCTTCAAGAGAGCCGTCACTCTGAACCCGAATGATTTCGAGGCCCTGAACGGCCTGGGGAGAACCCATCAAGACCTGGGACGGGCGGCCGAAGCCATCGCCGCATACGAGAAGGCGATGAAGCTGAAGCCCGATTCCCCGGTGCTCCTCAGCAACCTCGCCATCGCTCTCTGGGCCGACAGCCGGCTGGACGAGGCCATCGCCGCTCTCAGGAAAGCTGTCAAGATCGATCCGGGCTATATCGCGGGTCACTTCAATCTCGGTCTTGTCCTGGATGCCGCCGGGCGACACCGCGAGGCCATCGACGCATACAGGAAATCCATCGAGCTGAAACCGGATCTGGGGCCGGCCCACAAAGCGCTTGGATACGCACTCATCGCCCTGCAAGACCGTGACCTACTGGACGAGATCATCGCCGCCTTCGAGAAGGCCGTCGAGCTGATCCCGGAGGATCACGAGGCCTACCGCGACCTCGGAGTATCACTATTCAATAAGGGCCAACACACCAGAGCCGTGGAGGCCTGCCGGAAATCACTTGCCCTGAAGCCGGACTATGCCGAGGCGCACTGCAACCTGGGGCAGGCGCTGATGGGCATGGGAAAACCCATCCAGGCCCTCCGATCCTATCGCCGCGGGCATGCCCTGGGATCGAAGCTGGAGTACTGGCGCTACCCATCCGCGGACTGGGTTCGCAACTGCGAGAAGGCCGTCCTTCGCGCGGTTCTTCGCGAGGGCAGGAAGCCGGAAGAAGCCGAGGAATGGATCCTGGTGGGGAAGCTCCTGGCCCGGTACGAATACCACGCGGCTGCGGCACGCACGTGGCAGAGTGGCTTCAAGGCCGTTCCCGGCCTGGCGGGCAAACATCGCCATGCAGCCGCCCGGTCAGCGGCTCTTTCCGGAAGCGGCAAGGGTCGGGATGCACGAAGACTCGAGGAGGAGGATCGAGCGGAGTTGCGGCGACAGGCCGTGGACTGGCTCCGGCAGGATCTCGCCGCCTCAAAGGCGCAGCTCGAAAAGGGAACGCTCCAGAAAAACAAGTTGCTGGAAAGACTCCAGGGCTGGAAAAATGACCACGGTCTGACCGGGATTCGCGATGCAGCGGCCTTTGTCGGACTGCCCGCCCTTGAGCAGAACGCCTGCAGGGCTCTCTGGAAGACCGTGGATGCAATGCTCGCGGAGACGGACAGGAAGCCCGAACAGGATCACTGACATCCATCTGAAAGTGGAATGCCATGACCGATGACCTGAACGATCAGCAAGACGCCGCGACCCCGCCCGGTCTCGTGGAGCGTCTGGTGGCGGAGTGCCTGCAGGACGCGGGCCGCTTCTCCATGGAGGTCATCGACAAGGCCTGCGAGGAGAACCCGGCCGACGCCGCCGAGATCCGGGAGCGGTTCAGGGCCATCGCCGCCGCGGGCCTGCTGGGGCCTGTCAGCCGGTTCGCGTTCCAGGACAAGGCCCCGGATACGGCAGACAAATCCACCGATACCCTCGGCCCGTACCGCCTCCTCGAGGAGCTCGGCCGCGGCGGACAGGCCATGGTCCACCTGGCCGAGGACACGAGGCTCGGCCGGCGGGTGGCCCTGAAGATTCTCACCGGTCTCGGCCCCCTGTCCGAGACGGCCATGCGCCGGTTCAAGCGCGAGGCCGAGGTGGCCTCCCGCCTGGATCACCCCGGCATCTGCGCCGTGTACGACGCCGGCATCGAACAGGGCACACCCTACATCGCCATGCAGCACGTGGACGGCACCACCCTGGCGGAACGTATCGATACTACCCGGAGCGAAAAAGGGTCCACCACCGGTTCCACCACCCGCTCGGAGGTTCAGGAGCTGGTCAACCTCGTGGAAAAGGCGGCCCGGGCGCTCCACGCGGCCCACGAGGCTGGCATCGTGCACCGCGACGTGAAGCCGGGGAACATCATGGTCACGCCCGGAGGCGACCCGGTGCTGCTGGACTTCGGCCTGGCCGCGGGTGAGGACAGCGGCCTGGTCACCCTGACCGCGACCGAGGACAGGCCGGGGACGCTTGCGTACATGAGCCCGGAGCAGCTCATGGACAGACCCGTGCGGCTGGACCGCCGCACGGACGTGTACAGCCTGGGTGTGACGCTCTACGAGGGTCTGACCCTGCGGCGCCCGTTCCGGGCCGAGACCCGGGAGGCGATGTACCAGGCCATCCAGTACGAGACGCCGGAAAATCCCCGCCGCTTCAATCCGCACCTCTCCCGGGACCTGAAGGCCGTGCTGGACACCGCCCTGGAGAAGGACCGGAACCGCCGCTACCAGACCGCCCTGGATCTCGCCGAGGACCTCCGTCGGGTGCGGGAGATGGAGCCCGTGGCGGCCCGGCCCCCGGGTGCGGTGGGCCGGACGCTGCGGTGGGCGCGGCGCCGCCCGGTGCGCGCGGCCCTCGTGGTCGTGGCTATCCTGGGCATCCCGCTGATCACCGGCCTCGGCGGCTACATCCTGGCCAACCTACCGGACATCCAGGCGCAGAGGCGACAGGCGATCCTGGACCGGGTGGAAGGCTATCTCGAGGCGGGGTACGACGAGGTGTGCCACGGCTCGCCCGCGCGTGCCCTCGACGCCTTTGATGCCGCGCTGCGCCTCGAGGCGGACTGTGTGGAGGCGGTGGCCGGAAAGGCCCTCGCCCTGCTCGAGATGGACCGCGCTCAGCAGTGCCTGGAGGTTCTTGACGGGCAGGGGGAGCCGGCTCTCGAGGGAATCCGAGCCGAGGCCTTGCGCAAGCTGGGGCGCCCGGACGAGGCGGCCGAGGCGGAAAAGCGCGTTCCCGAGCCCGCCACGTCGCAGGATTTCTTCCTCGCGGGTTCCTGCCTCATGGTGGGGTGCGAGCACCAGAAGGAAACGGCCGTGTTCCGGCGCGCCCTGGACTGCTTCACCCGCGCAGCCTTCACGGCCCCTGCCCCGCGCCTCATCTATCAGCTGCAGCTGGCGCACGCGGCCGGACACTGTGGCGACGAGGCGTGGTGCCGTCGCATGGCGCGGGCTCTGACGCTCAACTGGAAGGATTCATCGCGGGCCAAGCGCTGGGCCAAGTTCGCGCTGGAGCAGATCGCACCCGGAGGGACCCCGGCCCCTCCCGTGCCGAAGCGTTGAGGGCTAGCCTGCTCGACACGCCTCGATCCTCCGAAATCTGAAAGGGCCATTAACTCCTTGCGAAGTTGCCTGTTGCGAACGATCCCCCGCTAAAAATCACATCCTGGACGTGCGGGACTCGAACAAGGGGGTACACTGAAAGGGACGGCGCGATTCGGGGCAGCAACGTTGCCACCCCGATCAGAGCCATGAACCGGGGACACCGGTTGCCACGACAGGAGGTGGAACCATGTCTCCGAGAAGTCTTCCCCTTGTCTTCCTCGCCATCCTCGCCGTCTCCGGAACCGCCCAGAAGCCGGGAGACGCCGGTGTCACGGGCTTTGTCACCGTCACCTGTCCCAACATTCTCGTCATGCACGTGAACACGGCCACCGGTGGGGCCCGCACCCTCTTCTGGAAATGCCCGTACCCGAGCAGCAGGGTCATCCTCCCGGCTCCGGAGAACCGCGGCGTCGTTTTTTCCATGGAGAACTGGAACACGTTCAAGCATTCCCTCTATCAATACTGGCAGGGGAGGATCACGACACTCGGCACGATCCCCTGGGCCGACGACATGATCGTGGACCAGCGAGGGGATTTCATCCTCCTGAGCCGGGATTCCCAGCCGAATCAACCCTGCATCTACCGCTTCTCCCCGGCCGGTGGCCTGGCTACCCTCGCCACGGGTATCATCGACGCCATCGCCATCGAGGAGGATCCGGTGCGCGGAGACTATCTGGTTGCAACAGGGCAGGGCGACGTCCTCTGGGTGACCCACACCGGTTGGATCACTACCCTCTCCGCAGGCATCTTCCCAGCCAACAAGTACCGAATTGCCTCGATGTGCACCGAGATCACCACCGGCAAGGTCCTGGTCGCCTGGGACGAATACACCTATCGCTACGACCCAATCCGGGGGAACGCTGAGAAGCTGCCGGCCGGCTGTCATGGGATCAGTGATCTGGATCACGACCCGATTGGCGGCAACTACCTGGGCGTCTACGGCAACGCCGTCGTGCGCTTCGATCCGCAAACCGGCGCCTCGTTGATACTCTCGAGCTTTGAGTCGCCCTTCACGATCACGACCCACGTGACCACTTGGGGCCGGCGCATGCTGACCGGCATGGGCTGCCCCATGCCCGGCTCGGTCTACCCCATCACCCTCGCCATGCCGGGCGAGGGCGGCAAGGCGTACCAGGCAGCGGCTTCGTTCGCAGCCCGTCCCGGCATCCCCACGTCGGCCGGTCGTATTTACATCAACCCGGACGACCTCTTCCACCTGTCCCTCAGAGCACCGGACATGTTCAGGCGTTTTCCCGGATTCCTGGACGCGAATGGAAACGCGCAGCTGGCAGTGAAGATCCCAGCCTTCCTGGCCCTGCAAGGCCGACGTTTCTTCGTCGTCGCCGTCTCGTACGAATCCAGAGGAATCCGCAGGATCAGTCAGCCGCTGGCGGTGACTATCGAGTAGAGTATAATTGCCAACTCAGTGGTGTCCGGGGTTTTTGACATCATTGTTTTAGCGTCCCGGCAGCGATT
>CAZAKZ010000195.1:0-8957 GCA_964485695.1 uncultured Planctomycetota bacterium | reverse complement strand
TTTGTCCTGAATCGGGACATCTCAGGGCCGTGGAGCAGCCCACGGCCCTGAGATGTCCCGATTCAGGACAAAAACAGACCGTGGAAGTCAGTAGCCTGTCGGACGCGAGCACAGCTATACATGGCCATTGCTACTGAACGGGCACGTTTCCACCTTCAGGCGGACCAGAAACATACCGCTTTGAGCGGTTCACAATCAAAAACCTCCAGCTCTGCCGGAGGATGAAATTCACTCCTTTTCGGGCGCCTTCTTCCCGGTGAGCCAGATGGACTTGGGCTGCTCGCAGCGAATCAGGCGCTTGGCCTCCTCGAAAGGATAGTCAAACTCGGGCTTCAGGGGGATACCGTCCTCCTTGAGCTTCTTGATCCTCTCGTTGCTGAGGCGCGTCAGGTTGAGGACCGCCTGGATTTCCTGGCCGGTGCCCTCGAGCTTCTTACAGCGCTGCAGCAGGGTGAGGGGGCCGATGAAGGTGAAGGTTTCCCGTGTCTTGGCAGGCGTGGGGTTAAGGCTGCCGTCGGGGGGCACCTTGAGCACGATGGGCACCTCGATATCCAGCTTGTCGTCCACCGGCACGAGGCGGAGAGTGACCTCCATCTCGGCGGGATCCGCGGAGAAAGTGACCCAGGGCGGAATGTCCCGGGGTCGCTCGACCCTGAAGGAGCGCCGGTTGACCTCCTCCTTCAGCTTTTGGGATTCTATCGGGTTGCCGGAGATCCTGTCTCTGGGCACGAGGCGCACCGCAGAGAAGTCGAAGTAGCGCTTCGAGCAGGTCACGTTCACCGTGGGCCGGTCCGGAACGGGTTCCCCCAGCTGGTAGCCCGGCAGGGCGGCCCGGAACCAGGAGCGATCCGGTGTGACGTTCACGGGTTGGGTGATGACTCTGAGGATCCGAACCTGCAGGTTCGGGATCTTCTCGATGGTGATCTTGCCGGTGTCGATGTCGTGGAACCGGATCTGCGTCCCTGGGATGTCCTTGATCTGCTCGTCCACCTTCGGGTCCTGGATGGCCAGCTTGTATTCCAGGGATGCCACGAGGGAACCGGTATTTCCGTTTTTTTTGATGTCGCTGATGAGCTGGTTGGGGCCCGTGAACTTTGCCTCGATCTTGTTCTTTTCCAGACTATCCTCCGGGCCGATCGGATCCAGACCCTCCAGCTTGGCTGTGTACCCGGATTCCAGGGTCAAAAAGAGGGTGTTCTCGCCGGTGCTCCTGCGAACCTGACCGAACTCGATGGTGAAAACCTCGGATACGGGTTTGTTGATCTTTCCGTCCACCACCAGGAAGATGATGACGGCCAGCACGAGAGCCAGGACCTTGTTCAGCCAGTCATGGGTGAGGAACCGGACGAGATGCAGCATGGCCTACTTCTCCTTTCCGGTGCGGTCCCGCGTCTCACCAGACGTCAGGATTTCCGTGATGATCTCGGTTTTTTGCTCTGATCCGGGCCCGGATCTGGTTTCCCTCTTTTTCTCGTCCTTCTCTCTTTTCTCCGGGCTCCGGCTGGCCAGGAGCTCCCGCAGGAGGGGCTCGAATTCCTCGGGCTTGAGCCGCCGGTGAAGCTCGCCGCGGTGGGCGACGGAGATGGCACCGGTCTCCTCCGAGACGATGATGGCGATGGCGTCGGTCTCTTCGCTGATCCCGATGGCGGCCCGGTGCCGGGTGCCGAGGCGCCGGGACACCTTGGGATTCTCTGTGAGGGGAAAGATGCAGCCGGCCGCGCCGATGCGGCCGTTCTGGATGAGTGCGCCTCCGTCGTGGAGGGCGGACCCCGGCCAGAAGATGGTCTCGATGATCTCGCTCTTCACCTCGGAATCCATGAACACGCCGCCCTCGGTGACGCTCCTGAGGCCCACCTCCCGCTCGATGGCCACCAGGGCGCCGATCTTCTCGCGGCTCAGGTTCCGCACCGCCCTCAGGAGCTCCGGGATGAATCCGGGATCGGTCTGGAGGAACTGCCCCACGAGGGGGATCTGGCCGATCTTGGTGAGGCCTTGCCGGATCTCGGGCATGAAGATGACGATCATGAAGATGGCGGCCAGGGTCACCAGGTTCTGGAACACGTAGGACAGGTGGGGCCAGTCCGCGAGCTCCAGGACGCCGCTGAGAACGATGTAGCCCGTGATGATGAAGAAGAAGAGCCCCTTGATGATCCCGCTGCCCCGGGTGCCCTTGAGGAAGACGAGGATGCCGTAGAAGCAGATGAAGAGGATGAAGATCTCGATGGCTGTGGAGAAGGTCCAGGCGGCGAGCAGTGTGATCACACCTGTACCCTCCTTCCGGTTGCCGGGCCGGCCGCAGTGTCGTAAGGCGGCCTGCCGGCCGCCATGGCACTGACCACCCGTACCACCTGGACGGTCTCTTTTACGTCGTGGACCCGGAGCACCTCCACGCCCATGGCCGCGGCCAGGGCCGAGATGCCCAAGGATCCGGAGATCCGGTCCGCGGCCGAGGAAATGCCGGTGAGATGGCCCAGGAACGACTTGCGGCTGGCCCCCAGCACCAGGGGGCGGCCGAGGCTGCGCAGCACGGGCAGGTAGTGCAGCACCTCGAGGTTGTGGCCGAGGCGCTTGCCAAAGCCGATGCCGGGGTCGACGAGGGTACGGTCCAGGGGCAAGCCGCCTTCCCGGGCTCTGTGGAGCGCCGCCCTGAGTTCCTCCAGGATCTCGACCACCACGTCCTGGTAATCAGGATTGTCCTGCATGGAGCGGGGGGTGCCGCGCATGTGCATGAGGATTCCGGCCGCGCCCGACTCCGCCACCACCCCGGCCATGTCCGGATCGCCCACCAGGGCCGTGACGTCGTTGACGAGATGGGCACCCGCCTCCACGGCCGCCCCGGCCACCCGGGCCTTGGATGTGTCCACGCTGAGGAGTGCGTCCGTCCGGTCCCGGAGCGCCTCCACCACCGGGATCACCCGGCGTAGTTCCTCGTCCGCGTTCACGGCCGACGCGCCCGGGCGGGTGGATTCCCCGCCGATGTCGAGGAGGGTGGCGCCGGCCTCGGCCATGGACAGAGCATGGTCCACGGCGTCGGTCGGGGTGGCGTGGAGGCCGCCGTCGGAGAAGCTGTCGGGGGTCACGTTGAGGATGCCCATGACCTTCGTGCCCCGGGTGAGGTCCAGGACGCGACCGTGCGCCAGGGGGACGCAAAACGACCGGCGCCGGGCCTGCTCGAGGGTGTGGCCCAGCACCGTTCCCAGGATGCAGCCGGGGCCGGGGGCCTCGGTCCGGGCCCAGGTGGACAGGGCGTCCTCGAGATAGCGGCTCGGACCGGAGATCCTGTAGGTGTCCGCTCCGGCCCGGGAGAACGAGAGGGGAGAGGCGCAGGCGTCCTCGAGAAAGGCCCTCTCCGCCTCGAGGAGCGTGTCCACGGCCAGGGACGCACCCGGGGCCTCATGGGAGAGCCGGGCAGCGCCGGGCACCGAGTAGAGGCCCGGATCGGCAAGAACCCTCGGATTCAACCGTTGGGTCTCGGATGGATAACCGTTGGTTTCCAGGGGGCTGCTCCTCAGTTCCAGCTTTCAATTCCAGTCTTCTAAGGCCTGAACGATATCCTCCGCCAGATCGGTCAAGGATCGATCAAAAGCCGTGGCCTGGTCCTCTCCCCGGGGCACCAGGAAGGCCACCTGGCTCCGGCGACGGATTTTCTTGATCACCTCGCCCGTATGCAGGTTCTTGAGCTCTGCTTCCACCTCGACGATCACCGAGGATTCGAAGACCAGGTCGCGGTTGTCCTCGCTGAGGACGCGTTCCTGGGCGGCCACGATACGCCCGGTCAACACCGCGTCGGCCCGGCTCCGGTTCGCCACCCGCCAGGGCGTCTTCAACCGGAGCTGCCGGGCCACCTTCCGGGTCAGGTCCAGCTCGAGGTCACGGCGGAAGGTCTCGTTCTTGAAGACGTCCACGGCCACGGTCTGGATCCCGGGATCGTAGAGGGACCGGGTGGAGTATCCGCACCCCGGGACCTGGAGCACCAGGACGAGCACCAAGAATACGGGGCGTGGCAATTTCATTCTTTTATCAGTTCCAGACCTTTTTCCGCCGCCCGGGCCGCTTCCGTTTCCGGGTAATCGTCCCGGACCTTCCGGAGACCTTTCACGGCCTTCCCGGCCCACTCGGTCTCCGGATAGTCCTGGATCGTCTGCCTGAAGTAGAACACGCTGGCCAGAATCCGCTTGTCGTTGAGGTACAATACGGCGTTGCGATAGTTCTTCTCCGCCAGCATGTTGTGGACGATCCGGGCGTACTTCCGGGCGAACTTCACGTGTTTTCCATCGGGGTGCTTCTGCTCGTAGTCCTGAAATCCCAGCAAGGCGTCCTCGAGCAGCTTCCGATCATATACGGCACCCCGGCTTTGCAGCAGCTTGCACCGCGGCACCCGGTACTCGGCCAGGGGAACCCATTCGCTGGTCGGATAGTCGTCGAGGAGGGCCTGGTACTCGATCTGGGCCAGGTCGAAGTGGCCGTGGTCGAAGTGGTACTGGGCGATGATGCGCTGGGCATGGGCCGCATATTCCCCGGTGCGACTGATCCGGATCAGGTAGCCCAGGACCTCGGTTCCCTCCAGGGTCAGGCCCAGGGTGCCGGGGATGCCCAGGAAACCGGAGTTGGCGCCCTTGATCAGGGCCACGCCCATCTTGAAGAGCTCCTTTTCCACCTTGTACCGGGAGAGGGGATACGCCTCCACGTATCTCTTGAAGGCGCTGAACGCATGGGTGTAGGACCCCTGGCGATGGTAACAGACCGCCTTCAGGTAGCGGGCTTCCTCGTGATGACGGTGATTCTTGGGATGATTCTTGGGGTGGTCCTCGGGGCGATCCAGAACCGTGTCGAGGTAGGTCAGAGCGGTGTCGAACTCCCCCGCCTTCATGGCATTGCGTGCTTCTGGGACCAGGGTGTCGCTATCCTGTTTCGCGGGATCGAGAGGCGGGCCCCCAACACACCCCAGAAGCAGGCAGCCCAAAACCAGGACCGTGAATACCTGAAATCCGGTCGTGTGGCGGGCCATCCCGATCCGGCCTCTTGCTGTCATGGTGCGTCCGGTTTCATTCGGGTCATTTTCCCGGGGGCGACAGGCAGTCCGCGATCCGGCACGATCCCGTTGGACGTCAGGGGTTCCTGGCCAGATCTTTCCAGTATCCGGGCAGGCGGTCGAACATGGGGGTGCGGACGGCCTTCTCGTCGTTCCTACGGCGGCAGGAGGTATTTTAGCATCGGGAGTTCGGCTTCCAACCAGGAAGTCAGGGCGGTGTTCAGGATTTTCCTCAGCTCCAGGACGCGGGCACGAGGCAGGGGGACCCGATCCCGGTCGGAGCCGGTCAACCGGGCCAGTCCGAGCAAGATGCTCCGCGCCTCGCCGGACAACGTCAACAAGGATGCCGAGAGGGTGTCGGCGCCCCCGGACCGGCAGCGCGGGCAGATGCAGCCGCCGGAGGGGGCATGGAAGAGGGTATCGCTCCCGGGCTTGTGCCGGACGCCGCACCGGGGGCAATGTTCGAGCATGAGCTGAAAACCGATGACGGCCAGAAACCGGAAGTCGAAGGCCAGGACCTCTGCGGGCAGGCGCTCCAGCGGCGCCGACTCGAACCGGGAGAGGGCGCGGACCGAGAGAGTATAGAGGCGGTGGTCCTCTCCTTCCGGCCGGGTGGCCTTGCGAAGGCAATGGAGGAGGTGCAGGCCAGCGTGGTATCGTTCCAGATCGCTTCGAAGGCCCGGGTAGTGGTTCAGGGGCTCGAAGTCGCTGAGAATCTGCACCTCTCGGGTGGATTTCTCCAGGAGGATGACGTTCCCCCGGTAGAGGAGATCCACCAGGCGGTAGGCCCGGTTTCCGTATCGCCGCGTGCCCTTGGCCATGACCGGAATCCGTCCCCGGTCCCGGGTGAAGAGATCCAGGATCTGACTGGTATTGGAGAAGTCGGTCCGTTTCAGGACCAGCGCCTCGGTTTTATGGATACGCACGGATTCCGGCTCTTCTAGGCACTGCCCGGGGCATGAGGATTCATGGAGATCTCGACCTTGCTCACCCTGCGGGCGTCGGCCTGCAGGATGGTGAACTCGGCCCCGTTGCTCTGGAACGTCTCACCCGCCTTGGGCACCCTGCCGAGGGCGGAGAACACGAAGCCGCCCAGGGTCTCGAAACCAGCATCGTCCGGAAGATTCAGGCCGAGGGCCGTGTTCAGGTCGTGGACGTGGATCTTGGCGTTGACCTGGATCGTATCGGAGGACACCCGCTGGATGGCCGAAGGGCTCTGGGTGGCATCGAACTCGTCGTCGATCTCCCCGACGATTTCCTCGAGGATGTCCTCCATGGTGATGAGGCCGGAGGTCCCTCCGTATTGATCCAGGACAATGGCGATGTGGGTCTTCAGCTCCTTGAACTCCTTGAGGAGCTCGCCGATGTCCTTGTTTTCCGGGACGAACAGGGGCTTGCGCATGAGGCTACGGACCGTGTGCTCGTCACCGTTATCGGTCGCTTTCAGCAGATCCTTCACGTGCAGGACGCCGATGATCTGGTCGCGGTTTCCCTCGTGCACGGGGATGCGCGAGTGCCCGGATTGGACCGCCAGGACGCGGGCCTCCTCGTGGGAGGCGCCGACGCTCACGCTGATGAGGTCGATGCGGGGCGTCATGACCTCCTCGACCCGGGTTTCACCGAGGTCGATGATGTTTTCGATCATTTCCCGCTCGCTTTCCTCCAGAACGCCGCTGCGCTCGCCCTCTTCCGCTGCATCCGTGATCTCGGCCGTCAGCTTCTCGTGGTGGAATTCTTCCGGGCTGCGTCCGCTCAGACGCCCCACGGCGTCGGGCAGCCACTGCATGAGACGGACGATCGGCAGGACCAGGATCATGACGGCGGCCAGAAACGGCCGGAGCCTCAGGAAAACGGCCTCGGCGTTGTACCGGGCCACGAATCTCGGCAGGGCCTCGCCGCACAGGAGGATGAATCCCAGGAGGGCCAGAAATCCGAACACCCAGCTCCCGGCCAGGGAGCGCAGCAGGAGTCGATCCGCACACAGTACGAATACGAGGTAGAGCAGGAGCCGGGTCCATTCAAAGGTGAGAAGGAGGTGATCCTGGCCCTGGGTGTCGAGCCACTTGCGCAGTGCGGCTTCCGCGCGATCCGACTTGAGCTTCTCCTGGATTTTCTTCCAGCTCAGGTTCTCCAGGGCACTCTGGCCCAGACCGAGGAGAATACCCGTGGCCAGAGCGGCCACGGAGCCCAGGATCAGAGGCAGGATGCCGATTTCGGCCAGTACGACGGGAAGATCAAGGCACGAGCCAGGTAGGGGGTCTTCCAACCCGTGGTTCTCCTCTCTTGAACAGACTGTCAGGGACCGCCCGGCCCGAGGTATGAGCACTCAGGCCCCGGCCTGTCTCGAGGCGCGTAAATTCCCTCGACAACGGCGGCCCCGCGCGGGTTCTTCTACCCGATATTATCGATCATTCCGGGGCATTCGTAAACCGTTTCAGCTGAAAAGAGACGTTTTAGTCCCATGTGCGGGCCCGGGCGGGAAGACAGTGCAGGAAGACAATGTCCGGGTCAAGATCCCCACCTTGGACCCGAAACTACTTTTCCGGCAGCTTCTTGGCGTTCTTTTCCAGCCAGGTCTCCCATTTTTGCACCGCCGCTTCCAGCTTCTTCTCGTCCTCTTCCATGGGATCGTAGTCAAATGCCTGGTTGGTGAGGGCCTTCAGGCTCTTCAGGGCCGCTTTTCGTACCTCGAACTCCTCGTCCTTCAAGAGGTGGATGAGGCAGGAGATCGAATCCAGGGTCTTGATCTTCCGCAGGGCCATGATCCGCACCGCCTCCTTTCGAACGCCGATCTCCCGGTCGTTCAGGAAGTTGATGCACTGCTTGGCGTGGAGGGAGTTTCCGAACTCCCCGAGGTACTTCACGGCCAGGGTCAGGGCGGTGGCGTATTCCAGGTCCTCGATGTGGGCCGCCACGGTTGCCGTGCCCTTGGGGCTCTTGATCTTGAGGAGGTACGAGAGGATCTGGGCCCGCAGCCGCTCGCTATCGGTATTGCCGTAGATCTGGACAGCCAGGCCGTCTGCACGCTTGCTCTTCTGGCGGCTCAGGTGGTCCAGGACGATCTCCTGGATGTCGGGACTGGGATCTCTCAGGCCGTTCATCAGCTCGTCGGTGTATTCCTTCCCGAGCTTGCCCAGTTCATTCAGGACGGAGGCCCGGACCTCCTCGCTTGTGTCCTTGAGGAGGGGGCGGATGAGGGGGGAGCCCTCCTTGCCCTTGAGCTTCAGGAGCGCGATGCCGGCCAATCCCCGGACGTCGGGGCTCTTGTCCGTCAGCCTCTTCCGGATGGCTCTGATGATTGGAGCGTCCAGGTTCTCGTCCTTCAAGGTCATGAGCCAGTTCAGGGCTTGCTTCCTCTTGCTCGTCTTCTTGCTAGAGAGCATTCCGACGTAGGCGGCCTTCCTGGCTTCGGGGCTCAGATCCTCGATCTTCTTGGGCTTTGTCTTCTGGCCCGGTTCCGCCATCCCGTTCATTCCTGTTTTCCCGGATTTGGGTCGGGTCCGCTCCGTTTTCACAGGAGGCTTGCTTTCCTTTTTCTTGGGCTTGCTGGAGCGACCGCAGGCGGAAAGGACCATGAGGGTCACGGCGGTGAAGAATGTGAGAACGAGCAGGGAAGTCAAACGGCCCATGGGCATCACCTCGGTATCCTATGGGTTTCATGAGGAGAATGTACGAATCCGCACCACTTCCTTCATTTTATACATACATCGGCGGGGGAGGGGAAGGGGCAGGCCAGTGGCTGGTATCCGCAGGCTGTTTTTAGCTTATTGCGTGAATAAAACCACGTCCTCCGGGCGTGGACCCAAAGAGGTTCTACCAATCCGGCGTTGATCTCTGCCCGATTTCATCCGGAGTGGATGAGTCAAAACAGACTCATTTTAAGGGGAAACCCCCAGCTCTGCTGGGGGACTCGTGAAGTTTGACA
>CAZAKZ010000194.1:0-8961 GCA_964485695.1 uncultured Planctomycetota bacterium | reverse complement strand
TACGGCGTGACCGAAATCCAGAAGAAATCCCAACGTCGACCCGCGGAAAGTAGGTGGCACCACGACGTCAAGGCCGCATTCAAGGAAGCCGTCGAACGCAATGCCCCCATCCTGGTCGCATTCATCATGGACGGGGCCAAGCTGTGTGACATGACCGTCACCGGCATGTACCAGAACAAGGGCACCATCGACTTCTCGCGTAAGTTCGTCTGCCTCGTCGCCTCCCGCGGTAAGCACGAAGCCGTCGCCGGGCGCGGCCTGGATGGCCGGAAGAAAAAGGTCTGCAGCAAGTTCAGATGCGTCTCCTGTCCCGAGCACCAGAGGGTGGAGGTGTGGGCCTTCGCTAACTTCAACGAGGCCGGCTCCATCATGACGCCCCAGCATGTCTTCCTCGACCCCCGGGGCCATGTCATCCACCGCCTGAAGCACGTCCTGGCCACCACCAACGAGGAATTCCACACTTGCATGCGCCGCGCCATCGAACTCGTCGGTCCCGGCATCGATTCGGTCTCTTTCCGCCGCCTATCCGAGGAGCTGAGACGCATCCGGGGCCACGTGATTCAGAAGAAGTACCGGATGGCGCTGGACAGGCTCCTCGAGATCTCCAGGGTCGCGGGTCGGTCCACGGTAGGCGAACGGGCCAGGGCCATGCTGAAGGACCTGGAGAAAGTGGCCCTCCTGGAACTGAAGGAGATCGACAAGCTCATCGCTGCCGGCGAGTTCAAGGCCGCCAGGGATCGCGCCACCCTGGCGAAGAGAAACTTCCGGGGACTCAACACCGGACGCATCTTCAACGACCGCTTGAACCTGCTCTGTGGAAGCAAGGGCAGTGCCGCAGGCAAGGCGAACCGCCTGCTCAAGAAGGCGGAAGACAGCTTCAAGGCGGGCCGGTTCGCCCTCGCCGAGGAGACCTACCGGAGGATCGTCGATCGCCACCGCTCCACCCGGGCCGCCGTCGCTGCCCGAAAGCGTTTGAGGGCCTTCCAGACCGATAAGAAGCTGAAGACGTCTCTGGCCCGGTGCAAGGTCGACCGGGAATGCGCGAAGTGGATGAAGCTGGCAGACGCCCTGATGAAGAGCGGGCGCAAGGGCAAGGCAAGGGAGTATTACAAGAAGATCCTCACGACCCACCCGGATAGCCCGTATGCGGCTGAAGCCCGGAAGAAGCTCCTGTCCATGAATTAATCGACCACTCGCATGGCGAGTGGTATCAGGTCGCCCCCTCGAAGGGAGCGTAC
The DNA here is from genome assembly GCA_964485695.1 of uncultured Planctomycetota bacterium. Taxonomy (GTDB): domain Bacteria; phylum Planctomycetota; class JAFGQW01; order JAFGQW01; family JAFGQW01; genus CAZAKZ01. The sequence continues at coordinate 7,723 of CAZAKZ010000194.1, read as the reverse complement.
CGTGCCCACCGGGCACAGACGCTCGCCGGATTTCATGGGCACTGAATGAGCCGGTTCGGGCTCGTTCGGGCCGTATGAAGTGCTTCATAACGGCTAAATGAGCCGGTTTGGGCTCATTCACATGTGGTGAAATAGGGCAGGAAAATGACGCCGGATCGGTAGATCCTCTTCGGGTCCACGCCCGGAGGACGTGGTATTACTCAGACATTTCAGGCTGTTCGCCACCGCCTTGCGATCCGTCCGGTCCCGGACTATACTCGCGGCCCATTCAGTTTCCGTTGCCAGCTGGAGGCTTCCCCGGTGGCCGCACTCCTGGAGATGCGATCCATTCGAAAGTCCTTCTCCGGCGTGGAGGTGCTCCACGGCGTCGACCTGGACCTCGATGCCGGGGAGGTCCTCGGTCTGGTCGGGGAAAACGGCGCCGGCAAGAGCACCCTCATGAAGATCCTGGGGGGCGTCCACGTGGACCACGCCGGGGAGATCCGCCTCGACGGAGCCCCCGTCAAGTTTCTTAACCCGCGGGAGGCCCAGGCCTCCGGTGTCCGCCTCATCCACCAGGAGCTGAGCCTGGTGCCGGCCATGACCGTGGCCGAGAACATTCTCCTCGGCAGTGAACCCACCGGGAGCCTCGGCCTCCTCGATCGGAGAAGCCTGACGGCCGGGGCCGAGCGCGCGGTCCGGGCCGTGGATCCGGACCTGGACGTGCATTGCTCCGTCGAATCCTTGCCGCAGGCGGCACAGCAGCTGGTGGAGGTCGCCAAGGCCCTGGCGGCAGATGTCCGGATCCTGGTCATGGACGAACCCACCTCGAGCCTGGGCAAGAGCGACGTGGACCGTCTCTTCCAGCTCATCCGGCGACTGAAAACCCGGGGAGTCGGCGTCATCTACATTTCCCACAAGCTGGAAGAGATCTACGCAGTGGCCGATCGCATCACGGTGCTGCGGGACGGCGCCCACATCGGGACCGCCTCGGCCAAGGACCTCCCGTCGGAAAAACTGATCCAGTGGATGGTGGGCCGCAACATCGAACACCTCTTCCCCAAGGAGCAGGCCGTGCCCGGCGAGGAACTGCTCCGCCTGGAGCGGTGTTCCCTGAAGGATCCCGACAGCGACCGGAACGCCTTCGAGGACATCCACCTCCGGCTGCGCGCCGGTGAGATCCTGGGCCTGGCCGGACTTCGCGGCGCGGGAACCAGCAAGCTCCTGGGGGCGATCTTCGGCCGCTTTGGAAAGGCCATGGACGGCCGCATGTGGATCCGCGGCGAGGCGATCCTGCCGGCCTCCCCGGCCGTGGCCATTGCCCGGGGTGTGGCCCTGGTCACCAACGACCGGAAGGAATCGGGTCTGGTGCTGCCCATGAACGTGGTCCAGAACATCACCCTCGCCGCCCTGGAACGGGCCACGCGCCGGGGCTTCCTGTCGCCCGGACTGGAGCGCCGGGTAGTTGAATCGCCGCTCGAAGACCTGGACCTGAGAGCCCACTCCCTCGACGCCGCCGTGGAGACCCTGAGCGGCGGCAATCAGCAGAAGGTGATCCTGGCCCGGTGGATCCTGACCGGGGCCGACATCCTGCTCCTGGACGAGCCCACGCGGGGCATCGACGTGGGCGCCAAATCCGAGATCTATCGCATCATGAACGCCTGGACCGCGGCGGGCAAGGGCATCCTGCTCATCACCTCGGAGCTCCAGGAGCTCCTGGCCATGAGCGACCGTATCCTCGTGCTCCACCGGGGCCGGGCCTCGGGGTGCTTCACCCGGGAGGAAGCCACCCAGGAAATCATCGCCCATGCCATGACCACATCCCGTGAGGTTTCCCATGGTTGACCGCAACACGTTTCCACGGCTGCTGAAGGGCAGCGTTCTCTACATCGGCCTGGCCGCCGTGTTTTGCACCGGCTGTCTCCTCAGCGACCAGTTTCTCACCATGGCCAACCAGCGCGACGTGCTCTGGCAGGTGTCCCTGAACGGCATCCTGGCCGTGGGCATGACCCTGGTCATCCTCACGGCGGGCATTGACCTCTCGGTGGGCAGTGTCCTCTCGCTTTGCACCGTGGTGTGCGCCATGCTCCTCATGGACCGGGAATGGACCACGGCCACAATGCTGGCCGTGCCCTCCATGGGCGTCTTCGGCGGCCTCACCGCCGGCGGACTCACCTGGTGGATCTTCCGGCACCGAACCGGACGTCGGCGGGGAATCCCGGCGTGCATCGCGGGCGTCCTGGGCGCGGCCGGTATTGCCGGGACCGGCGCGAGTGCCGTGGACTCCGGCTTCAGCGTTCTCCTGGTGCTACTGGCCGTGCCGCCGGTGGGCATGGTCCTCGGCCTCGTGAACGGATTCATCATCGCCCGGGGCAAGCTGCAGCCCTTCATCGTCACCCTGGCCATGATGATTTCGGCCGTGGGCCTGGCCAAGTTCGTGGCCGGCAAGGGCGGCCAGATCCACGCCATCTACACCGAGGGCAGCGGCGCCCACGCCCCCCCGGCCTTCGAGGCCCTCGCCAGCAACCTCGTGGTCTTCGGGGAGAAGCTGATCCCCGTGCCGGCCCTCTTCTTTCTCGGCTGCGTGGTGCTGGTCGCCTTTCTCCTGCGCCGCACGCGGTTCGGCCGGCACGTCTACGCCGTGGGCGGCAACGAGGAGACCTCCAGGCTCTCGGGCATCCACGTGAACCGGGTCAAGGTGGGGGTCTACGCCATCTCCGGATTCCTTGCGGGGCTGGCGGCGATCCTTTACTGCGCCCAGTACACCCAGGGGAAACCCGACGCCGGCGCCATGAAGGAGCTGGACGCCATCGCCGCCGTGGTCATCGGCGGCGCCAGCCTCCACGGCGGCCGCGGCCGCATCATGGGCACTCTGGTTGGGGTGCTCATCTTCGGCTACCTCTCCAATTTCCTCAACCTGGAGAGGGTGCCCAGTCATCTCCAGGACATCCTGAAGGGCGTCATCATCGTGGGTGCCGTCCTGCTGCAGGAAGGAACGCTCCTCCGGTGGGTTCGCCGGAGGTGACAATTTTTCCCCGCCCCCTTTTTCTTCGGTCACCGGGAGGGTAATCTCTCCGGGATCACATGGTCCAATAACAGAGGGGAAAACACTCTTGCGAAATCTACTGATCCCGGCCCTCCTCCTGTGTTTCCTGGCCGCGTGCAGAGGCGACTCAGGCCAGAGCGAGAAGAAACAGATCGAGATCGGCTTTTCCCAGTGCACCGTCACCGAGCCCTGGCGCGTGCTCTTCAACGAGAAGCTCACTGTCGCCGCCGCCGCTCACCCGGACGTAAAGCTCACCATCCTGAACGCCAACGACCGCACCGAGGAACAGGTGGCCCAGATGAAGACCTTCATCCGGCGCAAGGTGAACGCCATCCTCATCAGCCCCAAGGAGTCGGCCGGCCTCACCCGCGTGGTGAAGGAGGCCACCGAGGCCGGTATCCCGGTGGTGGTGCTGGACCGGGACGTCAACTGGGACGGGTACGCCGCCTTCGTGGGCGGGGACAACATGGAGATCGGCCGCGCCGCCGGCCGACACGCCGTGAAGGTCCTGGGCGGCAAGGGCAAGGCAAAGGGCGTCATCTACGAGATCTGCGGGGGCCTGGCCTCGACGCCGGCCCAGGAACGCAAGAGGGGATTCCACGAGGTGGTGGAGAAGGAGCCGGGCATCCAGATTCTCGGCGGTCTGGACGGAGACTGGAAGAAAGACAAGGCCCACAACATCCTGCAGGACGCCCTGAAGACGCTGAAGCACGTCGATATCGTCTACGCTCACAACGACCCCATGGCCCACGGTGCCTTCCTCGCCGCCAAGGCCGCCGGCCGGGAGAAGGACATCCAGTTCTTCGGCATCGACGGCATTCCCGACGAGGGGTGCACCTGGGTGAAGAAGGGGGACCTGACGGCCACCTTTCTCTACGCCACCCCGGGGGAGAAGGGACTGGAACTGGCGCTCAAGCTCCTCCGGGGGGAAACCCTGGAGAAGAAGCGTTACTCGCTGGAGACCGCAACGATCACCAGGGAAAACGTGGACGCGTATCTGACTCCGTGACCCGTGACGACCTTACTTGAGAATGTCGATGGATACCGGACTCGTGGCGTAGGTCAACGGGGCATAGAGCACGGCCGCCAGTGAGAGCTTGAGCCCCACGAAGGGCTGGAGCAGGGCGGCAGGGGCCGCGAACCTGGCCTGACCTGCACCCTTGCCGTCCAGGACTCCGGTGAAGTTCTGGAAGAGGGTGGTACCGTAGTAGGGAACCACTGCCGAGGTCCACGCGTCCGGATTCAGATCCACCTGCACGCCCTCCACCTTCACGCCCGGCGAGGTGCCCTTGAATGTGAGAAACAGCGTGTAGGTCTTGCCGGCGTGGTTGGGGCCCGGCGCCAGGGTGAAATTGACGGTGCCACCGGTCGCCGCCGAGATCTGAAACGCGTCCGGCACCAGATCGAAGGAGAACCGGGCCGTGTAGACATCCGGATTTCCGAGACGGGTGTCGGTCCAGACCGCGTGATAGTGATTGCTGCTCGGCGCCACGTTGCGATACTCGTTGTTCTGGTAGTTGGGCGTGGGTCTGGACCACCGGGCCGGATCGCTCGCCTGGTCCGTGAGGCGTACCGATTTGCCGAAGGTGCGGCCGCCGTCCAGGGAGCGACGGACGAAGATGTGGTAGGTCCGGTTGTTCGGATCCAGCTCCCGGGAAGCATACGACACCACCACGCCCCCGGCCTCGTCCACGGCCACGTGGGGGAAGAACTGGTCCCGGCCGCTCGTGTCGTCACTGACCACGGCCGTGGCCCAGGAGGTCCCGCCGTTCACGGACCTGGCCAGGAAGATGTCGGCGTCGGATCCCGTGTTCCGCGCGGCCCACACCGCGTAGATGGTTCCCCGGTGGAGCCCCTTGGTTGTATCCACGGCCACGGCCGGCAGGGTGGGCAGGCCGGTAAAAGGCACGGACCAGGGCACGTACGGAGCAATCACTCGATCCTTCCCCCACGTCTTGCCGCCATCGGTGGATTTATCGAACAGGAGGTTGCGATTGGAATAGGAACGTCCCATCCAGACCACGTAGATGTCGCCGTTGGGCGCGGCCGCAGGCACCGATCCCTGCTGGGATCCGTTGGTGTCGGACACCTGGACCGGCGAGGACCAGCTGAGACCCTTGTCGAGGGACCGCACCAGCATGATGGGTGTACCGCTGCCGAACCGGGTCCAGCTGATGTAGAGGTTTCCGTAGGTCGGGGCGCCCACGTTGTTGTCCACCGTCATGGCCTGCTTGTCCTCGAACTCGCTGCCCGGGGGCATGACGGCCGGGATCGGCGGACCGAAGGTGGCGCCGCCGTCGTAGGAGCGGTGGATGAACAGGGCGGACCGTGCCGGCGATCCTCCGAACTGCAGGGAGCAGTCGTAGAGGATCCCCCCCTTCCACCACGCCATCCAGGGATCGCTGGAACCCGTGAAGTAGCCCGAACCGCCGCGCTGCTTGCCCAGCTGCACCTTCCGGTCCTTCCAGGTCCTGCCGCCGTCAATGGACCAGGCCTGGCCGTTTTGCTTGGTGCTGGCGGGCCTGAGGTCCTTGAAACTCACGGCCACGCGGTTCGGATCGTTCGGATCCGCCACCATGATCATCTCCACCTGGATGGCCGATCCGGAATCCTGGTTGACCCGGATGTTGGGCCCGACCACGGCCTGGGCGGGCGTCATGGCCACGGGGAGAACCGCAGCAACAAGAAGAGAAACTACAAGTGAAAGCGTGAGTTTTTCGATCATGATATCCCCCGGGTATTGGTTTTCTGTCCTGGGTAGAAGAACAAATCCGGAGGCAAAGGTCAATCCGTTGTTGCGGGATCGGTCAGACCCAGCCGATGCGGCCCTTGTTGGCCTGGAAGATCAAACCGAGAATCCGCATCTCGACCATGAGGAAATAGAGGAGCAGAAAGGTTCCGAACATACTCCCCACGTACGGAATCTGGCTCGACAGGATCTCCCCCCCCGCCTTCAGGCCGCAGGCCAGAAAGAACGTGAGGCTGGCCATGAAATAGTCCCCCGGCACCATGAAGATGGCGTTCAACCAGAAGAAGGGATTGAGGGCCGCAGGCGTCCCGGATACGGCCACGCACGCCAGGCCCATGGGGAAAAAGAAGCCACCAACCGCGGCCAGAGCCAGGAAGATCCCGTCTATGGATCCCGTGAAATGAAGGTAGGCCGCCGCTGGTCCCCCGCAGAAGACCGCGGTGGCGGACACCAGGAAGAAGGGCAGGAATATGGTCTGACCCATCTTGGCCATTTCCGGCCATTCGGGCGGCTCGTTCCTGCCCAGGGCCGTGGTAAAGACGATCTTCGTCATGAAGGCGGACACATAGGCCAGGGTCAGGAAGAGGAAGAACCAGCCAATGAGGGGAATCCTGAAGAGATAGGTGGTCCCCGTGAAGAAGAGCGTCCCCAGGAAGAGCATCACCGCCCCCTGGCCTTCGACGGGATAGGCGAAGGCTGTGCCGAGGGTCTTCTGGAAAGTGACCGGTTTGATGCCCCTCTCAACGGGGTTGAGCCGATCCACGCGCCCGCCGCAGGGACACATCTCCACCAGCTTGTAGTTCAGGTTCCGGGTGACGACACAGGCCGTGCAGAGCAACTTCTTACACAACTCACATCTACGAATCGCAGCGACGCCGGGATGGAAGGAGCACCGGAGCTTCCTGACGTACTGCTCGAGTCCCGAGGTGGGAGCCGCATCCCGGCCACGGCCGCCTGCAAGCGACTTATTAACCGGGGTCAAGCAGGATGGACACGCTAATCCGACGTCCATCGTGGAGTCTTCGACCTCGAGCTCCTGCCCGCACCCTGCACAGAGAACCAATTCCGTCTTCATGCCTCGTCCCGTCCGGTCCAAGCACGGATTCCATACAGACATATATTTCGGAATCCAGCCCGGTCGGCTTTCGGATCGAGACTCGGATTTTTCGCCTGGCCTTCCCCTCCTCCGGGCTGAAAACGCCACGAGTCGTCCTCAAGGCCTTGCGAACGAGGGCCCTCGATCACCCACCGAATGACCCATTGTGGTAGACAATGGCCACCGGAGTGATCTTTGTGGCCCGTATCCAGGACAGGAATGATCCATGCCTACTTCAGCATGATGTCGACCTCAAACTGAAGCAACACAAGGGATAATGGCATATGCGAGAAAACGGGCAACAAGAACGCTGCACTAGACAAGAGAACAGGAACCCGTTTTTCGAGGATAACAATGGCAGTCTCTTGATAATTATGACCACTTTAGGTAAAATATATCGCGGAGAAACGGACATTTCACGCCAAGGCCCCAAGGGGGGGGACAGAGGGAAATTCACCGGTGAACAGCCTTGAAGGACAGTCTACCCATGTCACGAATCCAGGCCTTGGTATTTCTCAGCCTCCCGATCCTGTTCTCCTGGCCTGTGGACCAGGCCACGGGCCAGGCCGTCCATCGACTCCTGAATGACCGCAACCGCTTCCTTCTCGAGGACATCGCCACCCAGAAGACACGGCCCTACGACATGTGGGTCACCCGCCTGGCCAATGCGCTCATGGACGCCCGGTTCACCGACCGGGTCGTTTCCAACCTGGACGACTATCTCCGCTACGGAGTGAACACCCTGGAAGTCTCCCTTCAGGGCGGAAACCTGGGGGGGGGGAAGAACCACCTCTATCCCCGGCAATGCCGTTAAGCCCCCTGCCGTCCTCTCGGCCCCCACCGTGGTCGCGGC
>CAZAKZ010000193.1:0-8966 GCA_964485695.1 uncultured Planctomycetota bacterium | reverse complement strand
ACGAGCAGGACGCGCTTCAGTCCGCAGCCTCCTGGAGCTTAACGGCATTGCCTGGCAGGCAGGATGAAAGTTGTGTTTTCATGCAGTGTAGTCAGTTGATTGAAGGAGAATCCATCATGCGCAGAAGCCTATGTATCATTTCCGTACTCGGTGCCCTGCTGATCGCCGGATCCGGCGCGGCGCAATCGTTTACGGATCTGTTCGTCATCCCCCCGGGGACGGTCATTCCCGGGTACACGGAACAGCGGGGAGACTGGAAAGCCCTCGGAACGCAGATCCAGGCGGACCCCAGCGTCTCGTTCCAGGAACTCACACACAATACGATCGGCGACCTGGACTGCTGCGTTGAGACCGTGGCCGTCTATGACTCGGGCAAGCCGGGTCTGATGTACACCGGCCCGCTGCTCCGCTACACCGGCTCGGGGAGTAGCGCGAAGTACATCATGATCAAGCTGCAGGACAACGGCTCCCCGTACACCGGCTATGACCGGGGGTTCACGTACTACTACAACGGAAGCAGGTTCTCCTATATCGGGACCTACTTTGATATCACCCCGCCAACACAGAAGGCTCGTGTTCGCCTGCAGGCAATCGATAAGGGCACGAGCGTTCAGGTGCAGACCTTTGTCGACTCCAACCTCGACGGGAAGTGGAATATCGTGAGGACGGCCACCACGTCCTCGGGTCTCGGCCAGACCGGAAAGATCGGCGTGTGTGGCTACCGCAACGCGATCACCGACGACCTCAGGTTCTTCGATGCGGCCCTGTGGCTTTCCGGCACGCCGAAGATAGGAGGTTCGGTGAATATCGTGGGTCGGGGCCAGGGCGGCCTGCTCTACCAGGGCGCGTGCAGCTTCGCGAACACCGGCATCCCGGTCGGCTCCGGCCGCATGGTCCCGCTGGTGGCCGACGGACTTTTCTTCACGTCCATCTTCAACCCGGTGACCTTCCAGAATTTTCAGGGAGGCACCGGCGCGACCGGTGACTTCACCATGACGCTCAACATTCCGGGCATTCCGGCCCTGGTCGGGGTGACCATTTACGCGGCGGCGATCACCTACACCAATCAAGGTATTGCCGAGATTGCACCCGACGTTCCCATCACCTTCACCTCGTGAGAAGTTACTCGAGCCGGCCGCGGCCATGACGCGGCCGGCTCACAGGTGTTTCCATGATAAAGTTCGTCATTGTATTCGCACTCCTGGCCTCGCTGGCCCCGGCCGCTGCGGCGCAAGCAGGTCACCACCCGCTCTACCTGATGGGCGGTTTCGAGACGCCGACCACGGTCGGCGCCTATCCAAGAGGCCTCTACCTCTACGACAAGACGGGGGCGGCAGGGAAGCTCAGGAAGCTGTGCGACGTGCCCTACACCATGTCCATGCAGCACAACGTTCGGATGGACTACGACAACAAGAGCCTGATCGGCTTCACGCGCGGCATCAACACGACGCTCTCTCCCTGGTCCGGTTGCTTGTGTCGCTTCGATGCGGGCACGACCACCTGGACCAGCCTGGTGAAGTTCCCGAGCAGCGGCACGTCCTATCCCCAGGCTTACTTCTTCGAACACGGCATGCGCCCGATCATCGACCAGGACGGCGATTACTTGTTCATGAAGTATCGAATGGAGCGCCTCACCTCGCCGACCACCATCAACCGGTACGACTACCGCGTCCTGAAGTTCGACCGTACCGCCAGAACCCTGTCCACGCTGCTGACGACCGTCCAGGTGCCCGTGAAGCTCAAAACCGGGTTCTCCCAGCTGGGAAAGGACATCGATACGGGAAGATTGCTCATTGGGGGCTGGCAGGACACCATCAGCCCGCACCGGTGGTCGTTTCCGGTGTGGACCCTCGATCCGGAGAAGGACTACGATCTCTCCTCTCTCGGCTACTGGAACGGCGGTTCTGTCTACGGCTGGCAGTGGGCGGGCTACAATCTCGAGCAAAACGTGAAGAACGGATACCTCGAGGGACTGGGAGACCGCATCCGGCACGTCAACCAGTTGAAGCCCGGTTCACACGGCATGACGACGATCACAACGGTGACGGGATTCCCCTACTCCCAGGTGCAGCACGGCGCCCGGTTCGATCTCCAGACCGCGGCCTCGCCACGGTTTTTGCTGGGAGGATTCTACTCGAGCCTGGGGGCCTGGTTCCTCCAGTTCGACGTGAACACCTGGGCCTTGACCACGTTCGACCTGGTCCTCGGGACAGCGCAGGTCAAGTATCCCTACCTCTACTGGCAGGATTTTTACCGCGGCCGCCACATCCAGACCGTACGCATGGGTAAGGACCGGTGGGATATCCGCCTGAGCTGCCCCCAATACCCGAACATGCCCTACGCGCTCGCGGCGAGCCTGTCCGGTGTTCGACCGGGAGTGAAGATCCCGGGCGGCCGGCGGATCAACCTGAATCCCGACGTGTTGACGCACGTGACCGCGTCCGGGTGGGCTCCAGGAATCTGGTCCTCCGGGCCGGGTTTGCTGGATTCCAGCGGTGAAGCCGTCGGGGTTCTGGATGTATCCCTGCTCCATCGGCCGAAAAAGGGCTGGGGCATGCCGCTCTGGATTGCCATGGCCGTGATCGACCCACAAGCCCCGGGAGGGATCGCCTACCTGCCGGACACCTACGTGATGCGGCTCTAGCGACCGATCACGATCAGTAATGGTCCCGGATCTGCGTTGCGCACCGCTTGCACGGATCGAGGCTCTTGGCATCGAGTTTCCGGATGTCGACCACAACGCGCATCGGGCATTTGCGATCGGTGCACCGGCGTACCTCGAAGGTGCTGCCCACCACACAGATGATCTGCTTGGCGACCCGCAGGACCATGCGGTCCCAGCTCGGTTTCTCGCCGGTCCGCGAGGCGATGAATCGGCCGTAGGAGACCGAACCGAGGCCCTTTCCCCCCCAGCCGAAAGCAGGACGTTCTCCCCCGCGCCTGCCGTAGCCCAGCATGTCGGCCTGGGTGACGCCGATGTACATCACGTTGCTACGGCCGAACGGCCCGATCGCCGCAGCAAGGTGCCGGTTGACGTTGGTTGCTTGCCAGACCGGACGCTCCCGGGCGTTGTTGAACCTGGCATCGAAATCGGAAAGGTCGCGCCATCTGGCGGTCTGCTCGAGCCAGGTGCGATACACCTGCAGGAAAGTCCAGTCAGACCGTAGATCACCGCGGGACTTGGCTACCGCGGCGATCGCCGCCTGCCCCTCCTCGGTTGGCAGCACCTTGGCAAAGGCCTTGCGAAGTTCCTCGGTCCACGTCAGGAGCGGATTGTCGCCTTCGGGTGGAAGGTCCAGACCGGCCTGCTGGATGATCACCGGATAGTTGATGTGGCGCATGACCAGATCGGCAGCCGCTTTCAGCAGAAGGACATCCACCGGGCCGATGGGGACCACTGCGATCTTGGTGCTTTCACCGGGAATCTTGCTGATGGCCGGAAGCGATGAGTCTGCCGGTCGGTCAAGCAGATGGAGTGCTCCACCCCGTGTCTGGTCGGACACGGCGTGTTTGAGGATCCATTCGGCTTTTTTCTCGGCGGCGGCCTTGTTTCCTTCCACTTTCTGCATCTCCGCCAGCATGAGGTGGGCGTCCATGCACCACGGATCGAGCTTCAGGACCTTGTTCAGATACGGGGTTGCCGTCTTGGTGTCGCCGTTCTGCCGGTGGTGCTCGGCGCATATCACCACGATGCCGATCCGGTCCAGGGCTTTCGATTTCTTGAGCTTCAGGATCCGGTCGGCCTCGGCCCGGAGCGCCACGAGGGTTTCCTTGTCGTCGTCGTCGTTCTCGGCTGCAGCAGGAGGTAGCAGCACCAAGAACAATGCGAGAAAACCCAGCGCCAGCAAGGCCAGAATGAGACGGGCGAGGGGTGAGATGACCACGGCGACGCTTCCTTTCTTCCTCGGGTGGCCCGATACGACGACTACTCTTTTACTATATCCGGAATCCTTCGGAAAGTGACCACACGGGGAATTGGCCGCCCTACTTTCGCTGTGCAGGGATCCTCAGGACGAATCTCCGCCACGCCTTTTCCAGGGCAACCATGTCCACGCCCTGGAAGGCCGCCTCCCTCGCGGCGGCCCGGGCCAGGGCCACGGCGCGGGATCGGGCGGTCCTCTTGGCGTCGTCGGCGAGGCCCTCGATGTGGCGCGCGTACTCGTCCCGGAGCACCCGGTAGTAGGTGTCCAGGATCCGGTTCCAGGCCGGTTCGGCCTCCACCTTCTGGCTCCTCCTGAGGAAGAAGATCAAGCCCCACGCCATGGCCTGGTGGAGGGAACGATTCCGGTAATACCAGCCGGCGGTCATCTCGACCAGGGCCGAGAGAGAGGGGGCCTCTCCTGTCCGGACCGCATCGCGCAGCACCTTCACCCGAGCCGGATGAGCACGCACCGATTTCACCTTGCCCTCGGACCTGGACAGGACGGTCCCGGAGAAGTAGTCGCCGTGGCCGTCGGTGAACCAGATATGCGGTACCATCTTGCCGGAGAAGAGGTAGATGTATTGATAATACGCTTCCCGATAGAGGGCGAAGAAACTGTCCCGGTCCCGGTTCTTTCCGAGATCGCCCCTCTTGCACTGCTGGAGCACGAGCTCTTCCGACCGGACGTTCCAGTAGCCGGCGTATATCGGCCGGCCGCCGTGGAGGTAATAGGTCGCACGACTCCTGCAGACGCGCACCTTTCCCACCGCTGTCACGGGTTCACACGGCGGAAACACCTCACGGAAATGGGCGTGGAGGATTTCGAGGTCGCGCTTGACCTTGTTTGCGAACGCCCTGTCCATGGGGTGGTGGATCAGGATGTAGTTTTCCGTATCGAGGACCCGGTAACCGTGGATCAATTCGGCCCGAACCTGGCGCCGGAAATCGAGACCGCGCAGTTCGGAACCTTCGTACGGATCCGTGGCGGGGGCCGGCGTGGCGCCATTCTCGGATGATGGGAAACGGATGGTGTAGCCGAGTTTCCGGAAGAGCAGCCGTTCCTTCTTGAACTTGTTCCTGGGACAGAATCCGATGAATGCGGCGTACGCACCCAGGTGGTGGAAGAACACCGCCAGACCTTCCTGGGGGATGCCGGGCTGCGGCACCTCCGGATTCGGAGCCAGATGAAATTCCTTGATTTGAATCCCCTCGAGGGCAATGCGTCGGGGCTCTCTCTCCGTGACCTTGAACCGGCCTCGGTAGCGCTGCTTGAGATAGTAGTTGGGCCTCACCTTGTCATCGAGGAGGATGTATACGTACCGGGGCCGGTAGGGTGACGGGTAGCCGCTCGCTCCCCTGGCTTTCTTGTAGAATTTACCCACCACAGTGGGTTCACTCCGGGAGATGGGAACCTGTTCGTATCCGGGGGATGTCCAGGCGGTGAAGCCGCGCCTGGAATCGAAGAGGCGGAACGGGGCCCGGGCCACCTCCTGGGCCGACAGGCCAAACCACGGCCCCGGGAGGAAAAGGAAAAGAACCAGCGGCCTGATATGCTCCATGGACCTCACTCCGGATTCGCGATCATGTACGCATTATATCAGGTTGGCGGGCAGGCCGGGATATAGGGTATACTCGTGCTTTCGCCGCCCGGGGATCTCGAGTAAAATGTAGGCGGTTCCCGAAAAGCCCGGGGGAATGCTCGATGAATCCAGATTCTGATTTCCGCCCTTTCCAGCGCTATCTTGCTGCATTGCTCGCCGTCTTTCTCCTCGGTCCGACAGCCTCGGCTCAGCCCGGTGAGGCCTCTCGAGCAAAGAAACGATTCATGGAGGGCCTGGATGCGCCGGGGGTGGAGGAACGGGTCGAAGCCGTCCGGACTCTGGTCGCGACCGGTCTTCCGGAAGCCATGTCATGGATGCAACAGGGTCTGGACGGCGCGCTGAAAAACCGTCGGAAACACTTCGGTCGATTCCAGAAGCTGGCGGACGAGATCCGCGAAGTCCAGTCCGGCAGCCGCAAACTCGACCGGCAGGCCCGCCTCGAGAAGCTGGCTGACCTCAAGGAGGAGCAGAACAAGACACGGGACCTTCTGAATCAGGACGAAAGCGTGATCCAGGCCCTGCGGCAGGGTATGGGCCGCCTTCTTTCAGGATTGCCGACGGAGATCCGGGATAAGAGCATCCTGCCCCTGATCCGTCGCCTCCGAGGGGCTCGAAAGACCGAGGACCGAACCGCACACATCGTGACGCTCGGCTACTTGAAGGGGGCCTCGGCCCGCAACGTATTGATCCAGCTCCTGAAGGCCAGGGAGCCCGAGACGCGCATCGCCGCCCTCGATGCCCTGGGCCGACAGCAGGATCCAGCGGCGGCTACAGCCGCGGCCCGGTGTCTGGCGGATGTATTCTGGCAAGTGCGCGCTGCCGCCGTCCATGCACTGGCCCGTATGGGCGGCCGCGATGCGGTTGAGGGGCTCATCAATGCTCTCGGAAAATCGGAAGGTCGTACTCTCCAGGACATATTCCAGGCCCTGACCCGCCTCACCGGAAAGAACTTTCGCGAAAACGGAGCCCTCTGGCGCAAGTGGTGGGTGAAGCACAAGGCCGGCTACACGGGGCCGCCCGTGGCCGAGAACATGGATGAGGCGAAAAAGAAGCGCCCTGCGAAGCGGCCGAAAGCTGCGTCGTCAAAACACTCCACACCCGAGGGCTGGAAGACCCGCACCGGAGGAACCTCCTTTTATGGCATCCAGACCAGGTCCAAGCGCCTGATATACATCCTCGACATGTCGGGCAGTATGCTCAGATCCCTGACCCCCCCCAGTTCACGGCAAACGGGACGGTCCGGGATGGGCGCCATCGGTAATCGCAAGATCGATCAGGCACAGAGCGAGCTCAGGACCTCCATCACGGCGCTTCCCGAGGATGCCACCTTCAACATCGTCTTCTATCACCACGAAATCTTCGTGTGGAGCAAGGGCCAGGTGAAGGCTTCGCCGCAGAACAAGGAAAAAGCCATCGACTGGGCCGAGAGCATGATCGCAGCGGGGGCCACCAACATCTTCGACGCTCTGGAGCGGGCCTTCAGCCTGGCCGGTCGGGGCACCTTCGACCGTCACTACGCCATTGCAGCCGATACGTTCTATCTCATGAGCGACGGTCGCGCCAACCGTGGCCGGTTCACCCGGGGTGATGACATGCGCAGGGAGGTGGCCCGCCTCAACAGATTTCAGAAGGTGGTGATTCACTCGATTGCCCTGGGCGGCGACGCCGACGTCGGGTTCATGCACGGCCTGGCCAAGGACACGGGGGGGCAGTTCGTGCACTATGGGGTTCGCGGCCGTAACCGGTGAAAGCCGGGGGATCCCGAACAGACCACTACAAGGTGCCCACCGTCAATCGACCTTCAACACGAACGGATCGCTGATTGTCGCCAGGCCCAGCGGTGCTCGTGCGTCCAGGGTCACGACCACCATCCAGAGGACGAGGCCGCGAATGGCCGGGTAGAGGCTGCTCAGGTCGATCTTCACCCGCGCCTTCCCGAATGCATCGAGGATACCCACCGTGTTCGTGGCAAATGGGGACAGTTGGTTCCGTATCGATAGGACCGTCAAATCGTCGAGGATGAGCGGAATGCGACGACTGTCGGGCAGGGGCAGCGCCGGCCGCACCCCGGTGTAGCCCAGGCCGACCACGTAGGGGTGTGATGATTCTGCAGGGAAGCTGATGTTGATGTCGTACTTCGCCGGGGCAGTCCGGTTGCCGTGGATGTTTCGCCCCTCGAGGATGGACACGTCCGCCACCGTGGTGGTATTGAATGAGGCCACCTTGGAGGGCGATGCCGATGCGATGTCGACGTGCCAGATGCCCCCGGAAACGGCGGCCAGGCTGCTCCGGAAACATCCCGAGACGAGGCGTGGCTTGGCCGCGCTCGCGCGATCGGGCTGAACGCCGTAGCCGCCGACGTAGGTCTGGCTGTTGATGTAGATCGTCGACTTCGCCTGGCCGGCCCGGAGCACGGAGAGCGAGTGGAAATTGGTGCTGGTCCCACAGCAGGTCGGAACGTAGAGGTCACCCGTCAGGACGTCCTGGGCGGAATCGCCGTACCGCGTGTTGAAACCGCTGGCCAGCGTTGTGATCACACCGGAATGCCGATTGATGCGCAGGAGCGAGCCGTTGGTCAAGCCCGTGGCAATCAAGAGCTCGGCGGTGTCGATGTCGATGGTGGCGTTGCCGAGAGTGAAGCTTCCGGTGGTCACCGTGGTGAGCCGGTTTGTCGTATCGACGCGAAACAGGCTCGAGCTGGTGAACACGTAGAGGTCACCGTTGTGATCGTACTCGAGGCCGTTGGCATGCGTCTTCAGCGCCGTGTCGGTGAAAAGGGTGCCGGTGACGGACATGATCGTCGGGTCGATCTTCCAGATACTGCCGCTGGTGGAGTCGGATACCAGGACCAACTTGTTGTCGCCGGCCACCTCACAGGCGTAGTGACTGACGGTGCCGAGCTGCATCGTCGTCACCTTGCCGAGCATGTCGCTCTTCAGGGCGTACGCTTTTCCACCGGAACTCCAGGTGACACCGAAATAACCGGCGTTGTGATACTGCGCACCGGTGGGGCAATGAACAGCCGCCGCGAGGACCAGACTCAGAAGCAGGTGTTTCATTTGTCCATCTCCAGGTGGGTCCAAAACCCCTTCGGGGAGCGATCGACTATCTCGGCTCCAGCATTCTTGTAGAATACTCAATATGCCCCGGTTTGACCACAGGCTGCACTCCGGGATTCAGTAAAGCGAATTGAATCGTCGTTTCCCTTCTTTCCGAAATCTGCCTATACAATCGTGAAGGGGCATGGTAGGTAGGGTTGCTGTCTTCGAAAAGGTCGGGTGGACTTACCCACGTGTCCGGTTTTCTGGAGTGATATGAAAATGAACCGAATTTTCAGATTTGTACTGCTACCCATCATTCTCCTTTGTTCTCCGTTCCTTTTCATCTCCCTGCGTACCCCGGGTGAAAGCGTTGATTTTTCCCGCGCTCCGGCCCAGGGACTC
>CAZAKZ010000192.1:0-8975 GCA_964485695.1 uncultured Planctomycetota bacterium | reverse complement strand
GCCGGACAAACTCGTGCATGTTTATCGGACATATGTCCTTGGAGAGCACAGCTAACCCATCACCTCCATCAGGTTGGGTAGAGGACTTTCACCTCCAAGCTGTCGAGCATGCCCTGCACCCAAAAGAAAGAGCCCGCACCCACAGTTCAGTGGGAGCGGGCTCTTTCTTTTGCCGAGTCTAAGGCCTGTTACGGCACAACCGAGATCACCACCGGATTCGAGGCCATATCAAACCTGTCCAGGAGGGCGTAGCCCAGGGTGATGCTCCCGTTTTCGAAGCCCTTCAGGAGTCCGGCCGGCACCTTGATCCAGGCCTTGGCCTGGCCGCTGCCGTCGAGGTAGCCCTTGGTCTGGTGGAAGATGACGATGTTGGCCAGAAAGTAGGAGGCCACGAACAGGTCGTCGAAGGTCACCGGCAGGTGCACCGAAGGAAAGGTGAGGCCGGGGCTGCTGCCGTTGAAGGAGGCCACGACCAGGTAGGGCCGGCGCTTGTTCGCCTTCCCGGCGTCGAGGGAGAGGTTCACGGTGCCGCCCTGAAGGGCGGATAGCTGATGGGTGTCCGCCGTCAGCCCCTGGGTATGGATGTAGGCCCGGCCGGCCTCGGTCTTTCCCGGCACGGTGTAGGGATAAGAACCGATGATGAGGTCACCCCGGCCGTCACCGTTCACGTCGCCCATGCTTCCGACGCCCCAACCGAGAAAACCGCTCGGAGCATCTCCCTCGATTGAGAAGAGCAGCTTCCCCGTGGCGCCCGAATGCACGTAGACGATGCCGGTATCGATGCCGATCTTACCGTCGCCCCGGTGCGCCGGTAGCAGCAGATCACCGCGGCCGTCGTCGTCCAGGTCAGGAATCCCGGCCACATTTCTTCCCAGGTTGTCCATGGACTTCACGGCATCGAAAGTATTGAGCTTCTTCCCGTCCTTGCCCGAGAAGAGATAGACGCGGCCCGCGTTGTGCAAGAGGGGCGGATCGTAGTCGCGTGCACCGACGATCAGGTCCCCACGGCCGTCGCCGTCCGTGTCCGGAACCCCGGCCACGCCCCACCCGAACCGATCACCCGACGTCTCCCCGGTGTGGGTCCGGATAAGGTTCCTGGTGGCGCCGGAATAGAGATAAACTCGTCCCCGATCCTCGTTCACCGTGAGGCCATACCCGTAGGCGCCGATGAGAATGTCCATCTTGCCGTCACCGTCGGCATCCGGAACGCCGGCCACGGAGACACCGAAGAAATTGTCCTTGCCCTCGCCTTCCCACTCCTTCAGCCGCTTGCCGTCCTTGCCGGAATAGAGATAGGCGCGCCCGGCATCCGCCCCGGCCATCCCGTTTCGGCCCCAGGCACCCACCAGGATCTCCCCCCGGCCGTCGCCGTTCAGGTCTTCGAGGCCAGCCACGGCATAGCCGAACTGGGCGGTCTCGGCATCCCCGTCGAGGGTGCGGATCAGCTTTCCCTTGGCTCCCGAGTAGACGTAGACCCGTCCGGACCAGGACCCGACGCCGTAATAACGCGGAGAACCGAGCAGAAGGTCGCCCTTGCCGTCACCGTCCACATCCGGGACACCGGCCACGGCGTAGCCGAGGCGGGCGTCCACCTTCTCCCCGTGGAAGGTGCGCAGCCGACGGAAGGTAGCCCCGTCGTAGAGATGGGCCGCGCCCGCATCCACGATGCTGGTGGGAGTGCCCGGCCTGTCGGCTCTGAACACCCCTACCAGGAACTCGGGGCGTCCGTCCCCGGTCACGTCCGGCACGGCCGACATCGAGACCCCAAGCTTGTCCCCGGCATTGTCGCCGGTCAGGACCTTGGCGGGATGGATCTGGGCGGTCGTCGCGGCCGCCACGAGGAACACGAGAAGCCCGGTTCGGGCGAATCGGAAAATCGGATTCATTCCAGCTGTCCCCTGTTGAATGTCTCACGGAAGAGATGAAGAAACGGATGCGCACGGGCATTGCCCGCACGGTTCTAACCACCTATCTCGATAATTATAACAGACTTGGAGTGGTTATGTCAGCCTGTTTCCCCGGCTCCGGAACCGGGATATCTCAATGGGAGACGCTGTCCACCCTGTTGACAAGGCGAACCGGGACTGAATGATTGCGCATCATGGTGCACCGATTCCGACCTCGAAAGCCGCTCACGATCCGGCGGCGCATGGCCAAGTTCATCAACCATCCCACCGTGGACCTCACGGTCATGGCCCTGATCATCCTGAGCGTCGCCACGATCATCTGGGAATCGAGCCTCGACAAGGACACCCCGCTCAGGCACGACCTGAGCCTGGCCAACGACCTGATCACGTACGTCTTCGTCGTGGAGCTCTCCATCCGGTTTTTCGCCGAGCGGCGAAAGCGCCGGTTCTTCCGGCGCTACTGGCTCGACATCCTGGCCGTACTACCGGTCTTCCGGCCCCTGCGGTTCCTGCGGTTCCTGCGGCTGCTTCGCGTGTTCCGCCTCGGCGTCCTGCTGAACCGCCGATCCGCAGCCCTGTCCGCCGCGTTTCGAAAGGGCATCGGCGAGCAGGTCATCGTGATCGGAATCATCGTGGTCATCATCCTGGCCTCAGCCATGGTGCTCAGGATCACCGAAGGAGAGGACCCGAAAAGCCCCTTCAGGGACTTCTCGGACGCGCTCCGCTGGAGCGTCCTCTCCCTGGTGGCGGGCGAGCCCGTGGGTGAGACGCCGAAATCGGTGTTCGGCCTGGTGGTGACCCTCTCGATCATGCTCGGCGGCCTCACCCTCTTCGCCACCTTCACCGGCGTCATCACCGCCATAGTAATCAACCGCCTCAAGGGAGGATTGGAGAATTTTGAAATGGATCTCGGAGAACTGACCGGCCACGCCATCATCTGCGGCTGGAACCGGGCTTGCCGCCTCATCGTGGAGGAGTTGCAGACCGACGAGGTCATCCGGCGCCGCGGAATCGTCCTGGTGAGCGAAAAGGACATCCGCCCCGAAGTGGAAGGAGGCAAGGTGGACCTTGCCCGCGTCTTCTTCATCCTGGGCGACTGGACCCACCCCGATGTTCTGACCCGGTGCAGGGCCGAACAGGCGGACATCGCCGTGGTGCTGTCGGACCGCACCCGGGACCTGAGCGATCAGGACCGTGACGCCCGCACCCTCCTGGCCGCCCTCACTCTCGAGCGCATCAATCCGGACATCTTCACCTGCGCGGAACTCCTGAACAGCAAGAACGAGGCAAACCTGAAGCTGGCGGGCATCGATGAGGTCATCGCCCGGGACAAGTACACGGGCAGCATCATCGCCGCCGGCGCCCGGAGCCTCGGCATCGTCGGCGTCCTGAGGGAGCTTCTGACCAGCAAATGGGGGAATCAGTTCTTCAAGATCGAGGTGCCGGAGAAGTGGGCCGACCTCACCGTTGCCGAGGCGCGGGATCGCCTCATGAAAAAACACAAGGCCATCCTCGTGGCCCTGGAAACCCCTCTGGAAGGCAAGCACACCGGCCAGACCGACGTCAATCCGGGAAACGACGTCCGCCTGCAGCCGGGCCAGCTCCTCGTCATCATCGCCCGGCAACAGCCGCGCATCGGGCCGTCCACCGGTCGGGGGCTGTGGCAGCCTCCGCAGGAGAAGACCGCCGGAGAAGAATGATCGGGATTCCCGGCCTTCCTCCCAGGACAGGTGAGAAAAATGAAAAACCTGTCCGGTCCCACGGCTGTACGGTCGCTTAACAGCCCGTGGATCAACTGGCGCGAGGCCTGAATCGCCACCTCGACCCCGTCCGGAGGTTGCACTGGACCTTGGTAGAGAAAAAGGTATCCTTTCCCCTGTATTCCTGGAGCGTGTGGACGACTCGCTCGGTCCGAAAATGGATACCGTATTCCGTACCATACGCGGATGTGGAAACGGGCGGAATCCCTTACTGTGCCGGACACGAAGGCATCTCCGTCTCCAGAACGAATCGACTCCCTGTTCCGTAACGGAGAACCGTTTTTTCTAGAAGGGTTAAGGCATGAGAACTCCAAGCAGCCTCCGAGGGGTCATGAGCCTCGGATCACTCCTGGTTCTGACCGCATCCCTGTTCATCATGACAGGGTGCGGGGGGCCGGAACGCGCGCCCCATCAGCCCATCACCGGAGTGGACCGACCAGCCGACAGCCGTGCACCAAATCCGCACGACCAGCCGGCAGAAGAGGCGCCCACCATCCCTCCTTCCACCGGCACTCCACCGGAGCAACCCGCTCCGGCGCCGGCCCCGGCTCCCGGTCCCGACAGGACCGGGGCCGCGGAAGCGGCCCCCCCGGGCCGGCCCGAAAGGGCCGGCCTGCTGGGCCCTTTCGTGGGTGAAATCGCCGGGAAACTCAGGGAAAACCCCGGCATCGTGGCGGTGTTCCCGGCCCTGACCCCCAACAGCACCACCCGCACCATGGAAGTGAACGGCCTGGGCCAGCGCCTGGCTGAAGAGATATCCGATGCACTCCAGATGCAGGGCTTCCAGCCCCTGTCGGGGGACGAGCTCATCAACGACATCCTGGCCTCGAACCGGGGCTTAGATGAGTTTCGCTCCGTGGCCGACGTATTCTGGCTCTCCGAGCGCATCGGAGCTGCATACGCCGTGTTCGGCACAGTCCGGAAAAAGATCTATGACCGCATGAACCGGGACGAACGCCTGGAGATCAAGCTCCAGTGCATCCAGGTGGGAAGCCGCAAGACCCTGACACGAGTAGACAAGGGCCTCACGGGCGGACCGACGGCCAACAACCTCTACCGTGACTTCATGCAGGCCTCGGACTGGAAGATCGGCCCGGCCGCGCCGCGGTTCAAGGCGAGCGTCGACGCCGAGGTGAAGTTCGTTGCGTCCAGTCTCGTGCGCAAGATCCTGGCCAACCATGGCCAGACGTTCTCAGGCAAGCGCATGGCAATCGATCCGGTGGTCATCCGCAGCGTCAGCGGCCCCCTGGCCGGTAATCTCCAGGCCTTCACGACCAGCTTCCTGCGGGCCCTGGACAAGGCCGAGAGCAAGGCCTCGGCCGAAGGCGCCACGAATCCCCGACTGGCAGCCCTGGATCACGGCCCCTTCACCATCCACGGCAAGGAGTATAGAACCCTCGGAAACGCTCTGGATGTCGTTGAATCCCGGCGGGCTGCGCTCAGAACCTCTCGCGCCGGCGAACTCTCCCTGGACCTCTCAAGGGTTCTGGCCGAAGGCTTCTCCAAGGCCGGGGGCAATGCCTTCGAGATTCTTCCCGATTCCCTGAACCGGGCCAGCATCCTCAACCTCATCAAGCGGGAAGTTCGGTCCGCCCAGGGCGACGGTGCCGTGGATCCGGATACCATCGGGGAGCTGAAAACAAAGGGCGCGCAACTGCTCGTCCGGGGCACATTCCGGCCCTTCATGCGGTGCTACCAGTTCCGCATCATGGTTCTCGACGTCACCACGGGCAAGGTGGTCGCCCACGAGAGCCTCGACTTCGAAACACGGTTCAAGCAGGACCTGGATACCTTGACGACAAACTGACCGGAACGATCTTGTTCTTCCAACGGGAGTAATCCTGGAGACTGGAGAAGATAAAATGGTAAGGAAAACTCAGACCCTGATTCTCGGCCTCACTCTGGGGCTCGCCGCCGCTACGGCGGGGCTTTCCCGGGTGCATGCCCAGATGGCCGATGAACCGGAAAAACCACGCATCATCGTGCTGCCCGACGTGGGTGCCGGACGCAAAGACCTGAACCGTGAGGCAGCGAGCCTCCTCATTCGAGACCTCATGAAGAACGGGTACCGGGTGGTCTCTCTGGAGCTGGCCGAGCGCGCCGACCGGCTGACCCGGAGTGTCCGTGAAGCCGGCAAGGGCGGCCCACCCATGGGCTGCCGCGAGATGTATGCGAGCATCCTGATCCGGGTGGGCGTGGAAGCCGACCGGGAGCGGAAGCTCCAGGGCCGGTACCGCGTCGAGGACGTGATGCGGGTACGTATGTCGCATGCCGAGGATACAACGATCCTGCTGGAAGACCGCACCTCGGGACAGGGCACTTCCTTTGACGGCTATCGCAAGGCCCACATGAAGGCGGTGGAATCCCTATGTTCCGCGGTGTGCCAGAAGGTGACTACCCGCCTGAATGGCCTGGTAGAGGAAGAGAAACAGAAGGGAGCCCTGTTCACCCTTGGCCTCTTCGTCGAGGGCAAGGACAACAAATTGCCTGCGACCTTCGGCACCCGGCTGCGCGCCGTGGAGGGCGTCCAGCCCGATACCATCTCCCTGGCTCGTTCCAACATGCAGGGCGGCTACTTCGAATACCGGTTCCGGTATCGCGGCCGCAGCCACGGCCTCGTCGAAGGCCTCTTCAAATCCGTCCAGGATACGGTGGCCGCGGCCAAGGAGCAGGGAAAGACTCTGGAAATGGACTTCATGGCGTCGACCCGGCGCGTTCTCCTGTTCCTGCGCATCCGGAAAACCGAGCCGGACACCAGCCTCGACGGTGAAGTGCAGCGCCAGGTGAATGCTCTTACCGACACGATCCTGAAGGACCAGAAGGAGGCGCTGGCCGCAAAGCGGCTGGCCGTGGAACCGACTTCCATTCCCTCCTCCCAGGGCCCGAAGGCCAAGCTGGATGCCTTTGCCCGCGCCTACTTCAGGGCCCTCGATGCCGGGGAGCAAAAGTCCGCTGCGGCCGGCGGAGGTGGTGACGAGATGCAGAAAGCCCTGGACCGCGGACCCGTGTTCATCGCGGGCACGCGCTTCCCCACCCTCCGGGCGGCCCGGGCCCGGCTGGACGAGCTGGCTGGGAACTACAACGGATCCCGGGCTGGCACCCTGGCCTCGGACATCGCCAAGGTGGTCGTCGCCTCCCTGAAGAAGGGTAAACTCAACGTCCTTCCGGCGGAATCCGACCTCACCGCGGTCCTGGACCGCATCAAGCGAGAAGCCGCTCTCTACCAGGAAGAAGGGGCCGTGGATCCCGAGACCATCTCCCTCCTCAGCACCACTGGGGCCGAGGGTCTGGTCATGACCTGGTTCAGGCCATTCCTGGAAAGCTACATGCTGCGCATCGCCGTCATCGACTGCTCGACCGGAGAGGAGATCATCCACCTGAACCGCATTCTTCACAGGAAGTTCAAGGCAGACCTGGACAAGATCTTCAACAGCTGACCTCCTATTTATGCTCATTTGTTCATAGCTCTCGTGAAAGAAACACGTGAGAGGAGACCGTTACATGCAACGCTTCATATCCACCGCCATGGTGGCCATCCTGGTCCTGGCCGTCCTCACGGCCGTATCCCTGCCCGGATGCAAGAGCCACAAGAATCCGCACGGATGGCAGAATCTTCCCCATGTGATCCGCATCGTTACCGTGCCCGAGGGCGCCGAGCTGAAGCTGCCCGAATACAATCTCTTGTTGATCACGCCCGCGGACATCGAGAGAAAAATCAATGCCGACGATATCCTCGTGATCACCAAGGAAGGCTACTTGCCCTTTCGCGGCAGCCTGGCCGACATGCCCCAGATCGCCCTCGATACCTACCGGGTCAAGCTGCAGCCGGTGCAGTAGCCATATTGCGCCAGGACCTTCACATGTGATCGCCATGTAAATGAATGAAGACGCCGGGAAACCCGATGAGAGCCAGTCGCCGCTGGATACTTTCCTGGAGGCGTACTGGGCCGACCGGGACTCGGGTGAAGTCAAGCCTCTCGCCGACTACCTGAAACGGTTTCCCGGAGACGACCTGGCCATCGCCGCGGAATACCTCGCCCTGCAGAAAGGCGCCCCGGACCGGGAGGAAGACGGCTTGCCGGTCCTGGGATTGCCCCTGGGCCGGGATGAGAATTGCATCGGACCCTACCACCTGGTGCGGGAGCTCGGCCGCGGCGGTCAGGGGGAAGTGCACCTGGCCGAGGACACCCGCCTGGGCCGAAGGGTGGCCCTCAAGGTGCTCACCAACCTCGGCCCGGTATCCGAGACCATGATCGGCCGGTTCCGGCGGGAAGCCGAGGTGGCCTCCCGCCTGGACCATCCCGGCATCTGCACCATCTTCGAGGCCGGTAATGCCCAGGGCATCCCCTTCATCGCCATGCGCTTCGTGGAAGGGGAAACCCTGGCGCGAAAGATCCAGCTGACGTACGAAGAGTCCTGGGACACCCCCACCGCCATCGACCTCGAGCAGCCGTCCGGTAGGGATCCCGACGCCCGGCCCGTCCGCCCCACCGCAGATCCTCCCTCCGGACGAGGCAAGGTGATCGAGGTGGTGGGCCTCTTCGAACGGGTGGCTCGTGCGCTCCATCACGCCCACACCCACGGCGTCATCCACCGGGACATCAAACCCGGCAACATCATCGTGACCCCGGACGGCGAGCCGGTGATCCTGGACTTCGGCCTGGCCCGGGAGCTGGAGAGTGACGTCAAGACCCTCACCCTGTCCGGGGATCTCTTCGGAACGCCCGCCTACATGTCGCCGGAACAGCTCACGGAGAACGCCCGCGCCGTGGATGCCCTCACCGACGTCCATTCCCTCGGGGTCACCCTGTTCGAGTGCTTGACCCTCGAGCGCCCCTTCGACGGGCCCTCCCGGGAAAAGACTTTCCAGAACATACTCACCCGGGAACCGCCCGACGCGACCGCACTGAATCCTTCCATTCCCTCCGATCTGAAGACCGTTCTCGACCTCGCCATGGAGAAGGACCGGAACCACCGGTATCAATCGGCGCTGGCCCTGGCCGAAGACCTGGGGCGAGTCCGACGCTTCGAGCCCATCCTGGCCCGCCCGGTCAGCAGCTTCTTCCGGTTCCGCCGGTGGGTGCAACGCAATCCGGCCCTGGCCTTGGCCATCATCGTCCTCTTCCTGGTGCTCGCGGCCGGCCTGACCACGTCCCTCGCCCTTCTTTCCCAGAAGAAAACCGCCCTCGACCGGTCGCAGGAAAACGAGAAGCGTGCCCTGTCGGCCAAGAAGAAGCTCAAGAAGCAGCTGGCCCTTTCCAGGCAATGCCGTTAAGCTCCAGGAGGCTGCGGACTGAAGCGCGTCCTG
>CAZAKZ010000191.1:0-9020 GCA_964485695.1 uncultured Planctomycetota bacterium | reverse complement strand
TCCTGAATTCCTGTGACAGCTCCGGCGCAAAGCCGTTCCTGGCTCTTTGGACCCAATTGCCATGAAGGAAAACGATCCCCTGGACGAGCTGCTCTTCAAATGCCTGGAGCAGGATGAGGCCAGGTGGAGCATGGCCCTGGATTCGCTCTGCCAGGAGAATCCGGACCAGGCGGAAGACCTGCGGAGCCGCTTTGCCTCACTGAAAGAGATCGGATTCGCCGGGGAATCTCCAGCCGCCGCGAAGCTGGCGGAATACCAGGACATCGGCGACTACGAGCTGCTGCGCGAGCTGGGCGCAGGCGGCATGGGCATCGTCTACCTGGCCCGACAGAAGTCCATGAACCGCCAGGTGGCGCTGAAGCTCATCCGCCGCGACCAGCTCCGCTTCTCCCGCTCGCTGGCCAGGTTCAGACGCGAGATCACCCTGGCCTCCCGGCTGGAGCACCCGGGCATCTGCACCGTCTACGCCGCAGGCGAGCACGAGGGAGTGCCCTACATCGCCATGCGGTACATCGAGGGGGAAAGCCTCGAGGAGCATTTCAAGAAGTTCGCACTCGAAAGCAGCGGCGGTCGATCCCCACGAAACGCCGCAGATCGGGTCCAGGCGGCGGTCACCCTCATGGAAAAGGTGGCGCTGGCGGTGCAGGCCGCCCACGAAGCGGGCCTCGTGCACCGGGACATCAAGCCGGGCAACATCATGATCGACGACAGTGGCGAGCCCGTGATCCTGGACTTCGGCTTGGCCCACGAAGAGGACTCCACCGAGGCGACCCTGACCCGGAGCGGCGACCGGGTGGGCACGCCGGCGTACATGGCGCCCGAACAGGTCCAGGGGCAGCGCGAGGCCATCGGCCGCACCACCGACGTCTACGGCCTGGGGGCCACGCTCTACGAGTGCCTGACGGGGCACATTCCCTTTCAGGCGCCCACCCACGAAGCGCTCTTTCACGTTATCCTGACCAGCGACTCGATCGATCCGCGCAAGCACAATCCCGCCATCACCAAGGACCTGAAGGTGGTGGTGGAAACGGCGCTGGAAAAAGAGCCCCGGCGACGCTACCAGTCCGCCGCCGCCTTGGCCGAGGACTTGCGGCGCATCCGGTGCTTCGAGCCCATTCTGGCCCGGCGGCCGGGACCCTTTCTGCGGGCGAAGAGGTGGTCCCAGCGACATCCTGCGGCGGCCATGACCATGCTTTCCATGGGCATCGGCCTGGTGGTGGCGCTCCTTCTTCTCGTGCGACTGAATCGCTCCCTGGCCGACACCCGTGTAAAGAACCTGCTGCACAGCTCCACCCTGGCCATGGAGGAGGACGGCCGGCTCGCCCTGGAAAAAGCCCTGGAAGCGTTCGACCTGCAGCCCGGCCCGGACACCCGTTCCCAGCTGCATCAGGTGCTGGGCGTGTTCCGGGAAAGGACGAACTTCCGGGGTCATACCCGGCCCATCTGGTGGATGGCTCTGTGCGAGAAGCGGAACATGCTCGCCACCGCTTCCTTTGACGGCTCCATCAAGGTATGGCGCCTGGATGGCGCGCTCCTGCATTCTCTCGAACCCGAAAAACCCGCTCCATCAGGAGAGCCCTTGTCCCACTATTCCGTACAGTTCTCCAGGGACGGCAACTCCCTCCTGGTCGCGAGCGGTAGAGCGAGAATCGATGGATTCGCCTTCCTCTGGGACGTGCAGGCCGAGCCCAGACTGGTGAAGACCTTTCCGCACGACGACTGCGTGGTGTCGGCGATCTTTTCCGGGGACGAGAAGCAAATCCTGACCACCGCGATGGACGGGACCTTCTCTCTCCGGGACCGGAACGGCACGTTGATCTGGTCCAGGAATCTACCGGAAAGGGACCCACGTTACTTTCTGGAAGCTGCTGTGTCTCCGGCCGGAGACAAGTTCCTTCTCCGCGACCTGAATCCGTACGACCGGACGCTGGTCTCGGCGGAACTCTGGAGCCTGGACGGCGAGCAGCTACAGGCCTTCGAGAACACGCAGGTGTCGGCCGCGCAGTTCTCCCGGGACGGGAAGCAACTCCTCACAGGACACGGCACGGGAAAGGTCAGGCTCTGGGACGTCCTGGAGCAAGGCGTGAAGAAGGTGGCCGATCTGGATCGCCACACGAGCCGCGTCCAGTCGATCGCCTTTGGTCCCGACGGGTGGATCCTGACCGCGGCCAAGGACCGGAAGGTCTATCTCTGGACCCCGGACGGCCGGTTCCAGCGGCAGATCGGCCGGCACACCTCCTCCCTCCGGTCGATCCACTTCTCGCCGGACGGCCGGAACATCGCCGTCCAGGTCGGACGCGAGAAGATCCGGATCTTCGACCGTACCGGCAATCGAATCGCTCTTCTGGCCGGGCACCACCAGGCGGTGAACACCATCCTCTTTTCTAGCGACGGGAACTGCGTATATACCTGCTCCTTCGACAGGACCGCCAGGAAGTGGGAGTTGCAGGAGACCGAACTGCCCGTGTACCACGGTCATCTGGCCGGGGTGAACACCATCGACTGCATCCACCTTTCGGACAACAGTCTGCGCCTCCTCTCGGGAAGCGATGACGGCCACGCCGTCCTCTGGGACGAAAAGGGCCGGCTGCACCGCTATCCCCGTACAACGGAAGTCAGCTGCATGCGATTCTCCCCGGGCGGGACCGAGGTTCTGATCGGGGATGCCGGCGGCACCCTTCGTCTCCTGGACTGGGCGAGTGGTGACAAGCTCTGGATGCGCCAGATAAAGAAAGACCGGATACAGTGGCTGACGTTCCTTCCGGACCAGAGGATCATCGCCGCCTATCGCTGGTATGCCAGCTATCCGCATCTCTGGAAATGGAGCCGTACCGGAGCGGATCTGATCTGCTCCCTGGGAGAAAAGGAAAAGGTCTGGCCCTGCGAGACCTTCCCGTACATCCACGCGAGCAAGGACAACGCGCTTCTCGTTCTGCTGGAGGAAGCCCAGAAGGACAACGTCGTTCGCTTCGACCTATCCAGAGAAGAACCCGTGGTGATCGAAGGACGAGATCCCTGGGGTCTCGAAGAGGCCACGAAGAAATTCGCCATCTGGAGGGCCGCCGTGTCTCCAGACGGCAAGACCCTCGTCCTCGGAAACCGAAAGGGTGAATTGCTGGTCCTCCCGCGTCACGGCACGCCAAAACGTATCCAGGCTCACGACCGGGTGGTCAACTCCCTGGATTTCTCCCCCGACAGTTCGCTGCTGCTCTCCACCTCCGAGGACGGAACCGCCCAGCTCCGGGATCGCCGCGGCACGCGCCTCGTCACCTACCGCGGCCACGACGGCGCCGTGAACGCAGGCATCTTCACCCCCGACGGGAATCGCGTCCTCACCGCATCCAGCGACGGCACCATCCGCACCTGGTTCGTCAAGCTCGAGGAGATCGAGGCCCTGGCCCGGCACCGCTTCGAGGGGGTACAGTAACCGCCGGCTGGTGGGATTCAGCCCCTACGACGTGATCCTCATGTCCTCAAGGGTCTCGGCCGTGACGAAGCGGTCCAGCCATACGTTCAGCTGGTCGAGGTCGTCCGTTGCCTCGATCCGGTCCACGGTCACCAGGGGAAGCTCGCCAAAACGCTTGCGGAGGAGCCGGAGAATGCTCGACCGGGTGGCCTCGGCCTTCAGCTCATCTGCAATGGTCCTACCCATGGCATCCATCTCCTGTCGCAAGTCGTCGGCCTGGACCGACGTTTCGATCATGGTCTGCAACCTCGCCCTCTCGGGGGGCTCTCTCACATGATATATCAAGGCTTGGATGTAGGAAAGGAGTTCCAGCCACCGGAGTCGTTCCTTCGGGGCCTGGTCTCCAGATGCCCAAGAACTTGGACGAGAAGCCGCCTGAATGTGGTCCTTCGCGATTTCCGCGCCTGCACAAGGCGGAGTACCCGGCCAAAGTAGCCGCCCTCTTGCCCCAGCTTCTCCGGATCGAACGCTGGGAGGTTCACGAACAGCGGGGTCATTACCGGAATCTCGGCCTGGAAACAATCTCCGCCCAGGACCAAGTCCTGAAGCGTCCCGATCCCGTGCCACGGGCGCGTGCCCGTGTAGAACACCACGGGCAGCACCGGTTGCAGTTGCATCCCGGAGAACGACCGGTGCCGGTCGGACCAGCGCCTGACCTGAAACCGGTAGAGCTGCATCACGTAGTCGAGGACCCGGAAGGCCATGATCCGGTCCTTCTCGCTCTGGTGCTCTATGAGGATGTAGAGAGTGATACGCCTTCGTGCCTGACGTACGCCGTGCACGTCTCGGAGCGGAGCTACCATCACCACGTCCGATTCCACGTGTCGGTAGTCACGCGCGACAAACGTGGTGGGCATGAGTTTCAGCCGATCAAGGTCGATGGAATCCACCACCCGGCTCCCTGTGAGGACGAGGAGGTCCCGCGTGTTCTTCGGGTTCTCCAGCATGAGCTTCATGCCGTTCTCGGGAAACTGCCGGGCGAGCCTCCTGAGCCTGGCATGAAGCGCCTGGATGGTTTCACCGGACAGGCGCTTTGACTTCCTGTTTCTGGATTTCCAGGCGGTTGCCGGGTAGGTCGCAAAAAAAACAGGACGGGTTAACAGTGAATTCCGTTTTTCTTGAAGATTTCTGCTCACCCGGGAAGTAGTGCCCGGCCTTTGAGAGAGGGCCATCGGCCCGAACGCACTACTTGCTCTTCTTTTCCTCCGCCAGGAAGTGCACGTCCAGCTCCAGCTCCACGCGGAGGCCCTGGTCCGGCTTGACGAGGAGGTTGGTCACCTCGTAGGGGAGGTGCACCTTGCAGCGGCCGGCCGGTTGCTTCGAGGTCCCCCGCACCGAGATCAGCACGGATTTGCCGGCAGGGACGGTGATGCGGCCTGGTACGGAGAGGCCGGGCACCTTGGCCTGTCGTTTCAGGTGAAACGGCACATCGGAGGCGTTGGCGATCCGGATGTAGCGACGACCCTTACCGCAAATGGTGAGGGTACGATCCAGGATCCGAATAGAATGCTCGAAGAGGGGCTTCAGGTAGACGGCTTCACCGATCAGCTTCTCACCGGAATGAACGGCGGTCCGGCGGGCGAAGAGGGCCTCCCGGATGGCCCGGGCCGACGCGTTCTTGGCGAACACCAGCGTGGCGGGCCGGTGGGTGGCAGGTCCTGGAGAGTAGTCGAAATCGATCGGGGAGTGGACGTCCGAAGTGGCCATGAGGGTGAGCTTCTTTTCCAGGCACCACTGATGCGCAAGCGGATAGTAGGACTTGCCATTCACCACCTCGATGCCGTGCATCTGGTCGTTTTTAATGAGCTTGTCGTGCTCCTCATACCACCGCGAGACGCCGTCCGGCTGTTGGCCCGTCCAGCCCGGGTGATTCCAGAAGATGAACGCGCCCTGCTTTCGCGCGATGCGGAGGGCGTCCCGCCACTCCTTGACGTTCAGCATGTTCTCGTCCTTCAGGAAGATGGCGTTCAGGTGGCCGGGGGGCATCTTCCGCGTGATTTCCGCACCTCGCACGATGGTGAGTCCGTATCGCGCGGCCCGGGGTGCGGCCACCTCGAAGGCCCGGTTCAGATCGAGGCTCACGTCCTTCTTCCACGGCCGGCTCTCCACATGATCGGTGATGGCGAAGGCATCGAATCCGTCGCGCCACAGTTCGTCCACGCGCACCGTGGGCCACACCCGGCCATCGGAAAAGACGGTGTGCATGTGGAAGTCGCACTTGAGCGTGCGATAGCCCGGAATATCGGGAACCCGGATCTCGGTGCGAGCGAGCCCCTGCGCCGAGGCGAGTCCGGCTGCAGCTACCAAAACGAATACGGCTGCCACGCGCCACGCCACGGCCATCGTTCTTTTCATCACGTCTTCCTCGTTCTTCTCCGTGCAAACCGCCTGCAACTGCAGACACCCCTGCGTACATACCCCGGCCTGAGAAGAGCTTACCGTCAGGTCGGCGATTGGCAATCCTGCTCCTGGAAATTGAGGCATCGGCGGCCTCGACGACTCACCGCCCGATCTTGGCGGTGCCTCCCCCTGAAACGGCCAGCCCGAGGCGGTTGGCGCGTGCATCCACCACCCCCCACTGGGCGAAAAAGACCGTGCCGAGAAGGGCGGTGAATGCCGGGATCGGCATGGCCATTCTGGCCCGGCCCTGGGAGTCTGTTCCCGTGGGCAGAACGACCCTCGGCTCCACCAGCAGGCTGCAGCCCGGGGCGCCGAAGGGCCCCAGGTCGAGGGGAAGGACCGGGGCGCCGAAACTGCGGCGCTTGTCGAGGCCCATGACGAGGAGGGCGAACCTCGACGGAGGGGCCTTGTCGAGGGTGAAGGCGAAGGTCCTGTTGCCGAGACGGGGTTGGCCGCCTGAGAATCCCATGGCCGGCGTCGAGGGCAGGTTGCCGCCGCATCCACGGCCGAAGCGGGAGAAGCCGGTGAGCTCGTTCAGCCAGACAAAGATGCCGTACTTCCTCGTCGTCACGGCCACATCGGGAAACGTGTCGCCGTTGAAATCGCCCACGGCCACGGCCTCGGCACCGCTTACGCCCGATGAGGGCAGGTTGGAGATGGTCCTCTTCTTGAACTGGAAGGGGGCCACATTCTGCCAGATCTCGAGGCTGTCGACGCGACCGGCCAGGACATCGATGCGCCCGTCCCGATCGAAGTCCGCAAGGGCCACGTCCAGGTAGGCACCTCCCGACCCTTGTGCCGTCTCGCCCCACCGAAATTTCCACCGCGCCCCTCCGGTGTTCTCGTACACGGCGAAACCGCTGAAGGAGGGATTACCGCCGGAGTGCTCGATGCCGAGCACCAGGTCGGGGTCCCCGTCGTTGTCCAGGTCGGCGGCATCCACGCCCAGGTACTTGTCGTAGGCCAGGATTCCCGTTCCTGCGACCTGGTTCCAGTTGCCCCTTCCGTCACCGAGCCAGACGCCGGGGGCGGCGAAGCGGGTCCAGACGACATCGGCATTGCCGTCGCCGCTCACATCCTTCAGCAGGAGCTTGGAGTTTCCGATGCTGCTGCCGCCGCCGCCGGGCAGCCCCTGGCTCGCCTCGGCAAAGCCGCCCTTGCCATCGGACAGGAAGACCTGGATCAGGTCCGCTGTCTTCCCGGAAAAGGCCACGTCGTCAAAGCCGTCGTTGTTCACGTCGGCCGAGGCCACGCCCTCCATGGTCGCGTGGAGCTTGATGCCGGTGGTGGCCTTCCACGAGGTGCCCCCGTCGCCGAGCCACGCCCCGCCGCCGGCCGACACCAGGTCCAGTTTGCCGTCCCGGTTGAAGTCCCCGAAGGCCACCTCCTCGCGGTCCCCCACGCTGTAGGTTTTGAAGCCCTTGGCCGAAAGCACCCACGGCTTGCCCCGGGGTGTATGCAGGAAGACCCCCGGCATCCTATGGGTCTTGCAGAGGCTCGAGATGTCGTCGTTCCCGTCTCCGTCGACGTCCCCCACTGCCAGGCCGGTCCAGGTGCTCGGCATGTACTTGCTCTCCCAGCCGAAGGGAAGGCCGTGCGTGTCTTCCTGAAAGATCGGCAGGCTGGTCCAGGGATCCGGGGCCAGGGTGATCATCGCCGCGTGGGGCCGGGTGTTGATCCTGGCGAAATCGGAGATGCCCGCTGGATCGTTGATCATCCAGGTCTGCCCGTTCTGGGCTGCGAGGGAGACCTTCAGGACAAAGGCCTTGCCGCTCGCGGGTGCAAGAAGTCGAAAGCGAACCGTGGCACTCCCCCCGTTCGGACCTGATCCACCATATCCTGAATAAGCGACCAGCCTGTGGCCGGGCTCCGCCTTGTAGAGCGCCAGTACCTGGGGATCGTCCCGGGTCATTCCGAAGATGAGATCGTTCGCGGCATCGAGGAGCTTCACACCGCTGGGAATCTGCAGCACCACGGCCGTGTGTTCATTGTTCGGAGGCGGCGGGAGCGTGGGATGGTACATACCGGTGACCACCGCCTCGAAAACGCCGTTCGCGGCCACGACGGGGGGCACCTGGAAGCTGGTCAGATTCACAGTGCAGCTCAAGCCGGCTAGGAGGATCACGGCGGCGAGGAGAGAGGTGGAAGCGAGTCGGCCGTTCATGGAAGAGTCCTCCGGAAACGGATCCAGGCCTGTACATTAAAGACTATTACGGGGTACATGGAAATTCCGGGCGGTATCCCGGGTGGAAAAATGGAAAAAAATTGCACTGGCCCGTCTCGCCTGGAGAATCGAAGAGGACATGGACAATGATGCGCGGCGCTCCATCCCGGATGGATGCCGTCCCGGAGCCACGAATGACTGAAAACAGCGAATACCTGATCTCCCGGGCCAGCCAGGGGGACGATGGCGCGTTCGGCACCCTCATGGAGCGGCACCTGCCGGCCCTGCAGGCCTTTATCCGCCTCCGGATGGATCCCCGGCTCCGGAGGTGGGAGACCGTGTCGGACGTATCCCAGTCCGTTTGCCGGGAGGCGCTGAATAACCTCGGGAGCTTCACCTACAAGGGGGAGGCGGCCTTCCGGCACTGGCTCTTCACCGCTGCCGTGCGAAAGCTGGTGGAGAAGGACCGGTATCACCGGGCCGCGAAGCGGGATCCGAACCTCCTCGAGACCAACGCTCCCCGGAGCAGCATGAACCGGGATCCGATCGCACGAGAGATCTGCGGGATTCTCGGCAGCCCGAGCGAGCAGGCCATCGGCCGCGAGATGCAGGCGCGCATCGAGGACGCCCTGGACGCCATGTCCGAGGAAGCACGGGAGATCTTTCTCATGTCCAGGCTGGCGGGGCTCTCCAACCCGGAGATCGCGAAGCTCACCGGCAAGAAGGAATCCTCGGTGTGCTATCTCCTGTGTCAGACCGTGGCCGAGCTGTCCAGGATTCTCTGAGGGGGTCGTCGACCGTTCCCATCCCGTGCCCTCTCTACTTCCCGATCGAGAACATGAACGTGTCCGAGATCGACTGGACGCCGGAGGGAGCGGCGGGGCTCAAGGTCATGAAAGCCGAGTGAATCCTGACGCCGACCAGGGCCGGGGCGATCGGGATGTCGACGGCAGCACTAGCCCGGCCCTTGCTGTCGATGACCCCCTGATA
>CAZAKZ010000190.1:0-9033 GCA_964485695.1 uncultured Planctomycetota bacterium | reverse complement strand
AAGAGGTAGGAAAGTAGACTGCCGTCAGGCTACCGCGAAGCGGTTTAGTTCAACTCCTTGAACCACACCTTTTGTCCCGATTTATTGACACTCACCCCTTTTCAGTTGTGCGACGGGCTTGCCCCCCGGGAGTCGGTCTGGATTCTGTGGTAGAATCGGGCGCCGGGCCCCCAACAGGAAACAGAGGATGATCACCGCAGGCATCGATATCGGAGCCAGGACCGTCAAGATCGTGGTGCAAGAGGACGGGAAGATCCTCGGAAAGGGCCTCGTCCCTGGTGGTGCCGAATCCGATGTGGTGATGCAGGCGTTCGACGCCGCCGGGGTGGACATAGACAGGGTGGAAAGGGCCCTCGCCACGGGCGCGGGCCGCAAGGCATGTTCCCTCGCGGACGGGGAGATCACCGAGGTGAACGCGGCGGCCCGGGGGGGTGTCCACTTGCTCGAGTCGTGCCGCACCGTGGTGGACGTGGGTGCCGAGGAGAGTCGCGTTGCGCGGTGCAACCACAGGGGCAAGGTCGTCGACTTCGCGTACAACGAGAAGTGCGCTGCCGGGGCCGGGATCTTTGTCGAGAGCATGGCCCGGGCGCTCCAGGTTTCGGTTGAGGACTTCGGCTCCCTTGCTCTCCAATCAATCCGGCCCACCCGGATGAACGCTCAGTGCGTGGTGTTCGCCGAGGCCGAGGTGGTAGCGCTGATTCACGCCGGCACGCCGCAAGAAGACATTGCCCGGGCCGTGGTGGACGCCATGGCCGGCCGTATCGCCTCCATGGTGCGGAAGGTGGGGTTCGAGAGAGACCTGGTCCTGGTCGGCGGCGTGGCCAGGAATGCTGGCTTCGTGGAGGCTGTGAACCGGGATCTGGGGCTGGAAGTCGTCGTCCCCGAGGATCCCGAATACGTTCCGGCCCTGGGTGCGGCGCTTGCTGCCGCGGAGGCGTGAGTGACATGCAAGACCACCACCGGCACGACGAGACCATAAAATGGAAGGACGCCGACATCATCAGCGCCGGCGTGGACGTCGGCGCCGTGAGCACCCAGGCCGTCATTCTCCTGGACGGGGAACTCTATGCGTGGAGCAGCCAGCGCACCGGGCATGACAGCCCGGAGAGCGCCGACCGGGCCATCACCCGGGCCATGGAGGGCACGGGCATGGCCGTGGAGGACATCCACTTCACGGTGGGCACCGGGTACGGCCGCGTGAACGTGCCCTTTGCCCGAAAGACCCTCACCGAGGTCGCCTGCCACGCCCGCGGCGGCCACTTCATGTACGGGCCCACGGTTCGCATCCTCCTGGACGTGGGGGGGCAGGACTGCAAGGCCATCCAGTGCGACGAGAAGGGCAAGGTGGAAACCTTCCTCATGAACGACAAGTGCGCCGCCGGTACCGGCCGCGGCTTGGAGGTCTTTGCGGATCTGCTGTCGGTGCCCATCGAGGAGGTGGGGGACCTGTCCCTTGAGGTGGAGGAGGAGCCGGAGCCGGTGGCCAGCACCTGTGTGGTGTTCGCCCGCACCGAGGCCTCGGACCGGCTCCGGAAGGGCTGGTCTCGGCCCAGAGTACTTGCCGCGTATTGTTCCGCCATGGCGCAGCGGGTGGTGGAGCTCCTGGAGCGCCTCGGGGTGCAGAAGGACTTCGCTGTCACCGGCGGCATGGCCAGGAACAGGGGCCTGGTCCAGCGCATCGAGGCAAAGCTGGGCCTTAAGGCCCTGGAGACAGAGCACGATCCCCGGATCGCGGGCGCCCTGGGTGCCGCGCTCTTTGCTCAGGCACTGGAGAAGAGGCGCCGCAAGAAGGCCGGGAAGTGATTTCATGATCCACCTCACCATCAACGGACAGCCGTGCAAAGCCGAGGAAGGCGCTACCCTCCTGGATGCGGCCGCGGCCGCTGACATCTTCGTTCCGGGGATCTGCAGCCATCCGGACCTTCCGCCCTTTCAGGACCTGCCCCTGGCCGGAGTGGTCTATCACGGAGAGACGCGGTTCGAGAACCAGCCCGTGAACGGGGAGGCTCTGAAAAATCTCGAGGGCTGCGGCCTGTGCGTGGTGGAGGTGGAGGGTATGGCCGGAGTGGTGCGGGCCTGTGCAACACCGGTCACCGAGGGCATGGTCGTCCATACCGATACCGCGGCTCTCGAGGGTCTCCGGCGCTCGAGGCTGATGGAGATCCTGGCCCGGCACCCCCACGCCTGCGTCACCTGCGCCCAGCGCGAGGGCTGCAGTCTGGTGGACTGCTCCACCAGCGTGCCGGCGGAAGAGCGGTGCTGCACGCGATTTCACGACTGCGAGCTGAGGAAGGTGGCCGAGTTCGTGGGCGTGAAGGAGGAGACGCCCCGGTACCGACCCCAGGGGCTGCCCGTGCTGAAGGAAGAGCCGCTCTTCGACCGGGATTTCAACCTGTGCATCCACTGCACCCGGTGCGTCCGCGTGTGCAACGACGTTCGCGGCGTGGGCGCCCTCGGCGTGGTGCACCACGAGGGCCGCCTCGTGGTGGGCAGCGTGGCGCCGATCCTCAAGGCGTCGGAGTGCAAGTTCTGCGGGGCGTGCGTGGAGGTGTGTCCCACCGGGTGTCTCACGGACCGGGAAAGCCGGCAGGTGCCCTGCACTGCCACTTGCCCGGCCGGGGGGGACGTGCCGGGCTACATCCGGCGCATCGCAGCCGGTGACTTCGAGGGCGCGGCGGCAGTCATCTGGGAGAGCCTGCCCCTTCCGAACGTGCTGGGCCGCATCTGCTATCACCACTGCGAGGATGAGTGCCGCCGGGGCCGGCTGGACGAACCGCTGGCCATCTGCGCCCTGAAGCGGTTCGCGCTGGAACACGCGGACGGGGCCTTCGTGGACGCGTCGATGAACCTGCCCTCGAGCGGCAAGAGAGTGGCGGTGGTGGGCGCGGGGCCGGCGGGGCTGGCGGCGGCCTACTTCCTCCGGTTCAAGGGTCACGAGGTCGCCGTGTACGAGGCTGATGCTTCGCCCGGCGGCATGCCGCAGCGCTCCATTCCGGAATTCCGACTGCCCCGGGGCGTGCTGGAGAGGGATCTGGACGTCCTCCTCGGAATGGGGGTGGAGATCCGGACCGGATATGCGCTGGAGTCGGGCGAGGCCATGGTGGAGCTGCTGAACCAGGGCCGCGACGCGGTGCTCATCGCCGTGGGCCTGCCCCATTCGAAGAAGATTCCCCTGGAGGGCAGCGGCCTGGACAACGTGCACTGGGGTCTCGAGTTCCTCACCGAGGCCAAGCTGGGCAAGGCCTTCGACCTCGGGAGCAGGGTGGTGGTGGTGGGCGGCGGCAATGTGGCCGTGGACGCGGCCATGACCGCCGGAAGGCTCTCGGGCGGGGAGGTCCACCTGTTCTGCCTGGAGAACCGGGAGGAGATACCGGCTCACGGCCGCGAGATCCAAAA
This sequence comes from uncultured Planctomycetota bacterium, assembly GCA_964485695.1. Lineage (GTDB taxonomy): Bacteria > Planctomycetota > JAFGQW01 > JAFGQW01 > JAFGQW01 > CAZAKZ01. Next base: position 5,637 of record CAZAKZ010000190.1, on the reverse strand, counting down.
GGCCGAGGCCGAGGGCATCGAGATTCACGCGGGCTGGGGCCCGGCCGCGGTGCTGGACAGGGAGGGGCGGGTGACCGGCGTGGAGTTCAGAAAATGCACCTCGGTGTTCGACGCACAGCAGAACTTCGCCCCCGCCTTCGACGAGGCGCAGCGGACCCGCGTCGAGGCCGACGCCGTGATCCTGGCCGTGGGTCAGGCGCCTCCGGAACATCTTCCCGGCGAGGGTAAGGGCATCTTCCACGCGGGCGGGCGGCTCTCGGCCGTGGAAGCCGTGGCCTCGGGCCGGGCCGCGGCCGGGCGCATCGACCTCCACCTCGGCGGGGACGGCGAGATCGCGGTCCGACTCCGGGATCCCGCGCTGCCCGCTGCCCGCATCGGCCGCGACGAGGGCTTTGCGTCCCGGCCCCGGGTCCCGGTGCCGTGCGCCCCACCCGAGGAGCGGAGCACGGACTTCCGGGAGATCGAGGGCATGTACACGCCCCGGGAAGCCGTGGCCGAGGCGCGGCGGTGCCTCCAGTGCGATCTCAGGCTCCAGCTCCGCCGTCCCTTCCTTCCGCCCGAGAAGTGGCAGGCGCTGAGCGCCGAGAACGTCGAGGCCGTGCCCGAGGTGGAGGGCGTCTTCATCCTGGCCGGCGCCGACAGGATTCCCACCGCGATCAAGGGAACGGCGACGATCCGGGCGGATCTTCTGGAGGCGCTCGAGTCGGGCGCCGGGGCGGCGTTCTTCCGCTACGAGGAGGACAGGATGTACAGCCGGCGTGAGAGCGAGCTCCTCCAGCAGCACCTGAAGCAGCACGGCGCGCTTCCCGGCGGTGCCGAGCTGGACGACCTGTTCTGAGCGGGAACTACTGGATCGTGAAAGTGAAGGTGTTCGAGATGCTCTTGATGCCCGAGGGCGCCGAGGCGAGAAGCGTCACGAAAGCCGAGTGGAGCCGTACGCCCTTCAGAACCGCGAGATTGGGGATGTGGATCTTCGCCCCGGCTCCGCCCTGGGCGTCCAGCACGCCTTGATAGCCCGAGAAGATGGTGGGCCACCAGCCGTTCACGCTGACCAGGAGCAGGTCGTCGAGACTCAGGCCGAGGGTCCGGGTGTCGATGGGCGTGGGCCCGTTGCCCAGACTCGTGCCGACCTGGTAGGGCAGGCCTGCATCCCCGGACGAGGAGAGGGTCAGATCCACGGTGCCGCCCGGAGAGGTGGAACCGGTTCCGTTAAGGGACGTGACGTCAACCGTGAACCGGGTCTTGAGACCGGCGATGGTGTCGCTGCCGGATTGCACCTTGGCGTTGTAGTTGTTGTAGGCCCAGGATCTCGGGATGGCATTGCGGACGAACCGGAACTTGCCCAGCCAGCCGCTCGTCAGAACGTTCTTGCCGCCCATGTAGCGGATGTCCACGACCAGGTTGTCGGTGCCGTTGTAGATGAAAGCGTTCTTGAGAACGAGGGGGCTCCAGGTGTCGGTGGTGATCGCGTAGGTCATGGGGCCGTCGAACATCGTGGTGGGAGTCGGGATGTTCAGGTCCATGGTGGGATTCAGGGAGTTCGAGGTGGTGTGGCTGACGCGGACCTGGAACTGCGTGGCCGTGAAGGTGCCGGTGTACATGGGTGCAAAGGCGATGTCGCTCAGGCGGAAGGCCTTGTTGCCGAGCTGGGTGACCTTGTAGAGGGCCTGGTACCGGACCGAGCCGCTGATGGGAGACCACGAGGCGTGGAAGGGGATGGAGTTATTGGTGCCGACGGCGGCGTTGTTGTCCGGCACGTGGATCTCGTCGGCCGCGCAGAAACCGGCGACGGCCAGGAACACAATGAGGGGGAACAGGGCTCTCATCACGACCTCCTTTCAAGAAGACAGAAGTGTTCACAGGACCTCGAACACGCTGTGACCCCGGCCAGTATAGCGGTTTCGGCGGTGAAATAGAGCAGGTCTTCCCATTTCGAGGGGGCCGACAGAAGGCGGTCAGCCGCACCCGTACGTCGCCGGTTCCGGGAGGCGATCATCGCCCACACGGAGCGCCTGGCAGAAATAGAGAACTCCGGGTTTCAAATTGAGGCCTCCCGGACCTCGAGAATCCCCGCAAACCCGTAAGAATGAGGAGAACTTCCCCTGGGCAAGAGTGTTACAATGGATTGAAAATCGGGCAGTTCAGAATCGCCGATACCTGAGGAGGACACGGAATGACCCCCCGCTCTTGCACGGCTCTCCGGCCGTATCTACTTGCTATTGCGTGCGTTGTCGCCTGTATCGGCCTGGTTCCCCTCCCGGCCGGAGCGCAGACACCGGACTTTTACGACCTGGACACGGTCCGGACCATTTACCTGACCTTCAAGCAGGCCAACTGGTGGCAGCTGCTGGAGCAGAACTACAGCTCTTCGACGGACATCGAGGCGGACATGACCGTGGACTCGAGGACCTATCCCCGGGTAGGCGTGCGCTTCCGCGGCAACACCTCCTACCGCCGTTTACCTCCGGGGAGTCAGAAAAAGAGCTTCAACATCACCACCGACACCTTCGTCCCCGACCAGGAAGTCCTCGGCTACCACAGCCTGAACCTGAACAACGGCTTTCACGACCCGACCTTTACCCGCGAAGTCGTCATGTATCAGATCTGCCGCCGCTACATGTGCGCGCCGAAGGCGAACTTCGTGAGACTCTATCTAAACAACCAGTTCTGGGGCATCTACATCAACGTCCAGCAGCCCAACAAGGACATGATGAGGGAGTGGTTCGCCACGAACGACGGGAACCGGTACCGATGTGCTCCCCCTTCAGGTGGGCAGCCCCACAACAATTCCGCCCTTGTCTGGCTGGGGAGCAACGTTCAGACCTACAAGCTGTCCTACGACTTCAAGCAGGGCGACGGCACGGATCTCGTCCATCTCATCGACGTTCTCAACAACACGCCGACCCCCAGCCTCCAGGCGGCGCTTCCCAAGGTCTACAGCGTCGATCAGGGGCTTTGGTATTGCATCGTGATGAACTGCATGCTGCAGACGGACAGCTACATCGGCTCGGGCAAGGACCACTTCTTGTACCACGACGAGGAGCACGACACTTTCCACCACTTCCCTTTCGATGTGAATGAATGCCTGGGAGGCGAGGGACAGGGAAGTCCGACGCTGAGTCCGTTCTACAACACCACCAGGTCCTCGAAGCCGGTCCTCAGCAGGACATTGCAGTTTTCGGACTGGAAGGCGCGGTACGTGGCCCACTTCCGTACGGTCATCGAGGAGAGCTTCTCCTGGGCGGTGCTCGGGGGCCTCGTCACCAAGTACCAGAACATGATCGCCGCCGACGTGGCAAAGGACACCAAGAAGATCTACACCACGGCCCAGTTCACCCAGAACGTGACCCAGGACGTCTATTTCGGACGCACGAGGATCCGGGGGCTCAAGCCGCTCATCGAGGCGCGGCGGTCCTATCTCGACTCGTATCCCGATTTCCGGACCACCCGGCCGACGTTGAGCGATCTGAACTACCACCCCACCAATCCCAAGAGCACCCAGACCATCTACGTCACGGTCAAGGCCTCGAGCGCCGCCAAGGTGACCCTCTACCACCGGGTCAAGGGGCCGTTCATCCAGGCCACGATGTACGACGACGGCCAGCACGGAGATGGGGCCGCGAACGACGGGACCTTCGGCGCCGCCCTCTCGCCGGCTCCGCCGCCCGGGGGTCTCGTGGACTACTACGTCGGAGCCAGCACGAGTTCGGGCGTCATGCGGTTCCTGCCCAAGAACGCCGAACACAAGGCGCCGTGGTTCCAGGTCGCCTGGACCCAGGGCACCTCGCCCATCCGGATCAACGAATTCGTGGCCAGGAATTCCAGCACCATCAAGGACGAGAAGGGGGAGTACGAGGACTGGATCGAGCTCCTGAACACCGGCACCACCGCTGTGAACCTGGCCGGGTATCACCTCACCGACAAGTGGGAGAACTCACAAAAGTGGGTATTCCCGCAGAATACGGTGATCCAGCCCGGGAAGACCCTGATCGTCTGGGCCGACGAGGATCCCAATGACGGGCCCCTCCATGCCAGCTTCAAGCTGTCCGGTAGCGGCGAATCCATCCTCTTCTTCGAAAAGGACGGACTGACGCTGCTGGACTCCGTCACCTTCGGGCAACAGCAGACGGACATCTCCACCGGCCGCCTGCACGGCTACACCTCGGTCTGGGCCACCTTTCCGGTGCCCACCCCGGACGCCGAGAACCAGCCGTCCCCGTGCGGCCACCTGAACTACAGCGCTCTGGACATCACCACGGTGCCTTTCGGCCTGGCCGGTACGGGCACCCCGCAGGTGGGAGGACTCGCCATCTACAACGTATCCGGAGCCCCGGCCTCCACGCCGGGGTACTTCATCTTGGCGCTCGCGCCCGCCCAGGCTGACCTGGGCGCCCTCGGCGCTTTCCTGGTGAATCCCTCGGTCATGGTTCCCTTGCCCCTCCTCACGACGTCAACGGGCACGGCGAATCCGAACATCGGGATCCCCAATCTCCCGATCCTTGCGGGACAGTCGTTCTACTTCCAGGCTTTCGTGTTTGACGGCCAGGCCGGCGGCTTCTCCAACGGCGTGATCACCCGGATTTGCCCGTAGAAAAAAACCGGGTTCCGTTTTCACGGAACCCGGTTTTCCCACAGCGACATCCACTGCCCGTCTTGACGAGTAGATGAGGGCATTCTATATTCAATGACAGCCTGTCGTGCCCGTGATTCCTCTGGCACTCTCCCATTTTGAACCGGTGGATTACCTTCCAAGGGGTAGGAGAATCTGGCAGTCATGCATGATGTGCAGAGCGCCGAGGTCGCTACCCCGCCGCGCTGGAGCACGCGCCGTATCCTGCTCTTTCTGATCCCGCTAGTGCTCTTCTACGTCTACCCGATCGGCTTCTGGCCGCGGTTCACAGGCGCAAACGAGACCAATCACGCCTATCTCGCCATGGCCCTCTATGAGCGGGGGGAGACGAAACTCGATCAGGAGGTCATGGATTATCGGGCCAATCAGGACCTGACGTTCGTGAAGGGTACCTTCTACACGAACAAGCCCCCCGGATCGGGCTTCTGGCTCATCCCGGCCGCCCTGGTCATCGACATCTTCACCGAGGGGAGGGTGGAGCTGGCTTCGCTATGCTACTTCGGCCGCGTCCTGATGCTCACGCTTCCTTTTGTCGTATTCCTCTTCTTTCTCGGGCGCGCTCTGGAAAAACTCACAACGCCTGCTGTCGCATGGGGACTCGTTCTCGCCTATGGTCTGGGATCGCCTGGCTGCGCCTATGCAACCGTCTACTTCAGCCACAACCTCGCCGCCGTGGCACTTGGTACGGCCTTTCTGGTCTTGTGGAGCCAAAACAGAAAGATGCGATTGCTAGCGGGGCTCGCGTGCGGTTTCGCCGTGCTCTGCGAATATCAGACCGTGGTCATCGCAGCTGTCCTCACGGTTGTTGCGGCCCTCGATGAAAGGCGGAAATTCAACCCGAAGCTGCTATTATCGTTCCTGATCGGGGCTCTGCCCATGGCGGCGCTTCTCCTCGCCTACAACTCGATGAGCTTCGGAGCCTCCGGCGAGGTGGGATATGTATCGGAGTTCAAGAGTAACTACTCACCCCTCTCAGTATAAATTTTCCCTGAAAGGGCCAACTGAAT
>CAZAKZ010000189.1:0-9254 GCA_964485695.1 uncultured Planctomycetota bacterium | reverse complement strand
GCCGGACAAACTCGTGCATGTTTATCGGACATATGTCCTTGGAGAGCACAACTACCGTCCCATTCCCATGTGTCGTTCAATTGCCTGAACTGGGGATCCTGGCCTCCGAAGAGCACGAGCTTCCGTCGGGCTCCGTCATACGCCATTCTGTGATAATGGCGGGCGGGCGGGCTCGTCCTGGGAGTGCATTTCTTCCAGTCACTCCCATCCCATTCCCAGGTGTCGTTGAAACGCATGGTTCCATTGTTTCCCCCGAAGACCACGGTCCGGTGTCGGGCTTCGTCATACGTCACGGTATGAGATATGCGAACGGCCGGGCTCGTATTGGGCGACAGTCTCTTCCAGTCCATCTGGCCGATTCCCGGGACGCTACCGACCACGATCGCGAGGGTCGCGAACAACAGAATTCGACTCGATCTTGGAATGAACATGGCTGTTCCTCCAGCAGGATGACGTTTCGAGCATCGGTCTTCCAGGCGCTCAGGCCCGGCGACCCTCTCATCAAGGGCCGGGGTAAAAGCGGAACTGGATCGTGGCTGTCACAGGGAAAACGGATTTTTTTATGACGCCAGAGCTCTTGTGAGCTAGTTCTTGTGAACACAAGACTTAGGGCGTCTCGGGGATGTCGGGCCGTGCACCAGTGCCTGGTTGAGCAAGAATCTCAGGGAAAATTGGAATTCCCAGTAACCCATCCCATTTCTCTGCGACCTACTCGGCGATCCCCTGGAATCAGGAAACCGAAGCGCATGTCCAGTGAGAACATCCAGGCGCTTCATGCCAGGCTCAGGAAACTCGCCCGGCAGTTTCCCGAGAACAGTATGAAGCTCATGCTGGAGAACCCGAAAAACACGAGGGACCTCCTCGCCCTCACGGGGAGCCGGGTGGTGGATTCCATCGACTTCGACCGTTTGAAGCTCATGCCCACCACGTTCGTCGCGCGCGACTATCGCCACGTGGAGTCGGACATGGTGATGGTGGCTCCGCTTCGAGGCGTGCGTGGGACACACCCAGCGCAAAAGCGCATCACTCTCTACATCCTCATCGAGCACCAGAGCGAGAAGGACCCGATCATGGCCTTCCGGGTCCTCGACTACGTGGTGCAGCTCTACCGGTCCCAGATCCTGCGCTGGTCCGACCGGCACCGGTCACATGCTGGATTGCACCTGCAGTCGGTACTGCCTGTGGTGTTTTACACGGGCACGCGCCCGTGGCAGGGGATCGGGACGCTTCAGGATCTGGTCCTGGGCGGGGATCGATTCCAGGCTGAGATCCCGGTCATGAACCCGCTCTTGGTGAACCTCCCGGCGTTCGATCCAGAGAAGTTGGAGCAAGAGGGCGGGTACTTCGGCCGGGTGCTCCGCCTGGTGCAGGCACGGAAATCGCGCCGGAACGCGTTCGGGCGGCTCCTCGTCCGGATTCTCGGGCATCTGGAGACCATGCCCCCGGAAGATCGACTTAGGTGGCTGGAACACCTTACATACATCCAGGCCTTGATATATCATATGAGAGAGCCCTCCGAGAGGGCGAAATTGCAGGCCATGATCGAAACGTCGGTCCGGACCGACGAAGTGCGACAGGAGATGGTTGCCATGGGCAGGACCATTGCCGACGAGCTGAAGGATGAGGGCCGCGTCGAGGGCCGTGTCGAGGGCCGTGTCGAGGGCCGTGTCGAGGGCCGCGTCGAGGCCACCCGAACAAGCCTTCTCCGGCTCATCCGCCAGCGTTTCGGCGAGCTTCCCCGGGAGACCGTGGACCGGATCGAGACGACGGATGATCTCGACCAGCTGAACGCCTGGCTGGACCGATTTGTCGCGGCCGAAACCCTCGAGGACATGGGGATCGTAGCGTAACAGTTGCACGCCCACTCACGATCGTGCTCCGGCCCGATCGGGGACGAGAAGTAGCCCTGGACACCCGACGCGTGGAAAAGGAAGACAACCATGAACAAGCTTTTGATCTCATTCGTATGCATGTGCCTCATCACCGGTGCGGCCGCCTCGCAGCCCCTTCCCGGCGACTTCCTCCTGGCCAGCTCCACGGGAGGCAGCAAGATCTACGTGATCACGCCGAACACGAATACCTTTTCCACCCTGGCCACGATGCCCAGGGGCGCGATCCGCGGCGTGGTGGTCGCTGCGGACAATACCGACTACTACGCGGCCTCCGGCCTCGATGTCTACAAGGTGACCCCCCAGGGCGTGGTGACCACGGTGGTGACCTCCATCACGCCCGGCGCGGGTACCGCGTGGAACGACCTCGATGAGGACGGACAGATCCTGGTGGGGACCGGCTGGGCCGGTGGAGGCGGTGTCTTCCGGGTGAACCCAAGGATGGGCACCTACTCTACCATTCTCGCCGCGGGAATTTCCGCCAATGCCTTCTGTCTCGATCGCGACACCGGCGACATCATCGTGGGCGACACCAACAACAGGTGCGTCTACCGCATCAACCGCCTCGGCAAGGTGACCACGGTGGTGCCGAGCATCGGCACCATCTACGCCATGGATTTCCATCCCATGACCGGGGACGCGCTCATCGGCACCAGCGGGGCGATCTATCGTCTCGACGGAACCAATACACTGAGCACTTTTGCCACGGGAACGAGCCTCGTGAAGTCGCTCGCGGTGCTCGCCAACGGCGACGTGGCAGCCGGCCCGCACGGGACCGTGATCAATCTCTACGACCGGAACGGTACGAAGATCGGCGTGCCCTACAACGGCACCTACCTGACCAAGATGGCCCTGGCCGTGGAGGACGAGAACAACGTGTGGGGCCTCGATACGCCGGTGGTGGGCGGAGTATTCAACATCTCGATCCGGTTCGCGATGCATCCGAACAAGCCTTACGTGGCGGCCGCGTCCTTCTCCCGAACGCCCGGTATTCCGGTAGGCGGCCGTATCATCCCGCTCACGCCGGACTCCCTCTTCGGCGCGAGTTTGGCCCTCCCGACGATCTTCAACCGATTCGTGGGCGTCCTGGACAACAATGGCCGCGGCAGCGCCTACATCGTGATTCCCAAGGTGGTGAGCCTCAGCGGGCTGCGCATCTTCCTGGCCGCAGTGGTCATCGACGGCGCTGCCCCCGGCAGTATCGCCCAGATTTCCCAGGCCTACGGCGCCACCATCCGGTAGCTTGCCCGGCACAGATTATCTCCCCGTTTCAAGGGACTTTATGGCAAGATAGAGGGTAGATTCACTGTTCCCGATATAGATCCCCCTCTGGGGACCTCTTTCACCCGACTGGAAAGGAGAACCCGACCATGTCGACTCGATTCGTTATTACCGCAGCCATTGCCGTGATCCTCGTCCTGTTTGCCGTGTCCTCCACCGCCCCGGCCCAGCACCACACCGCGGGCTGGTCGGTCATTACCAACGCCTCGACGAGTTCCACGAGTCCGGTCATCGGCCACGTCGACCTCGGCGGCAAGATGACCACGGTCCTGGCTGGGAGCAAGATGCCGCAGAACGTCTACGCCCAGGGCGGCACCCTCGACTTTGACGACAAGACCTACGTGGTGGCTCTGCTCTCCAAGGTCATCAACGGCAGCCTGCTCCTGGTGGACCGGTCCGGCTTCATCCTGCAGACGGTCCAGGTCCTTAGCAAGCCCCCCATGAACGGCGGCGGGTACATCACCGACGTGATCCTCGACTCGGACGGCGACTACATCGTGGTCAAGGGCATTGGGGGCGGCGCCACGCCGGGCCTGCTCAAGGTGGACCGAAACCACAAGGTCACCACCCTCTTCCAGGGGCCTCCCCTGACGGATGCGAAGATGGTGACCACCGACATCGACACCGGTAACTACCTGCTGGTGGACACCCGAGGCCGCGCGGTCTATAGCATCGTCCCGGACGGATCCGCCATCACGTCGGTCGGCATCCTGTCCACCACGCACACCCTCGGAAGCCAGGTCACCCAGGACATCCGGAGCGGCGACCTGTTCGTGGGATCCTGGACCAACCGTGGCGTGCTGCTGTTCCGGATGAACTCGGGCGGTGTCACCACGACCTTCCTCGCCTCCGGATTGACCGCTGGCCTCGGCGTGTTCGCGGATCGTTCCAGCGCCGCGAATCCGCGCCTGGTTCTGGGATCGGGCAGCACCACTTCGGGTGTGTTCTTCGTGGACCTGACCACAAAGGCCATCACCACCCTCTACACCGGCGCCACCAGCTACTACTACCAGGTGTTCCCCGACCGGGAGGTGGCTACCATCAAGCGCGGCCCGGGCAAGTGGGAGATCACGATGCACTTCAAGGGGGAGAGCGGTAACGCCTACGCTGTCGGCCTCTCCTTCTCCGGGGTCCGGCCGGGCGTGGTGCTTCCCGACGGCCGACGGATCCACCTCAACGTGGACGACCTCACCGCCCTGAGCGTGAACGGGCTCCTCGGGCCCCTCTTCACCGGCTACACCGGCACCCTCAATTCCTTTGACCGCGCCTCCGCCCTCCTCGACGTGTCCGGGCTCCCGGTGCTCAAGGGCGTCCGGATCTGGGCCCAGGCCCTCACCCTGAAGCCGTCCGCCCCGCTGGGGATCCACACCATCGCAGACCCGTTGATCCTCATCCTGTAGCAATATCGTCGGCAGCCCGTTGGTCCTTGCCCGCGGGCTGCCGGTTCCCTACTCGATGGTCACGCCCAGGGGTTCGGTGATCACCCGGATGCCGGAGGCATCATACGTGATGGCCGCCAGGAAGATCCGGAAGCCGACCAGCTGCAACAGCGACGGGATGTTGACCGTGAGGGTGGCCATGCCGCCGGCATCCAGCTGGCCCTGGAATCCCGAGAAGATGGCCGGCAGCTGCATGGACAGGAAAAAGAACAGATCCGGGTTGAGGGGTATGCGGCGGTTGCCTCCAACCGGAATGCCGGGAATCGTGCTTAGCGATGCGGCGGCGAAGTAGAACTTCCCCGCCTCGGAAGGCACCGTCATCCGGACCAGGTAGGCCTGTCCGTGGATGGGGCGGACCATGCCGCCAAGCATCCGGCTCTTCCAGGTGACGACGTCGGTCAGGGTTCCCGTGGGTAGCGTGGCCACCGTGGATAGGATGCCGGTGGGGGGGGTGTAGCGCATGAGATAGCGACCCGTCGGCCCGGGTGAGACCTGGTACACGGTCATGTAGTAGCCGGACCCGAAGGGATCCCCGTCGAGGCCGTAGTAGGTGCTCCGGGTCGCAGCCGTGGGCTGGTAGATGGTGGTGGTGGCACCGGTGTTGGGATCGAGGCCCAGGAAGTAGTTGCCGTAGGTTACGTGCATGAGGCCGGTGTTCCAGTCGACGTGCACGTTGCCCGTCACCGCGAGGGCCATGGAGGGCGGAAGGGCCATGGGCAGGGTGGTCACCTTGCCGATGGCATTGATGCGGTGCAGTTTGCGGCCCAGATCCAGTACCACGATGTCGCCCGAGATGATCTCCTCGGCCATGGCGAACGGAGCGGTGAAGTTGGCGTTCACGGTGTTGTGGGCGATGGTCGCCACCGGGCCGCCGCGCCCCGACATCCGGTAGACCCCGCGGTCGTTGCCGGACTGGCTGAGCATGAGGATGTCACCCCCGTCGTCCACCATGAGGGTGGGCACCCGGGTGAAGGAAGCGGGCAGGGTGGCCAGGGTTGTGGCGCTGGCGCCGCCCGTGAACTTGACCACGTGGCGGCCGACCGGGGTGCGGATGTTTTCCACCATGAGCCCGCCGTCGTTGGCCGGCGCGGCGGCCAGGCCGTCCGGAACATTGTTGTTGGTGCGGCTCATGATCGTATTCACCACGCCGCCGGGAGTGACGGCCAGCAGGTGCGTGGTGGAGCTCGACCAGACCGTCAACACTGCATCGCCGTCGCTCTGAGTTGCGGCGACCGGGCCGAGCAGCAGGAGTGCCGCCAGGCCGAGAATTGCGTATCGCATGGTGTGTTCTCCTTCCGATCCATCCATTTGTGGTGTGTCCAGATTCCGCATCGTACGAGCGGTCGTTTCGTGGATCTTTTCTGCTTGCCCCAGGTCGGTCTTCGTATCCTCGAGAACCCTATCCTATCTGATTTGACAAGTGGGTGCAATATCCTGGTTTCACGGGGAAAATCGGTAGGCGCGGTCACTCCTTCTCGAGCCGGATCTCCACCGCCTGCTTGCTCCCCTGGCCGATATGGACGGTCCTGCGCCCGGTCCTGTACCCCGGTACGGCTGCCTGGATGTGATAGTCGCCCGGTACGAGATGGATCCCCGCCAGTCGGCCCTTTTCGTCGGTGACCGTACGCCGCCGTCCGCATTCCTTCAGATAGTTCTGCCGGTCCCGGTGTGTCTGTCTTTCTACGGCCCGGCGTGAGGCCCGGGAGAACGCGGTGAGGTCCATGATACTGCTCAGGTTCATGACGATGGGAATCCGGTCCGTCCGCTCGATTGTCACCTTCGATCCCGCTACGGGCCGCCCGCCCCGGTCCGAGACAGTGACGCCCACCTCGACGCCCGGGCGCAGCGTCAGGGTGATGTTCTCCTTGGCACCCACCCGGAGTTCCACCCGGCGCACCGTCGCCGCGCGCCGGCCCATTGCCCGGCCCTCGGCGTAGGCCAAGAACATCCCGGGCGGCAGCGACCGGAACTCGAAGCTTCCTCCCGGGCCGGTCCGGGTGTTGCGCTCGAACTTCGGTGGATCCCGGTCCAGGTTCCAGAGGCGGAGCGAGGCGAAGTCCACCGGCTTTCCGTCGCTGCCGAGGAGATTCCACGCGGTGTTTCATAATAATCCGGGCTATGGGCCAAGCGGGTGAATCTCGGAAGAAGCTCGGGTACGTTCCGCTCCTCCGATACAGATCCCGCCGGCATCGATTCTCGAACTTGAGAAACCACCACTTCCCTGTTCATCGAGTTTCTCACTTTTGAAATCCGCCCCGTTGTCCACGAATCATGCCCGAACCGACGGGCCGGAGAGAATTTGCCATGCCGGCGCCGTCCATTCGTTTCTCCAGGTTCCACTGCCTGCCCATAAAGAATACGGAAGGCATGGATTTTGATCATCAGCCGGGTCTTGCTCATCAGGTGCGTACGACATGCAAGTTCGTTTCAGAAACTTATTTGCCAGAGCGATCCATTTCATGAGGTATGTTCTGGCCCCGGAAGCCATCCAGGACTTGCCTCTGGAAGAAGTCCGGGACAGGTGGGGAGACAGAAGGTCACCCCTGAAATCGGTGTTGACTCCGGACAGGATTCCCGAAGGCGTATCCACCGAGACCACTCCTTCGCGTCACCGGGGGTTCTTCCGGGTTCTTCTCGAACGGGAATCGCTGGGCAGGGAAGGGCCGCAAGATCCAGCACCGGGATCCCGGTCGTTTTTCTCCTGGCTCCTGTCCAGGGAGAAACTCGGATTCAACGACGAGCATCCCCAGGAAACAGAATCTGATTCGTCCCTTCGGAGCTAGACATGGAACATACGAAACACCTCTGGCGGGCCGCATCGATTCTACTGGTGCTTGGCGCGGCCGGTATCATCACCCGCCATTTCTTGATTCCCGTGTCGTTCGGCAAGAACGGATTTTACCGTGCGAACAGCCTCGACGATCACAGGTCGCAGCCCATTGCCCACGGCGGCTCCTCCTCGTGCAAGAAATGCCACGAAGAGGAATTCAAGACGATTCACGAGGGTAAGCACGCTTCCGTGCAGTGCGAGGTCTGCCATGGTCCACTGGAGGCCCACGTCAGGGGGGGGGAGAAGTGGGCGGACATGCCCGTCAACCAATCCCATGAAATGTGTGCCTATTGCCACCAGAAACTGGTGGCCAGGCCGCAGGCGGTTTCTCAGGTCCGGATCCCCGAACATCTGTTTGAAAAGGAAGCTGTAGCGCCAGGGGCCGAGATCCCCGAAGGCGTGTGCAACGAGTGTCACGAGGCCCACGATCCGTCACAGGACTGACCCTGGATCGTGGTACGAGCGGATTGAGAATGAAACCATGAAAGACGATGGACAGGATAAGGGCGCCACCACGAGGCGCCGTTTTCTCAAACGGGCGGTCGCAGGCCTTTCCGGAGTGGCTGTCGTGGTCTTCACGAGAGACGTGGCCTGGATTTCGGCGGGCGCGGTGAAGGGGGAGGGCGGGAACCGAACATCCGCCCTGAAGTACGATCCCACCGGACACAGATATGTCTTCCTCATGGATATCACCCGGTGCATCGGATGCGGCTCGTGTGTCCGCGCTTGCGAGCGGGAGAACAATGTCCCCAGAGACTTCTTCAGGACCTGGATCGAACGATACATGGTCTCGAGCTCGGGCACGGCCTTGATCGACTCTCCTGGCGGCGGTAGAGACGGCTTCGAGCCCAGGGTGACCGGTGAGAATATCACCAAGGCATTCTTCGTGCCAAAGCTCTGCAACCACTGCACCCTCACACCCTGCGTCCAGCTCTGCCCGGTGGGAGCCTCGTACCGGTCCCCGGATGGGGTCATTCTCGTGGACGAGAAGCGGTGCATCGGCTGCAGCTACTGCGTGCAGGCATGCCCGTACGGATCTCGCTTCATTCACCCTGAAACACATACGGCATCGAAGTGCACCATGTGTTACCACCGGATCACCCGGGGTCTAGAGAACGCCTGCGTTCAAGCCTGCCCCACGGGTGCGCGGAGATTCGGCGATACCATGAAGCTGGGGGACGAGGTGTCCGAGATCGTCGCAAGGAGTGCGGTGCACTTGCTGAAGCCGGAGCTTCGCACCGAGCCCAACTGCCTCTACATGGGCTTGAGCAAAGAGGTGCGGTGATGCAGCCCGATGTGACGGGATTTCTGTTCCCCAATGATATCCACATCATGTGGAGTTTGATGATTGTCCTGTATCCCTACGTGACGGGACTGGTCGCGGGTGCGTTCATCGTGTCCTCCCTCTTTCACGTCTTCGGCCTGAAGGAGCTCCAGCCCGTGGCCCGGCTGTCCATGGTTGCATCCCTGGCCTTCCTTTCGGTGGCCACCTTGCCCCTGCTGGCTCACCTGGGGCATCCGGAACGTTCGCTCAACATCGTCATCACTCCGAACTTCACCTCGGCCATGTCCGCATTCGGCCTCATATACACGATGTACCTGATCTTGCTCCTTGTCGAGGTCTGGCTGGTCTTCCGGAAGGACATCATTCTGGTGGCCCGGCGGAGCCGGGGGATCAAACGGCGGATCTTCGCCTGCCTGGCCCTGGGGTGCTACGACACCTCGGAGGAAGCCCTCCGCATCGATGGCCGCGTTATCATCCTTTGACCAGCGTCAACTATTATTCCCGGCGGCGACAATTAGAATTCCCGTTGC
>CAZAKZ010000188.1:0-9353 GCA_964485695.1 uncultured Planctomycetota bacterium | reverse complement strand
TCCCGGAACTGTCAAACTTCACGAGTCCCCCAGCAGAGCTGGGGGTTTCCCCTTAGAATGAGCACGGATCCAGGCACGAAAGGACTCCCCATGCCTAATCTGAGCACCCGATTCTGCGGTATCCAGGCCCCGAATCCGTTCTGGCTTGCCTCGGGCCCCCCCACCAATTCGGAACACCAGGTCCGGCGGGCCTTCGAGGCCGGCTGGGGCGGCGCCGTGTGGAAAACCCTGACCCACGAGGCGGCCGTCAACGTGTCCTCGCGCTACGGCGCCATCGACTTCGGCGGCCGCAGGGTCATGGGCCTCAACAACATCGAGCTCATCACCGATCGCCCCCTGGAGGAGAACCTGGCGGAGATGGCCCGGGTGAAGCGCGATTTTCCCCATCACGCCCTGGTCGCCTCCATCATGGTCGAGTCCAACCGGGGGGCCTGGCACGATATCACCCTGCGGGTCCAGGACGCGGGGGTGGACGGCCTGGAACTCAATTTCGGCTGCCCCCACGGCATGAGTGAGCGCGGCATGGGATCGGCCGTGGGTCAGGTGCCCGACTACACCACCATGATCACGGCCTGGGTGAAGGAGGTGGCCGAGGTTCCGGTGGTGGTCAAACTCACCCCCAACGTCACGGACATCACGGCCATCGGCCGGGCCGCGGTGCAGGGCGGCGCCGACGGCATTGCCCTCATCAACACCGTCAACTCCATCATGGGCATCGACCTGGATACCCTGACTCCGATTCCCTCCGTTCGTGGTCACGGCACCCACGGCGGCTACTGCGGGCCGGCCGTGAAGCCCATCGCCCTGCACATGGTGTCGGCCCTGGCCCGGGATCCGGAGGTGGTCGTCCCGCTGAGCGGCATCGGCGGCATCCGATCCTGGCGGGACGCCGCGGAGTTCCTGCTGCTGGGCTGCAGCACCGTCCAGGTCTGCACGGCCGTCATGCACCGCGGATTCGGCCTCGTCCAGAACATGGTGAAGGGCCTGGAGCAGTGGATGGCGGACAGGGCATACGAGAACGTCGGCGACATCGTCGGTAAAAGCGTCCCAGCCATCCGGACGTGGGGGGAACTCGACCTCAATTACAAGGTGGTGGCCCGCATCAATGAGGAGACGTGTACCCGGTGCGGAATCTGCTACACGGCCTGCGAGGACGGTTGCTACCAGGCCATCCGCAAGGAGACCCGGTCGGGCGCCGATCCGGATGTGGTTTTCACTGTGGATGATGCGGCGTGCGTGGGGTGCAACATGTGCAGCCTCGTCTGTCCGGTGAAAGACTGCATCACCATGGAGGAGGTGGACACCGGCAAGCCGCCCATGACCTGGAACGACTACCAGATGCTCCTGGCCGAGGGCAAGGTGGAGAAGATCGAACCGCCCGACCACGCTTGATGAAAAGGAACGGTTGCGCTGAACTGGCCCGGATCGTAGTCTGAACTCATGCACCCATCCAGAGACCTCGATCCAGGAGCGGAAACGGCGTTTTTCGCCGGTGTTGAACAAGCGGAGCGGTTTTTCATGGGGCAATCATCCGTTCATCAGGCGCTCGACAGGCTGGTCCGGTTGCTCGAGGAGGACGGGATCCCGTATGCCATCATCGGTGCAATGGCTCTGAACGAGCATGGATACCGGCGAGTCACCGAAGACGTGGTTGTACTCCTGACCCGAGAAGGACTCGAGGTTTTCAAACGAAACCACCTCGGCCGGGGCTATCGCGAGAAGTTCCCCGGGAGCAAGGGATTGCGCGACACCGAGAACAACACCCCCATCGACGTCGTCCTGTCCGGCGAGTATCCGGGAGACGGGAAGCCGAAATCCGTGGTTTTTCCCGATCCGGAGCTGGAGGCCAGACGGGGAAAACGCGTTCGACTGCTCCCGCTGCACAGGCTTGTGGAGCTGAAGCTCGCTTCGGGAATGACTGCGCCCCACTGCCTTCGCGACCT
This sequence comes from uncultured Planctomycetota bacterium, assembly GCA_964485695.1. Lineage (GTDB taxonomy): Bacteria > Planctomycetota > JAFGQW01 > JAFGQW01 > JAFGQW01 > CAZAKZ01. The sequence continues at coordinate 7,410 of CAZAKZ010000188.1, read as the reverse complement.
CGCCGACGTGATCGAGTTGATCCGCGAACAGGGGCTGGACTCCGGCTTCGCCGATCGCTTAGATCCCATGGTGCGGGACAAGTACCTCGAGCTCTGGCGCGCCGCACAAGGGCGGGACCCGGAGAAATTCATCCTCCGGCAGAGCCGGAGGCTTTGAAAATCACGAACCGCTCAAAGCGGTATGTTTCAGGTCCACCTGAAGGCGGAAACGTGCCCGTACAGTAGCAATGGATCTGGATGGCTGTGAACGCGTCCCGACAGCTTCCGGCTTCAAGTCGAGTGCCGATCCCACGGCCTGTTTCTTTCCTGGATCGGGACATCTCAGCACTGTGGGATGCCCCACGGCCCTGAAATGTCCCGATCCAGGAAAGAAACAGGCCGTGGGATCGGTGGCCCTCAACAATGCGATTGCACACTTTGGAGAACAGTAGCGATTGCTTTCCATCTCGGAAGACGGGTGTAAAGGGCTTCCCTCCTCGATTCCCGGAAATGTCAAACTCAACGAGTCCCCCAGCAGAACTGGAGGTTTCCCCTGAAAATGAGGATTCGTCAGCGCCGTTTGGCCGCCAGGTCCCCGATCACTGTGAGGGGATGCCCGCCCCGGATGGTGATCTCGTCGCCCACCGAGATTTCTCGGTCCACGGCCACCCCGTCGATGAAGACCCGGCCCAGGTGTGTCAGGGACTGGAGCGTGACTTCCCGGGCAAACCCGGGCTTTTCCCCGCGGACGCCCCGGGAGAGATACTGGAGGCGGGTGTCGATGATGGGCATCACTTCTCCGCCCTCCTGGTACATCCAGGCAGTGGAACCGGCACCCGTGCAAACGAGGAAACCGCTGCTCTTGAAATACCGCACCTCGCCATTCGCCTTGACCCGGTAGCGTGTGACCACGGCAGGGTTTGGATCGGCGAAGAACAGATCGTTGAGAGCGAGTTGCAGGACGGGATCGCCGTTGACGGAGATCGCCATCCTGTGCAGCCGGATCCGGGGCCGGGTGTCCAGGGTCTGGATCACCTCCTCGAAGGAGTCGGCCGTGGCCGTGTTGAAAAAGCCGATGCTGGACCCGGGATCCCCCGTGACGCCCAGCATGGGAATGTTCCGGACCCAATGGGAGATCTGCAGGAAGGTCCCGTCCCCGCCCACGGAGACCACGAGATCGTACCCCTTCACCGATTCAAAAGTATCCCGGGACACGGCATCCACCTCGAAGCCGTTCTTCTCCAGAACCTCCAGAACCCTCTCCCGGGTTTGTGCCTGGACCTCGTGGCTCTTTCTCATGCGCGCCACGTCCGGACAGTCGGCTTCCATGTAAGCTTGTATCCGGGCATCGCTGGACCGGGAGTAATGCTCGAATACGGTGTTCTTGGAAACGACGAGAAGTTTTTTCATCCTGAACCGGTTTCTCGGGCCAACCTCGAAAAAGCATCTCACATCCGGATCGGAAAGGCAACGGAGGTGTGAATCTTCCCCCATTTTTCCAGTTCGCAGAAAATCCAGGATGAGACGATTCTCTCCGGGTATGATCCTCCCGGCCCGGATCCGGAAATCCACCATGTTCGAAGACAGGTTCATCTACTATCCGACTCGCTATCCCGGCGGAGACTGGACCCGGGAAATCCTCCCCTGCCGGGTGGAGGACCGGCATATCCGGACTCGCGACGGCGAGACCCTGCACGCCTGGTTCACGCCCACGGACACCACCGAGAACTGCATCCTCTTGTTCCACGGAAACGCGGGAAACATCACGCACCGCTCGGACTTCCTCCACCGCCTCACGAGGCTCCCGGCCAGTGTCCTCCTTCTCGATTACCGGGGGTACGGCAGGAGTTCAGGCTCGCCCACGGAGGAGGGGTTGTACGAGGACGGCCGGGCCGCCTACCAGCACCTCGTCGAGGACCAGGGGGTTCCCCCGGACCGCCTCTTTCTTCTGGGAAAATCCCTGGGAGGCGCCGTGGCCATCGAGGTGGCCACTCGATTTCCCGTGGCCGGCGTCATTGCCCAGTCCACCTTCACTCACACCTGGGACATGGCCCGGCTCATGTTCCCGGTTCCTTTTCCCGTGCGGTGGATCTGCCGGAACCAGTTCGACTCCTGGACGAAGGTGCAAACCCTCACCACACCCAAGCTCTTCATCCACGGCCGCGGTGATCGAATCGTCCCCTACAGGTTGGCCCGAACTCTGTATGAAGCGGCGGCCGAGCCCAAGTGCTTCTTCGATCTCGGGGACCTCGACCACAACGACAGCATTGAGGCCGGTGAAGACTACGACGAGGCGCTACGGGCCTTCCTTCGGTCTAACGGTTCTTATCCGTGACCCCCGGCCAGGCATCGGTGCGAAAAGGAACGGCCGGAAGGCCCGCCACGTTGTAGAGGGAACAGGCCGGGTTGTCGGCCCAGGCATATCGCACGTGGACCGGTGCCTTCACCTCCGGGCTCCACACCACGACCCTGTCCCGTTGCTTCGGATCAAGGGCCGCGCGGGCCCACACGTACTTCCGGTCCGATCCCGCGATCTGGAATCCTTCCAGGGCCTTTCCCCGGACCGTGAGACCCTTGCCCGGGCTAAGGAACCGGACGTGGATCTTCCCGGACTTCCGCTGCATCCCGTGGAAGACGGGCCCGGAGTGCACGCCCTTGCGGCCGTACGCCGCAGACAGGGCCTGGAGGGCCAGACGCCTGCCCACCTCCTGCTTGTTCCGGGGGTGAATGTCCCGGGCCTCGCCGATGTCGATGGCCAGGGCCATGCCGGTGCAGGGCAGCTCCAGCGCCAGGGCCTGAGCCTCGCGGAGTTCGGCCCAGGCGCTCTCCCCCGGCGCGGACTGCCGCGCCTTGAAGTTGGCCAGCTGGACGAAGAGGAAGGGGAAGTCCCCCTGCCCCCAGGCCCGGCGCCAATCCCGGATCATGGCCTTGAAGAGGGTCCGGTACTGGAAGGCTCGAGTCGCATTGGACTCTCCCTGATACCAGATGACGCCGCGGAAAGCATACGGAATCAGCGGTGCGATCATGCCGTTGAAGAGCCCCGACGGCGAGTGCGGGTGGCCCGGACCGAACGGCCCCCGCGGCCGCCGCGGCGGGCGCTTCCCGGCGGACCGGGCCTTGGCCGCCTTCGCCTTCCAGGCGGCCAGGCGCTTCTCGTGCTTCTTCAAGGCCGCGGGATACCCCGCGACGGCCTTATCGAACCGCTGGAGAATGGGGCGGAGGTGGGCGTGGCGCTGCAGCGCCTCTCTCCGCGTCCAGGCCTCGGCCGGAGTGCCGCCCCACGAGGTGTGGATCAAACCGATGGGCACCTTCAAGGCCCTGTACACCTCCCGGCCGAAGAAGTAGCCCACGGCTGAAAATCCAGGCACCGTAGCGGGCGAGCACACCGCCCACTGTCCCGAACAATCGGCCTTTTCCCGCCTGCTCACAGTGTGTTTCACGGTGAAGAGACGGATCTCCGGAAACACGGCACCGGCGATCTCTTGCTCCGGGTTCCTGGATTGCCGCACCTGCCACGCCATGTTGGATTGCCCGGAGCAGATCCACACCTCCCCGACGAGGACGTTCTCGAGGGTGAGGGTGTTCTTCCCCTTCACGATGAGGCTGACCGGGCCGCCCGCCTTCAGGGGTTCCAGGGTGACCCGCCACCGTCCGCCCGCACCGGCCAGGGTGGTCACCCGGTTCTCTACGTCCCCGGCACCCGACCGCACGGCCACGGTGACGCGCTCCCCGGGATCCGCCCGGCCCCAGACCGGGACCGGAGTCCCCTGCTGCAGGACCATGTGGCTGGAAAAGAGGGCCGGGAGCTTGACGTCCGCGACCGCGGGGAGAGCGGCGACAAGCAGAGTGAGGAGTGCAAAACAAGGGCGCAATTTCATTATGTCTCCATTTCTCCAGATGTCTCCAGGAACAGGTCAGAACAATCAGGAAGAAGTCGCGGTATCATCCGGATTCTTGAGCTCGAGAACCAGGTCCTTCTGTCTGAACTTCAACTGGTTGATGCGCACGTGAAACCGCTTGATTCGCTGGCGGCAGGCACGCACGAAGGAATCGTCCACGTAGTTGTGAAGGCGATGGTCGTTGAAGATGCTGCCGATCCTCGAGTGGATCGCATCCACGCGCTCCTGCAATCCGGCCCTCTGCTGGTCCAGATCCCTGGCCATGGCCTCGAGGTTCTTGTATCCCCACTCCTTCTTCATCTCCCGGTCGAACGCGGCAAGACCTGCCCTGCGGTCCCTCAAATGCCTTTCCTGCTCGAGGAGGCTCATCAGGTTCTGCTTGACGGTCTCGAAGAAGCGGCGAAGATCCCCCTCGGCATGGTCCTCGAAATCCGCTTTCAGGAGCTTCCACCCCAGCCCGGCGAATCGGTTCATCCTTCTGCTCGCGTGGTGACGTTCCATGCTCCTCGGATCCAGAAGGTGGCGAAGTGACTTGAGTCGCCCCAGGAGGCCGCCGTTGCCGTTTAACTCATCGTCGGCTTCGAGGTCCGAGGGCATCTCCTCGCCCTTGAGCAACATCTCGAAGCGGGACCTGTATCCGGCAGGACAGTTCGGGTCCTGGAAGACTTCGTACGCCTGCTCCCCCAGCTGACCGATCTGGCGCTCCGCCAGGGAAGAGAGCCTCTTGACCTCGACCCGGGTTCCATCAATGTCCTTCTTGAACGCCTTGTAGTCCTCCTGGAGCTTCCGGGTGTAATCCAGCTCCTGTTTCGTGTCCCGGAGGGTGGCCATGAGATTCTGGGCCTTCTGGATGAGGTCTCCGATCTCGGCGTATCCGCCGTCGAGACCGAGGTTCGCCAGGTGTCGGCCCAGGTCGTAGAGTGCCTCCCGGGTCTCCGTCTCCAGGGCCGCAATCCTCTCCTGATTGGCCTTGACCTCCTTCTTCAGCTTTTCCTTGTCGCCGGGATCCTTGTCCACCAGACATTCACCTCGTAATGGACCACATCGATACTGCTCGAGCTCCTGGTGACGGACGGATACCACGAACCGTCGCACCCGTATTTCAAGCAGGAATTTTAGCAGCGCAGCTGCCCTTTGTTCAACGGGAAGGCGGATTTCCGGAATCCGGATCGCGTTGGCGGCAGAGCCGGAAGACTTCCCGGAAAACACGAAACTGTCCAGGCGACCGGGTGAACTCCCGGCGCGATGACGGTATGATGGGATTCCTCGTAACCGAGGAAACACTGGACGATGAAAAAGGCCATATCGATGGAACGTCATCCCCTGCAACTGCCGGGATACTCCACAGCGAATCCCGAGTTTCATACCGTGGTGTGTCCATACGACCGCAGCCCCGTGGCCGAGGTGGAGATCGCCGGCCCGGAGGCCCTGGATCACGCACTCCGCACGGCCCGGAAGATCCAGGACACCACCTGGAGAAAGACACCGGCCTGGAAGCGAGCGAAAATCCTCCGCACCGCGGCCGGGCACATCCGGGAGGAACAGGAGTCGCTGGCCCTGCTCATCGCCACCGAGGGCGGCAAGCCCCTCAAAGACGCCCGGATGGAGGCCGCGCGGGCGGCCGTGACCCTGGAGGAGTGCGCCAATGCGGCCCTGCGCCTGGACGGGGAGGAGATGGGCATGCAGCGCGCCCCAGGCACCGAGAACCGCCTCGCCTTCACCATCCGGGAGCCCATCGGGGTGGTCCTGGCCGTGTGCGCCTTCAACCACCCGGTGAACCTCGTCTGCCACCAGGCGGGGCCGGCCATCGCAGGGGGCAACACGTGCGTGCTCAAGCCGGCCTCCACCACCCCCCTGAGCGCCATCCGGGTCCAGGACCTGCTCCACGCGGCCGGCCTGCCCGAGGGCGTCTTCCAGGTGGTCCCCACTCCGGGCAGCCGGGCCGGACAGCTGGTGTCCAGCCCCCTCGTGGACTTCATCACCTTCATCGGCTCGGACGTCGTGGGGTGGGAGATCCGGAGGCGCTGCGCCGACGGCACCCGCATGGCGGCCGAGCACGGGGGAAACGCCGCTTCCATCGTGCTGAACGACGCCGACCTGGACCACGCTCTGTCCCTGATCACCCGGGGCGCCTTCTACCACGCCGGCCAGGTGTGCGTGTCCACCCAGCGCCTCTACGTCCAGAGATCCATCGAGGCCGACTTCACCTCACACCTCATCGAGACTGCCCGCGGCCTCGTGTGCGGCGACGCCCGCCAGGCCGACACCGACGTCGGACCGCTCATCGAGCCCGGGGAGGTGACGCGAGTCCACGAATGGGTGGCCGGATCCGGCGCCGAGGTCCTGCTGGGCGGGGAACCCCTCACCGAGACGGCCTACGGGACCACGGTCCTCCGGAACGCCCCGGAAGACGCCAAGGTGATTTCCCACGAGATCTTCGGGCCGGTGGTGGTGGTACAGCCCGTGGACTCCCTGGAGGAGGCCGTGGAAAAGGTGAATCGGTCCAGGAATCCGTTCCAGTCCTCCATCTTCACCCAGGACGTGGATCGCGCCTTCCACGCGGCCCGGGAGATCCGGGCCAGCGCCTACATGATCAACGACCTCACCGCCTTCCGCGTGGACTGGATGCCCTTCGGCGGCCGCAAGAACGCGGGTCTGGGACTGGGGGGCGTGGACCGCGGAGTCCACGACATGACCGAAGAAAAGCTCATCGTCCTGAATCTGAAATGACACGGTCGAGAATCGGCACCTTGTTCCTCTGCTGAGTGGTCCTGGTCCTGCTGGGCCTGGCGGCCCCGCTCCCCGCTCAAGGCGCACGGTCGCCTCTTCAGGGGAGCGGCCGGGAATACGCCGGTATCCCCTTTCCTCGACCCGAGGCCGGGTACCGGATCCCGGTCACCCGGCCCTCCACGGTCCTCCAGGGGAATCACGGCGCGTTCAGCCATGCCGATCGGTTCAACCGCTACGCCTGGGACTTTCACCTGCCGGATGCCACGCCCGTCACGGCCGCCCGGGCGGGCCTGGTGGTCTACGCCCGCGACGACAGCAACATCGGCGGCGAGGACCGTGCCCTCTTCTACAACGAGTCCAACACCCTCACCATCGATCACCTCGACGGTACGCGGACCTTTTACCTCCACCTGAAAAAAGGCGGCAACCGCGTTCGAGTGCCGCTTATCTCTCAAGAGAGATAGCATCCACACGATGGCCATGGATCTGCTGCAAGCCGGTGTGGACCGGGCGGTCATTGCGCTGTGGCTGGGACACGAATCAGTGGAAACCACGCAAATCTATCTCGAGGCGACACTCGCCATGAAGGAGAAAGCACTCGCCAAGACGAAACCGCCCCACGGCAAGCCGGGCCGGTACCGACCCGGTGATCGGCTACTTGGCTTCCTCGACAGTCTGTAGTGTTAACAAAACTATGTCGAGCGATTGGCTGAAGCCATCTGCGCTGCAATCTATAATCTCAGACTGAGTGCGAGGACATCCCACATCGCGCGACATAGTCCGGAAGGAGATATAGTGGGCG
>CAZAKZ010000187.1:0-9373 GCA_964485695.1 uncultured Planctomycetota bacterium | reverse complement strand
AACATACCGCTTTGAGCGGTTCACAATATAAAGCCTCCGGCTCTGCCGGAGGATGGATTACTCACCCGCCATGAAGCACTTCATCCGCCCTGAACGAGCCCGATTCGACTCATTCAGGGTGGATGAAATCCGGCGTGTGCCCGGCGGTTTGCACCGGGATCCCCCTTCGAGGGGGCTTCCGAATACCACTCGCTATGCGAGTGGTCGATTATTCGCAGGCTGTTTTTGATACCTGGGGCTGGCGGATGGCATCCTGCACGGCCGAGAGCATTTCCTGGATCTGGAACGGCTTGGCCAGGGTCCTGGCGCCGGCCTCCTTGCTCAGCGCCTTGAAGTCGAGGGCGTCGTCGTCCCCCGTGGTCAGGATCAGGCGGGTCGTCAGGTCGGGGCGGTGCCGGGTCAGGTGCTCGGCGATGGCACGGCCGCCCACGTCGGGCATGTGGTAGTCGACGAGGAGGGCGTCGTAATCGTTGTTGTCGAGGAGATCCATGGCCTCCTGACCGCTCACCGTTGTCTGGACGAGGTAGCCTTCCTTGGTAAGGACCCGCATGCACAGGTTGAGTATTCGTTCCTCGTCGTCCACCACGAGAACGTGGCGGTTCTCTCCCGGGGAGGGAGGGGACAGGGCGGGTTCCGCGAGCTTTGGTTCGCTTTCGACCCGTTTCTGGATTTTCGGCAGATCGATGGTGAACGTGGTGGTGCCGGTGTCGGAGTTCAGGTCCAGGTAGGTCTGGCCGCCGTGGCCGCGCACCACCGCGTGCATGATGTCCCGGGTCAGGTTGGTATCCTCCATGCCCTCGGCATTGGGGGTGAAGGGGACCCACATCGGCATGGCCGGGGATTCGCCATCACCTGATTCCTTTGTTTCCTGCTGGACAGTGAAGTGCGTGCGCACGTTCTTCTCGTCGGTTTCCGTCCGGACCGTGAGGTGCTGGTTCTTCTTTCCCTCGAGAGAGATCTCGATGTCGGTGAGGACGTTCAGGAACGCCTGCTGCACCTGGACGGGATCCAGCACCACCATCCCCAGGTCGGGATCCGGGTCGAACTCGACCTCCAGGGACAGGCGGCTGAACCGATACGCCTTGAGAAACAGGGCCTGGTTCAGGAGCTGGTTCAGGTCGGTGCTGCGCGGTTCCGAGGGGGGGCGGTGGGCGAAGGCCTTGAGATCGTTGAGGGCCTGGGTGCACCGCTCAACCTCCTCGCCGATGGTGGCGAGACACCGCTTCACGTCCTCGTCCAGGTCCTGGGTGCCCAGGAGCTGGGCGTACCCGGAAATGGTGGTCAGGGGATTGGCAATGTAGTGCGCCACCTTGTCCACCAGTTCCTCCATGGCCTTGAGGCGTTCGCCCAGGATCACGCCGGGCTGGGCCAGGCGCAGGCGCTTCAGGGACTTCCTGAACTGGTCACGCCGTCGTCTGAGGCGCTCGGCCATGCGGCAGTTCTCGATGGCGGCGGAAGTGGCATTGGCGATGATCTCGACCAGACGCCGGTCATACTTGCTGAACCGGCGCCGGGCATCGGAACTCTCCTGCTCCTGGGTGAGCACCAGGGCGCCGCGGACCCGCCCTCCCAGCCGGATCGGAGCCGCGATGATCTCGCACCGGAATCCGTGGGTATCGAGATCCCTCGCCTCGGGGGGCGTGGATTTCTCCGTCAGGAGGAGCGATGCATCGTGGTCGAGGATCCACCGGGATGTGGGTTCCCACGCCTCGTCGGTAAGGGCATCCCCGGTGATGCCTTCCTTCGCGATGTGGGCCTTGTGCTGCAGGGGCCCGGTCTGGTTTTCTTCCTGGATGCCGATCATGCACTGGTCGCCCCGGAGAGAGGCCAGGGTCTGTTCGGCGGTGTATTGAAGGATCCGTTCCTCCCCCTTCTGGACGCCCACCCGGGTGGTGAAGGCCAGGGTGTTGCCCAGGGTGTCGAAGCGATCCCGGAGGGATTTCCTCTGCAGCTTTTCCTGGATCAGCCTGAGGCGCACCCGGATCAGTTCCGACCGTTTCTGGATGAGGTAGGCCAGGGTGAGCAGGATGAGGACGCCCTGGCCGTAGAGGATGGTGCGTTCATAGGAAGCAGGTTCCGAGGGCAGTGACAGGTGAAGGAGCCAGAATCCGAGTGCCAGCGTCGTGATGAGGATGAAGCTGATCCCCCACAGCTGCAGGTCGCGCTTGTCCAGGGCTTTGAATTCCCCCGGAATATTTACTGGTCGACGCATACTCGGTTTCGGCCCCGTTCCTTGGCACTGTAGAGTGCCTTGTCCACACGTTCCAGGAATTCATCGAGGTCCGGACTGCACGGATGCTTCAGGGACGTCACCCCGATGGATATGGTCAGGTCGCATTCGGGAAAGATCTGCTTGATCTCCTTGCCATAATCCTCCACGACCGTCCGGAGTCTCTCGGCGTAGACGATACACCGCTCCAGGGGCGTGTCAGGAAGGAGTACCAGGAATTCCTCGCCTCCGTAGCGGCCGATGATGTCGGATTTCCGGCTGGTGATTTCGATGTGCTTGGCCACCTCCCGGAGCACGAAGTCGCCGGCCTGATGGCCGTAGGTATCGTTGAAGAGCTTGAAATGGTCGATGTCGATCATGACGATGCTCAGCGGCGTGTTTTCCTGCTGCGCCCTCTCCAGCTCCTGCTTGCACATCTGGATGGCGTAGCGGCGATTGTTGACGGAGGTGAGTTCGTCCTTCTCGGCCAGTTCCTGGAGCTCCTTGGAACGGCTGATGAGCCGGCGGTTCTCGACGGCCATACCGGCCTCCAGGCACACCAGTCCGAGCGCCTCGATGTGCTCCGGCGTGGTGGGACGGCCGCTCAGGAATGCGTCTGCGATGATGACGCCCTGGGCCCGCTCGTTGATCACGAGGGGAGCCGCCACGGCTTCATTCACGCCGAGGATGTCCAGTACCTTGGTGTCCTGGCCCGACCGCTTCAGGCGGACGGGGCGCTGGGTCATGAGGCACCGGGAGATGCCTTCCTCGTCGATGCCGAGGACGAACGAGACCCTGGAGATGTCGATGGGGATCTCGGTGCAGTCCACTCGCTTGTTGCCTACCACCTCGTTGTTGGCCCGATTCAGTCGGAAGTGGATGACCCGGTCGAATCCGAGCTTCGAGTGGATGCCGTGCATCATGGTGTTGAAGATCTTGTCTTCCCGGTCGAGGCGGCGGATCTCACGGATGATCTCGTTCAGGGCGCTCAATCCCTCGATCTGCTCCTCGAGGATCTCCGCGGGGGACGGGGCGGGCCGGCGGTCGGGCATGTGCTCCCGGAACACCGCGTTGAAGTCGTGGATGCCGCTCGTTTTCAGGTTGAACATCTCGCCCACGGCTCTCAGCCGTGTATTCACCTCGTCCATGATCTGGTCGAGGCACGTCTGAAGCACGTTGATGATGTTCCTGGGGGGATGGTTGTGAACCGGTATGTGGCCGTTCTCCACGCTTCCGAGCCCCTGACTCCAGGCGATGAAGTCGGCGTAGGTGATGATGGAGGCCAGCTCGCTGCTCTTGGGGTCCAGGCCTGGGACCTGGCCTTCCTGCAGCGGCGTATGGTGGTGGAGGATGGCGGCCTGAAGGGTGTGCGGGAGGTTCCACTTCTCCGCCATGCTGCCGCCCACCTCGGCGTGGTTGATTCCGAACCTGCGGTGTTCGATGGCGGGCACCGGATCCTCGTTCTTGACCATGTCCCGGGCCACGGCGCCGTAGGCTTCCGGGTCCTTCATCTCCAGGAAGATCTTGCCCATGTCGTGGAGGAGGCCCGCCACGAAGGCTTCCTCGGGTATGTCGTATCCGAGATTCTTGCTGATGGTCTCGGCAATGATGGCCGTTGTGAGGGCGTGCTGCCAGAAGAAGTACTTGTCGATGACCTCCTTGGTTCTGGGCGGGGGGCCGGTGCGGTAGCGGTCCTCACCCCGGAGGAGGGTATGCACGGCCTCCGCCCCCAGCATGGCCAGGGCGTGGGACAGGGTGTTGACCTTGCACCGGAGGCCGTAAAAGGGACTGTTGACGATCTTCAGGATGCGAAGCGTGAGGGCCTGGTCCGTCTGGATGATACGGACCGCCTTGCGGAAATCCGCGCCCGCCTCGAAGGAGGACTCAAATAGCTTGGATCCAACGAGGGGGGAGATGGGCAGACCGTCATAGTCCGCGAGTATGCTTCTGGCTGGATTCGCATCCATATCTTCAGGGGTATCCCGGGGTACCTTCGTTTGTCGCCTTCATGCATCAGCCGGACTGGAAACGTCCCCAACGTATTGGGTCCTCTTGTTTATCGAGAATCCATGGCTCTGAACTTGACTCGTGGTGGCGGGGAAGTGGACCGGGGGCGGGAATAGAGAGGGCGCCGGGATTTCAGGATGTAACTTCCATGTATACCTTGAATTGAGCAGCAACGACGGAAATCGGCACGGCGCGGCTCCCGAAGCGTGCAGTTCCGGGTTCTCCCAACCGGGCCTGGTTGCCGATATAAATGCATTGTCCGTGCCGGACAGTTGGTGTAACGCTTTCTATTTCAAGAGATAAGACAGGATGCCTAAAGGACACGCGCGCAGGGATTTCGGCATATTTCTCCTGAGTGTGGGGATTCTCCTGCTGCAGATCTGCCTCACGAAGATCTTCAGCTTCATGCTCTGGTACCACTTCGGTTTCCTGGCCATCAGCTCCGCGCTTCTGGGCTTCAGCGCCTCCGGGGTCTATCTCACCCTCTTCCCGGGTGTCCTGAAGCGCAATCCCCTGCGGGCCCTCGGCGTCCTGGCGATCCTGGGGGGTGGGGTGACCCTTCTCACCTATGCCCTGATCCTGCAGCTCCAGTTCAATCCCCTGCTCATCCTGCAGCATCTCCCCAACGATCAGATCCAGGTGAACTGGTGGGAACTGGTGAAATTCGCCGGCTTCGTCGCCCTTCTCATGGTGCCTTTCTTCTTCATGGGGCTCATGGTCTCCATCGCCATCGCCTCGGATCCCGGCCGGGTGGGGCGCATCTACTTCGCCAACCTCATCGGTTCCGGCATCGGGTGTCTGGTGAGCATTCCTCTGCTGGATACCCTCGGGGGAGACCAGGCCGTGGTCCTGTGCGCCGCCCTGGTGGCCCTGAGCGGCGTGGGATTCCTCCGGCGTGGCGGGATCGTGGCGCTCGGGACCTGTGGAGCCATCCTCCTCGTCGGTCTCATCGGTCCGGACAGCTGGTTTCCCCTCAAGAGTCCAAAGGCCAAACCCCTGGCCAAGGTCCGCACGGAAGACCGGCTCGGCCACGATTGGACCAGCCTCGCGCGCGTGGATTTCTACGAGATGCGGGGCATGGACGTGACGGACGGCCTCTGGGGACTGAGCCGAGCCGCCTTTGAAGATCCTGTTGTCACCGAGAATCCGCCTCGCCGCCGGGGTATCCTCATCGATGCCTGGGCCATGACCAGCATCACGCGCCTCGAGGGAGAGCCGCGGGCGAATCCGAAGCTGCGCTTCATCGAATACCTGCCGGCGACCCTGGTCTACCGGCTCAAGAAGGAGACGCCGCCGCGGGTGGTGGCCCTGGGTGCCGGGGGCGGCCTGGATGTCCTGAGCGGCCTCTACTTCGGCGCTGCCCACGTCACCGGCGTGGAGATCAACCGGTCCATCGTCGATGCAGTGAAGGGGAGGTTCTCGGAGTTTTCCGGTTCCCTCTACCACCGAGATGACGTCACCGTCGTCACGGCCGAGGGCCGGCATTTTCTGGAGATGTGCAAGCAGCGGTTCGACATCGTCCAGGTATCCGGCGTCGACACCTACAGCTCTACTCAGGCCGGCTCGTACGCGCTCTCCGAGAACTTTCTCTACACCCGCGAGGCGTTCGACTGCTACTTCCGGCGGCTGAAGGACGACGGAATCCTGACCCTGACGCGGTGGTACATGCCGAGCCCCTGGTCCGGGAAGCCGCGGTTCAGCATGCGCCTGGCGGTCCTCGCCGACGAGGCCCTCCGGGCCCAGGGCGTGGAGGACCCGAGCCGGCACATGGTGTTCGCGCAGTCCGGTCGCTTCACCGTCATTCTCCTCAAGAAGAAGCCCTTCACGCCGGAGGAGATCGGGACTCTGGAAACCGCGGCCGCCAGGTACGATTACGGTTTCTTCCACCTTCCGGGCGGCCGCGCAAAGCTCAACCGGGCCTTTGCCGTGGACCCGAGCATGAAGCGTGCGGTCGAGGAGGTGAAGTGCTTCGATGCGTTCTTCCAAGCCAAGGACCGAAAGGAGTTCGTCCGCGAATACTACTTCGACGTGAGTGCGCCCACCGACGATCGTCCCTTCTTCTTCGAGCTCTACCGGTGGCGAAATATCCTGGACAGCGAGAGCTTCGTCGGAGACGCCGGTATCACGGGCCACGGCATCCTGCTCCTGCTCTTCGCCGAGCTCCTGGTTCTCAGCACGGTGTTCGTGATCCTGCCCCTGTGGATCCTCCGGCGCCGTCAACTGAGGCTGCCCGGCCGCGCCCCGTTGCTGACCTATTTCTCCGCCCTGGGCCTCGGGTACATCCTGGTGGAGATCGTCCTCAGCCAGCGGTTCATCCTGTTCCTGGGGCATCCGGTCTATGCCCTCAGCGTGGTGCTGAGCGGACTGCTCTTCTTCAGCGGGCTCGGGAGCCTCACCGCGGGGCGCCTCGGATTGAGGGGGGGCTGGACGCAGCGCATCGCCATTCTCGGCCTCATCCTGGTGGGCGTGGCCTATATGGTCGGATTGCCCCCACTGTTCCGGCGGTTCCTCGAGTCCGGCATCGAGTACAGGGTGCTGCTCAGCTTCGCGTTGCTGGCGCCGCTGGGCTTTCTCATGGGCATGCCCTTTCCCCTGGGCATCATCCGGCTGAAGGGCAGTGGAGAGGTGGTGGCCTGGGCGTGGGGCGTCAACGGCTACTTCTCGGTGCTGGGGAGCGTGCTGAGCATCATTCTTGGCCTGGCCCTCGGCTTTACCTGGGTCCTGGGCATTGCCCTGGCCGTCTACTTCCTCGCCCTTCTCGTGGCCCATCGATTCGGCTCCGAGGCCGGGTGAGCGTCCCGGTCTCCCGGATTCACGACCTGGAGCAATCAAACGGGCCACGCACCGCATTTCCGCATTTCATTGACAGGAGCGCCAAAATTGCCTAAAAAAGCGCCCACAGTGGCCCGGGAACCGTACCAACCAGAGGAGTACCGGTGGCTGCCAAGAAAAAATCGGTGAAGAAGAAGTCGGGAAAATCGACAGAAACCAGGAGTTCCAAGAAGGTTACAAAAAAGAAGGCGGCCGCGACTAAAAAACCTGCCAAGAAAGTCAAGAAAGAGAAATCCAAAGATACTGGCAGGGAAACTGGCAGGAAGGCGGCTTCCGAAGCCGGGAAAATCGGCAGCAAAAAGCCGGGGAAGAGCAGAAAAACGGCCCCGCCCTCGACCGGAGCCAGGACTTCCAGAAAAACCCGGCCGGGTTCGGATCTCCTGATCGCGGCCGAGCGCGCGGCCAAAGGCGCGCTGAAGGTGAAGCCCGCGGAGCAGGTGGTCCTGGTGACCGACAGTCAGAAGCTGCGTATCGCCGAGGCCCTGGCCTTCTGGTTCAATCACATCCGGGCCGAGACCACTACCTACCTCTTGATCGATCCGCTGCGCCCCATGAAGAAACTGACGGGACTGCTCAAGTCCATGGTGGGGCAGGCTGACTTGACCGTGTGCCTGCTGGAAACCCAACCGGACGAGAAGTCCTTCCGGCGTGATCTGGTGGACGCGGCCCTGGTACGCGGCCGGATCTGCATGATGCCCGGCATCACCGTGAGCGTGATGGAGCGGCTGGTGAATCTCAACTACGGTCAGCTCCGGGAACTGGGAAAGTCCCTGGTGGAACGTTTGTCCGGCGCCAGGGAAGTCCGGGTCACGAATCCACTTGGCACGGACGTCACTTTCAGTGTCTTCGGCCGTCGCTGGCTGAACGACAACGGGGACATCAGTCAGAGGGGCTTGCAAGGAAACCTGCCGGCGGGGGAGTGCTTCACCTCGCCCGTGGAGGAGACCTTCAAAGGCGTGATCCAGTTCAGCCTCGTGGACTCCCGGGTCGGCAAGGGCATGGTGAGGTTCAAGAAAGGCCGGGTGGTGGACCACAAGGGCAAGAGCATCTCCGACATCCTGGACCATATCGGCCGGGACGCGGGCGGCCGGGTCATCGGTGAGGTGGGAATCGGCACCAACATGAACGCCAGGATCTGCAACAACCTCCTGGAGGCGGAAAAGGCCTTCGGCTCGGTCCACTTCGCCATCGGTGACTCGGCCGGCCTCGGACCCAACAAGAGCAAGCACCACTACGACATGCTGGTGGAGAAGGCGACGGTGGTGGCCGACGGCCAGGTCATCCTGAAGGACGGGGAGTTCCAGTTCTGAGCCGGGAGGCCGGCCCCGTCCCTTCCCTTCCCCCCTTGCACCTGGTTCACGTGACAACCCTGTTCCATCCCCACAGGGGCGGCATCGAGACCCTGGTGCGTTCGCTGACAGCGGGCCTCGTTCGGACCGGAGAGCATCGCTGCACCGTGGTCACTCGCCAGACCGGAGGCCTTCCCGCGGCAGAGGATCTGGACGGCGTCGAGGTCCGGCGAGTGGGCGGGCCCCGCGGCGGACGTCTAGTGCAGCGCCTCCGGTTCTGGCTCGCTGGGTGTTGGCAACTCTTCGGGCGCGTCGGGCCTATCGACGTGATCCACGCCCACTCCCTTTACCTCCCGGCCCTCCTGGCAGCGCTCTGCCCGGTGCCGGGCGTGGCCACC
Source organism: uncultured Planctomycetota bacterium (assembly GCA_964485695.1). Lineage (GTDB taxonomy): Bacteria > Planctomycetota > JAFGQW01 > JAFGQW01 > JAFGQW01 > CAZAKZ01. Next base: position 638 of record CAZAKZ010000187.1, on the reverse strand, counting down.
CTGCACACCACGGGTCCCACGGGCAATCTCCGGGATCTCCAGGAGACCGGGGTGGGGCGGCTCCGCCTCCGCCTCTACCGAAAACGGCTCCGGCGCGTCATCGCCCTGACCCGGACCATGGCCGCGACCCTGGAAGCGGCCGGATTTGAGTCCGACCGCATTGCTGTCATACCCAACGGGGTGGACCCGGAGCGCTTTACTCCGGTGGACGGATCGGGTAAGGCGGCCGCACGCGCCGACCTGGGTTTACCCCCAAGAGGCCCTCTGGTGGCCTTCCTGGCCCGCCTGGTCCAGGAAAAGGGGGCGGACGTGCTCCTCGAGGCCTGGCCGGCGGTCCTGGACCGGATCCCGGGTGCGCATCTAGTGGTGGCAGGCCGCGGGGAGGAAGAAGATCGCCTCCGGCGGGAGGCCGAGACACGGGGCGTGACGAGATCCGTCCACTGGATCCCGGATTTCGAGAATTCGTGCGATGTCTACCGGGCCGCGGACGTGGTGGTGGTCCCCTCACGGGCCGAGTCCTTCGGACTGGTGGCGCTGGAGGCCATGGCCTCGGGCGTACCGGTGGTGGCGAGTCGCGTGGGGGGTGTGGGGTGTAAAGATATTTTTTCCAAGACGGTAGGCTGAGCAGGCAGGACTGT
>CAZAKZ010000186.1:0-9385 GCA_964485695.1 uncultured Planctomycetota bacterium | reverse complement strand
CATTCAGTTGGCCCTTTCAGGGAAAATTTATACTGAGAGGGGTGAGTAGTTACGTCTTCCTCTTCACATGACGGGATTCTCCCGGAGGGGTTCCTGAGTGGCCTCTCCGATCTTCCAGGAAGATTATACAGGTAATCCGTGGAATTCGCAGTGGAAAGCTCGCCGGGGGAAAGTATATTTCCAGGTACCCGATTGGAGAATTACACATGTCCAGCCCATCTCAGGATCTCGGTACCATGCGGAAGCGGCTCCTGGCCATACTCCGCGAGCAGTCGGTGAGAACCGGCACCTTCACCCTTGCCTCGGGTAAGACGAGCGATTTCTATGTGGACGGGAAGATGACCACCCTCCATCCGGAGGGGGCCTACTACGTCGGCCGACTCGTCTTCGAGTGCCTCCGGGGCCGGGGATTCCTGGCCCAGGGCGGCCTGACGCTGGGGGCCGATCCCATGGTGGCGGCCGTGTCCACGGTGAGCTACCTGGAGGGAGAGCCCCTCCCGGCCTTCATTGTTCGCAAAAAGGTCAAGGGCCACGGCACGTCCAAGTCCGTGGAAGGCCACCTGCCCCCCGGCACCGGACCGGTGGCAGTGGTGGAGGATGTGACCACCACCGGGGGCTCGGCCCTGAAGGCAGTGGAGGCCGTCCGCGAGGCCGGCGCCGAGGTGAACCTGGTGGTGACGCTGGTGGACCGCCAGGAAGGGGGCACGGAAAACCTCCGCCAGGCGGGCGTTGAGCTGGTTGCGATCTTTACCCGGGAAGAGATCCTGGCGGACGACCCGGCCTGAACGATACGGTCTCCTCGATACGAGTCCGAGTCAAATCCATGAAATACCGCAACGCTGAACTGGCCGAAACGCTCCGGGACATTGCCCGGGGCAACGGGCTCATGGTGTTTCTGACCGGCGCCGGTGTATCGGCCGAGAGCGGCATCCCCACTTTCCGGGGGGAAGAGGGCTACTGGGTCGTGGGCTCGAGGAACTATGCCCCCACCGAGATGGCCACCCGGGCCATGTTCCAGCGCCATCCCGAAGCCGTGTGGCAGTGGTACCTCTATCGCCGCACCCTGTGCAATCGGGCCGAGCCGAATGCAGGACACCAGGCCCTGGTCCGCATGGAAAGACTTCTCGAAGATCGCTTTCTTCTCATCACCCAGAACGTGGACGGACTCCACCAGCGGACGGGCAATACCCCGGGCCGCACCTTCCCGATTCACGGAGACATCAACACCATGCGTTGCAGCCGGGAGTGCAGCCGGGACACTTACCCCATCCCCGGCAGCATCGGCGACATGGATCGCACCTCCCCCCTCCATGAGGCCGCTCGGCAGGCCCTGGTCTGCCCTGCATGCGGCCACCCGGCCCGACCCCACGTTCTCTGGTTCGACGAGTGCTACGACGAGGTCCACTACCATTTCGAGAGCTCGCTGCGCGCCGGCGAGCGGGCCGCTCTCCTGGTCACGGCCGGCACCTCCGGCGCCACCAACCTCCCCGTGCAGGTCGGGAGTCTTGCAGCCCACCGGGGCATTCCCATGGTGGATGTGAATCCCGATGCCAATCCCTTCAGCCGCTTGGCGGAAAACGAGGGCGGATTCTTCTGCCAGGGCAAGAGCGGAGACGTGCTGCCGTGGATGGCGGAGGTGCTGGCGGAGGGATCGGAATAAGCCTTCACACCTCCAGGACCACCTCGCTGGGCAGGTGATCCGATAGCCGGACCGGATGCACCCGGTAGGACCGGAATCGGAGCTCGGGTGTGGCCCAGATGTGGTCGATGGCGTGCCGGGGTCGGGCCGAGGGATAGGTCGCGGTTTCCGCAAAGAGAAAGGGCACCTTCTGCAGGCTGCGCCACGCCTCGAGCACCTTGAACAGAGGATATTCGGCGATGGTGCAGGCGTTGAAGTCCCCCGCGAGGATCAGGGGGCGCTCCCGACCCAGAATCTCCAGGATGGAGATCATGCTCCGGATCTGACGCCTCCGGGCAGCGGACCGGGCGAAGTCCAGGTGCAGGCTCACCACATCCACGTGGAGGGACCCCACCTGGATCGTCGCCGCGCAGAATCCCTTTCTCCCCGTGATCCGTCGGTTGAATCCGTGCTTGAGGCGCCCCACCATGGGGTGGCGCGAGAGCAGGGCGGTGCCGTACCGGAGCGGCCCGAGGGGCCGCCGCCGGACGTGGGTGTGGGTCCCCGCCAGAGCGTGGGTGAGGCCCGACTTCCGGGCCAGGTGGTCGAGGTGGCTGAACCGGCCGCTCCAGGTGCAGTCCACATCCACCTCTTGCAGGGCCGCCACGTCCGCATTCACGTCGGCCAGGAACCGCGCGATGGCGTCGAGGTTCCCCTCGATGTCCTTCTTCCGGACGAGGGCCTGGTGCGGAGCGGTCCCCCGGCCGTGGGCGATGTTCAGACTCACCACCCGGACCGTACTTCCCCGGTCGGGGGACCGGGCTTGCCGGGATGTCTCCATGGGCGGATTCCGTACTCGATCCTGCCGTGGCCAAAGACCGTTTTACCCCGGGCAGATTATACCTGGATATACGGTGATCGAACGAGAAACGATGGACAGGTCGGGCGGGTTGAGGGAATAGTGAGGAATGTCCAGGATCAGCCGGTCTTTCCGCCTTTCGGGTCTCCGGACGCCTGCCCCTCCTTCTTGGCGGCCTCCTTCTTCTCCCGGAGCTTTTTCAGGAGCTTCTCCACCTTGGTCCGGTAGGGCTTGACCAGGGCCTTGGCCCTGTCCTCGAAGGTCAGGGAACGGATCTTCAGCTTGTCCTTGAGGGCCTCCTCCAGGATGGCCACGGCCTCGGAGAGCTTGCCGGCCTCGTAGAATCCCTGAGCGGCCTCGATGACGTCGGTATAGAGCCGGATGGCGGCATTGACCTCGAAGTAGTCCTCCTGGTTCTTCCTGAACGTCATCAGGGGCTTCTTGGAGGCCCCGGGCTTCTCCCGGAACGCGATCAGACGCAGGATCGAGTACGCGCCCTTCGGTTTCTTCTCCGGCTTCAGGATCCAGAGGCCGTAGAGGGATTTCTGGAGGTGGACCGGTTCATCCCCGAGCATCACGTAGTTGGTCTTGCCCCGGGCCGACTTCTCGACCTGGACCTTGTATCGCAGCTGCACCCTGTCGGACGAGGGACTGCCGAGGAGGACCGCTTCGGCCGTGAGGAGGGACTTCCCCGTGGCGTGGTAAAAGGTGGACCTTCCGTAGCGGGCGATGCCCGCCACGATGCCCTTGCCCAGCTCCCCCTTGACGCCCGGCGCAACCACTTCGTTGGGGGCGATCTTCTTCTTGCGGGATGCGAATACTCCTTTGATCCGCCCAAGGATGACGAGGTTCCCGGGATCGAGGTAGTCGTGATACCGGACGAATCCGCCCGGCTTGAGGGAGTCGGTGAACTTTCTGGCTCGCTCGGCCCATTCCTCTGGATTCTTCGGTATGTCAGGAGGTTGAGCCCCCGAGGGCAGTCCGATCAACAGAAAGGCAAGAACGACCAGGCCGGTGCGGCAGGTCTTCATGGTCATGACTTTCCTCCTCCGATGAATGAGCTCAAACATGCAACCCATCTCCCCCGGATATCGGCCGATCCGGGATGAGATGCATTCACTCCGCCCATATAATGGCCGAAATCGCGAGAATGGGGACTGGAAATATCCAATCCTACCGGAATCCCTCCTCTTCCCGGATATAATCCGGGCTCGAATTTCCCGGAGGGCATCCCCCATGGCGGAACAGACGCGACGCCAGAAGATCCTGGCTCTGCTGAAGGAAGGAGACCAGTCCTTCGAGGGGCTCCGGTTTCAGCTCAGGGTGCCCCACCACCTCCTGGAGGAGGATCTTCACCACGCGACGAAGACTGCCCGCCGCAACGGTGACAGGGTCGTGGTGACCCCGGCCTACTGCGAGGCGTGCGAGTTCGTCTTCAAGGATCGAGGCACCCGGCACTTCCAGACACCAACCCGGTGCCCGAGGTGCAAGAGCGAGCGCATCGCGGATGCGCTGTTCAGGCTGGAAGCGAACGATTGATCTCCCTGCTGAGTGACAATACACCGAACGCCTTCGACGCCTTCTGGGCCGATGCAGTCGACCTGGTATGGGATCTGCCCCTGGTCTACACCCTCATCGGCGCCGGCATTGTCTTCACGCTCCTGATCCGATTCCTGCCGCTCCGGCGCTGGCGCCACGCCTTCGACATCATCCGGGGCAAGTATGACAATCCCGACGAGCCCGGCGAGATCTCCCACTTTGCCGCCCTGACCACGGCGCTCTCGGCCACCCTCGGCCTGGGGAACATCGGCAGCGTGGCAGTCGCCATTGGTGTCGGCGGCCCCGGCGCCCTCTTCTGGATGTGGGTCTCGGGCCTGGTGGGCATGGCCACCAAGTACTTCACCTGCACCCTGGCGGTGCTCTACCGCAAGAAGGACGGGCGGGGCATCGACCAGGGCGGCCCCATGTACTTCCTCGAGGTCGGCCTCGGGAAATGGGCCCGGCCCCTGGCTGTTCTCTTCGCGGTCTGCGGCCTGGTCGGTTGCCTGTCCCTATTCCAGGTGAACCAGCTCTCCACATTGCTCCACGATGATTACGGCGTCATGACCTGGGTGACCGGCCTCGCCTGCATGGGAATGGTCGGGGCCGTGATCCTGGGCGGTATCGTCCGGATCGGCACCGTCTCCTCGCGGGTGGTGCCCGCCATGGTGATCCTCTACGTGGGCTCCGCTGTGTTCATCATCCTCTACCACGCCTCCGCCCTGCCGGAGGTCATCACGTCCATCTTCTCCGCCGCATTCGGGGGAGAGGCCCTGGCCGGCGGGGCCGTGGGGATCACCATGCGCCAGGCCATGGTCACCGGAGTGAAACGCGCGGCCTTCTCCAACGAGGCGGGCATCGGCACGGCCCCCATGGCCCACGGTGCGGCAAAGACCAAAGAGCCGGTGCGCGAGGGCCTCATCGCCATGCTGGGACCCTTCCTGGACACCAACATCGTCTGCACCCTGACCGGCCTGGTCATTCTCACCTCGGGGGTCACCTACGGGGACTCGGGTGTGGTGATGACGGCCAACGCCTTCCAGACGGCCATGGGGAGCGGGGGGCGCCACCTCCTGACCCTGATGATCACGCTCTTTGCGGTCACCACCATGATCTCCTACTCGTACTACAGCCTGAAATGCGCCCGCTACCTGTTCGGCGAGAGGATCGGGTCGAAGTACGTCTACGTCTACCTGGCCTCGCTTCCGGTGGCGGCGGAGCTGGGGCAGGATACGGTGCTCAACATCATCGACACCTGCTTCGCCCTCATGGCCATCCCCACCCTGACCGGCGCCCTGCTGCTGTCCGGGAAGGTCCTCAAGGCCACGAAGGACTACTTCTCACGCATGGGTTTGTGAGGTTTCCCCAGAATCCCGAGACGTGGCCAGGCTCACGAGCCAAACAGCCAGGACGGCCAGCACGAAGGAGACGAACCGAACCGAGATGTACTCGCCCACGGGGTAGTTGGACCACACGATGGTGCTCAGCGACCCGGTGAGCATGCCGGCCACCACCCCGGCCCCGGTGGTGCGCTTCCAGTGCAGGGAGAAGACGATGGCCGGGCCGAAGGAGGCCCCCAGACCGGACCAGGCGTAGGACACCATGTTGTAGATCAGCTCCTTGGAGGTGAGGGCCAGCACGAATGCCAGGACCCCCACCACCAGGGCCGTGAGGCGGGAGATCAGGACCATGCGCCGGTGGCCCAGATCGGGCCTGAAGATGCGGTGGACCACGTCCTCGGACACCGCCGAGGTGGTGACCAGGAGCTGCGAGTCGGCCGTGGACATCATGGCCGCCACCGCGCCGGAGATGAAGATGCCGGCGATCCAGGCGGGCAGGAGATGGGTGGCCATGAACGGCATGAGGTGTTCCCCATCGACGAGCGTCTTCAGAGTCTTCCCTGGGATTTCCGAGACGTTCACCTCGGGCCAGCGCTCGAGGAGGTGGGGGAACTGCTTCAACTTCTCGGGATCCACCAGGTCCTTCAGGTCCACCAGGCAGACGCCGGCGAGGCCGATGAGAAACGCCCCGGAGAAGGCCAGGAGCGCCCAGACAAAGGCGATGTACTTGGCCTGGTGCACGGCCTCGGGGCTCTTGATGGACATGTAGCGGATGATGACGTGGGGCTGGCCCAGGTAGCCGAGACCCCAGCTGAGCCCCCCGACGACCACGGCCAGGGCCGCCCACCCCGTGCAGCCCCGGAGGAAGGAGTTCGCGCCGGGGGAGATCACGCTGATCCGGTCGAGGGCGGCGCCCACGTCCACCCCCGCCTGGGAGACCTGGACGAAGGCCACGATGGGCAGGATCACCAGGGTGCAGAGCATGATGACGGCCTGGATCATGTCGGTCCAGGCCACGGCGAAGAATCCGCCCATGACGGTGTAGGCCACGATGATCAGGGCTCCCAGGGCCATGCCCCAGAAGTGGGGAATGCCAAAGGTCACGTCCAGGACCTTGCCGGCGCCGTTGAGCTGGGCCGAGAGGTAGCAGGCGAAGAAGAACAGGACGATGGCCGTGCCTGTGAGGCGGATGAGCTGGCCGGTGGCACCGAAACGCCGGACAAAGTACTCCGGGATGGTGAGCGCCCCCAGGCGCTGTGTCTCTCGCCGCAGCGGCCCGGCCACGATCCACCAGCTCAGCCCAATGCCGGCCACGCAGCCGATCACCGCCCAGATTTCCACCAGACCGCTCAGGAGCACCGCGCCGGGCAGGCCCAGGAGCAGCCAGGCCGACTCGCCGCTGGCGCGTTCGGAAAAAGTGGCCACCCAGGTGGGCAGCCGGCGGCCGGCCAGGAGGTAGTCCTCGCCGGTGCGATTCAGCCGCCAGGTGGCCAGACCCACGACCACCACCAGGACCAGGTATGCGATGAAGCCGATGAGCACGGGATCCATGGGGAACCACCTCGAATAGAGTCTGTCGAGTCACCGTCCGGGGGTGGAGCGGCCATTGTATCCGGCCCCTCCCGCGGAGTTCAAGTCCCGGGGCACCCTCCTACTCCCCATGCGCCGATCTCCGGGAATGCCTGCCGGGCGCTTGACTTTTCACGGGGCCGTGATTTTGATGTCCCCTCGAATCTCCTCCTCGACGTCCGGTTTTCGGGAGAAATCATGTCCGAAGCCAGAGGCAGCTGGGGCAGCAAGCTGGGATTCATCCTGGCCGCATCCGGCAGCGCCATCGGCCTGGGGAACATCGTGTTCTTCTCGGGCAACGCCTACAAGTTCGGCGGTGGGGCCTTTTACGTTCCCTATCTCGTGGCGCTGTTCCTGATCGGCATTCCCGTGATGGTTCTCGAACTCGGCCTTGGCCGCATGACCCGCAAGTCGATGCCGAACGCCATGTACCAGATCAGCGGAAAACGGGCGGAGCTGGCCGGCTGGTTCGGGGTGCTCAATGCGAGCATCATCACCATGTGGTACATCACTATCCTGGGCTGGGTGATGGGCATGCTGGTCGGCGCCGTGAAGAACCTCTGGCACGCTCCTGAACTCCACGAGTTCACCCTCCCCCCGGGCGCCATCTCCGAGGTCATGACCTACTTCTTCAACATGATCAGCGGCTGGCTCCCGATGATCTGCGTGGTTGTGGTCTGGATCTTCAACATGCTGATCATCATCCGTGGCGCCAGGAGCATCGAGGCGGTGGTGAAGATCTTCGTGCCGCTGATGTGGCTGATGATGATCGTGCTCATCGTGCGCGGCCTCACCATGGAGAACGGCATCCAGGGGGTCTTCCGGCTGTTCACCCCGGACTTCTCCGTCATGAGCAACGTTCAGGTGTGGAAGGGGGCGTTTTCCCAGATGTTCTTCACCCTGAGCCTCGGGTTCGGCATCATGACCGCGTACGCCAGCTACCTGCCGAAGAAGAGCGACGACGTGCAGAACGCCACGACCGTCAGCCTGATGAACTGCGGTTTCGAGTACATCGCCGGCCTGGCCATCTTCTCCCTGCTCTTCGCCTTTGCCATCGTGCCGGAAGCGAGCTCGTTGGCGATGATCTTCTTCGTGGTGCCCGAGGGCATCGCCCACATCCCCGCGATGGCGCAGGGATTCGGCATTCTGTTCTTCGTGCTCCTCCTGGTAGCGGGGTTGACCAGCTCGGTTTCCCTGGTGGAAGCGGTGGTGCTCTCCATCATCGACAAGTTCGGCCTGCCGAGGATGAAGGTGATGATCGGGGTCTGTGTCATCGGCCTGGCCGGCTCCCTGGTCTTCACCCTGCCGACGGTGGTGGATCCCGGGCTCAAGAGCACCGGCACGCTGGGACTGTCGCTTCTGGACCTGTTCGACCACTGGTCCTTCGGGTACGGCCTGCTCGTCTGCGGCCTGCTGGAGGTCATCATCCTTGGGTGGCTCTACGACACCCGGAAGCTGGTGGCCTTCATCAACCAGACCGCCCGCATCAAGCTAGGAACCAAGTTCATCGTTCTGGTGCGTTACGTCCTGCCGGTGGTTATCCTTACCATCCTGACCTTGTGTGTCATGAAGGAATTCCAGGACGGCCTCTACGGCCACGACAAGGAGACCGGCGCCTTCAAGAACCTGCACATCTACGCCTTCGGGGGCTGGCTGGTGCTGGCCCTGGGTGGAGCCCTTGTGTTGACTTTCCTGAGGCGGCGCAAGGCCGGGGAGGACGGACAATGAAAAGGATAATTCTACACATCCTCGCCTGTGCAGTGCTCTCGTCCCCGGCTTTGGCCGACCTGAAACTGGCTCTCAAGGACCGGTTCCCCGTGGTGGGTGCGGATCAGGAGGTCCGGCTCGAAGGTGAAGCCGTTCCACCGGGGGTGGAACTGAAGGTGATCTACCGCCCCAAGAGCCAGACCAAGGTGGAAGCCGTGGTGGGCCCCTTCGGCGAAGGCGGCCGGATCCTGTGGCGGCCGGCTGCACCGGGCCTCACCCGGCTGATCGCGAAGCTGCCGGACCGCATGCAGCCCGATGGCAAGACCGTTGTCGGAGAGACCCTCGCAACGAAAAACGTGGCCACCTGCTATACCTCGCCTCCGATCCTGGGCATCGTGGTGATGGTCCTCGCCGGCATCCTGCTCTTCGGCGGCGCCGCGGTATCTCTGGTGATGGCGCTCAAGAAGACGCCCGAGGAGGAGTAGGCCGAGCGGTTCCCCTCTCATCAAAAAATCCGATTTTCTTCGAAACCGATTCCCTTCCGATACGACCTGCCCGCCGGACGCACGGAATCCGGAGGCCCACGGCCTGTTTTTGTCCTGAATCGGGACATCTCAGGGCTGTGGGACCCCCGACGCTCCGAAAATGTCTCGAATCAGGTCATATAATGCTCGTGGGCAGGAAGCGGGGGGTACTGCTAGCTAGTTGTTGTTGCATAATCAGATGAGAGGCCGAATTCTCCCTATAAAAATA
>CAZAKZ010000185.1:0-9423 GCA_964485695.1 uncultured Planctomycetota bacterium | reverse complement strand
CCGTCCGGGCGCCACCACACGGGGTTCTTCTGTTTGTCGCTGATGACAAACGTTCCCACGGGGGTCTTCCCGTACTTGCCGGTACCCACGGCATAGCGCTTGAAGAACCTCTTGTTCAAGGACAACACGAGGTCACGCCGCGATTTGCTGACCTCGATCGCGAAATCGCCTTTGAGGATACGAAAGCGGTCGCCGGCCTTGATCAGGTTGGGGTTTCGCAGATCGTTGCTGACCTGCACGAGGTCGATAGTCGTTCCAAACTTGCGCGCGATTCGCTGCACGGAATCGCCGGACTGCACCAGGTAGTCGACCTTCTCGGCCATGGCCATGGGGGTGGTTGCGAGCCGGATGTTCACTCGCCCCAGGCGCTGTTCCACCTCGGTCCGCACCCGGCCGGCGATCGGCTGGTCGAGGATAGCCAGGTATGCCGTGCGCGCGCCCGACAGGCCATCGCCTTCCTCCAGGACTCTTGCGCGCTGCAGGGCCGCGGACACGTCCGCTGCCGGCGGCACGTCGGCGGCCCCCGCGCCGGAGTCAGGCCCCGGCTCGGCAATCAGCCCCTCGCCAACCGGCCGATTGCCGCTCGCATCCGGTTGCCGGGAATGCCGGCCGGAACGGGGAAAGAGATGGTAGACGAGAGCCACGACCGCGGCTGCGAGTACGATCAGAAGCAGCCACGGCCTGCGCCTGGGCGATCGGAATTCGTCAATGTCCTTGACTCTCATTCCACGGTCGATGTCAGCCGCCGAAGCCCGGCCGGCCCTAACCACCCGCGCCGGCCGGAGCAGGCGTTGTGAACGTGCCACCGACGGCGCGAGCTTCGCCGTTGAGGGCAAAGACATCACCGCCTTCCACCCAGTTGCCCTCGATGACGTAGCGCGTATTGGCTTCGGTGATGGTGTACTGGTACTGCGAGGTCTGATTCAGCTCCTGGTCCTGGATCGTGAGCGAACGATCCAGAGAGGTCACTTCCGTGACGGCGATGGCGCGGACGATGCCGACAAACTCCACGGCGCTGCCGGTGTCCACGTTCTCCCCCGCGAAGTTGATCTGCGCCTGCAGCATCTCGGACCCGGCCGGGTAGGCGCCCATCTCGGAATCGGGCTGGGACACGACGCCCGGTGAACCGATATTACCGGTATAGTAGGAGTTGTTGTTGTCGCGGATCTCCACGGTATTGCCGATGTGGGTCAGCACGAGCCGGCTGACCGTCGTCTCTGCGCCTTCGCGGGTCAGCAGACTCCCGCTGCGTCCGGTATAGACCCCGGACAGGTTCACCGTCGCGCCGGCCCCCCTTGCGGTATTGAAATCATCACTGTCTTCCCAGTCACACCCGGCCACAAAACCCAAAGCGGCAATCACGCTGACGGTCGCCACGGTACGCAGTACGTTGTTCATTCTTTCTCCTCAGGCTAACGCTCAACGTCAAGCCGCAATGTTAGGCATCCGCAAACGGGACGCTTTCAAGTGCAAATGCATCCGCCCCGCGCTCGCAAGAGCGCGAAGCGGAGACATCTTCTCCCCAATTAACCGCGCAGGATAGGGTTTTCCCGCGCTGTTGTCAATTCGTACCTATGAAGAGCACGCGATACAGTTTTGCCCCGGTCGCCGCGGCGATATTATCGATAAACTCGGCGGTCTCGGAAGTCGCCGTGACGGTCGTCAGGGTGGTCCAGGCGCCGCCTGCGCCGAGATCCGCGGGACTGATGGCCTGTATGATATAGCGGCCGCCGACCACGGCGGGCCAGGAGAGCACCATGCTCGGACCGCCGATATGCAGGTCCAGCACGAGCGGAGCAACCGTGAGCCCCGGTGTCACCCGCGTCCACAGATTCTGCCCGATGTTGACGACCATGGAGGCTCCCGTGTCCGGGTTCCTGACGCGGTACGTGCCCGCGGCAAGAAGCTCGAATCCGTACCCGCGGGTGCCCACGCCAACCGTCACCCTGTTCAACGCGTTCGTCCCATTGATGCCGTAGAGCTCCATGAACTTGGTGGTGGGATTCGCCGTGAAACCGGTGATTTCGCCGGCCTGAAGCACGGCCACGTCGTCGAGGTACCACCCGCCGGCCCTGTCACTTTCGTCGCTCTGCAGGATGAACCGGACATAGACTTCCGGCTCATTGGCCAGCGTGTCCAGCGGCAGAATGACGCGACGCCACTTCCCATCCGTATTCGCCGCCGCGAAGCGACTGCCCATGACGGGAACGATCGGCAGGCTGCTGTAACGCCGCAACCGTTGCGCCGAGCTCCGCGGACGGATGGCCTCGATTCTGACCGAATCGCCCTCCGCCAGGTCCAACCACTCGTGGAAGACGAGGTAGAAGTTGTTCGTGTTGGTCCAGTCCGTGCTGTTGAGGAAGTCAGGTAGCGTCAGGTCCATGAGGGGAGTGTACAGCTCCATCGTGGCGTTGTCCGGGTAGCTGCCGTTCAGGTCCGTACCATAGCACCAACGGCCATTGTAGGCCTTGGGCGGCACCAGGTTCGGTTCGGAAATGCCTTCCGGATGTGGGATGCCGATTTCCCAGACGTTGCGTTCATCGTACTTGTTGCCGTCCGCTCCGCCGTATTGGCTCCACCACAGGGTCGTGACACTGGCATCTGCCGCATTGTACCCCAATGCCCCTGTCTCGACGGGAAGGTCGTATATTAAAGCGTGCGTACGGTTGAGGGTGGCCAAGGCGGCGTCGTCGAGGTCGATCATCTCCAACGACTCGAAGTCGGCGACAGCCGGACGCACACCACCGGCCGCGCGAACGCCACCAATACGCTGGAAGGCGTAGGGCACTTCCTCGCCCCCCGGAGAGAGGTTGTGGAGTGCAGACTGGGGCAGCAGCGCATTGGCACGCGGATCGCGCCCAGAAGGCGAGCCGCCGATCTCCAGCTCGACGCTATCGGCGACGAGATCGCCGTCCGTATCCTCGCCCGTGGGCAACCCGCCGGTACGGCCGCCGAACACAAGCATGACACCGCCGTTGTTGTTGTTGTGGGCGGCGAATGCACGCGCCGAGGGACTTGGCGACAACGACATCGCACCCCCCTCGTCGTCCGGGAAGATGAGCGTCCATTTGGCATTGACGCCCGGGGTCGCCCCGATATCCAGGTTCCACGTATCGCTGAAGTACTCGTTGCCGTCCGTGCCGCCGTACATGAAGATCATGGTACCGCGCGGACCCGTTACCAGCCCCAGGCAGGCCCCGCCGCGCGGAGGCGGTACTTCGCCGTCCCCGAACTTGATCTCGGTCCACGTCCCGCCCGGCCCGTTCAGATACCAAACCTCATTGAGCGGCGTGTTTTCGTCGTCGAACCCGCCGAAGACGACCACACCGTTCAGCCACGGTACCATGGCATGTCCCCAGCGGGGAGTGGGAGCTTCCGGCGAACCGGTCGCGATTTCACTCCAAGAGGCAAACACGTCGTCCGCCTCCCAGACATCGCCAAGAGCACCGGCGCTGTTCGCGCCGCCGAACACATACCAGCGGTGGGTTGTTTCGTTCCACGCAATGGTGCAGGATTTGCGCGAGCCGGGATGGTTCACAAGGGAGCCTAGCATTTCCCAGGTCCAATTGCCCATCCGCAGGGTCATCGGATTCTGCTCGTGGACGATGCCCATATCCGCGGGGGGGCCAGCGGGATAGGGGAAGTCCGGCGATGCGATCATCGGGTATGGGGCCAGGTAGTGCGGCCTGTCGATTGTGATCTCAAGCCAGACATCTTCCACGTCACACCCCACGGTTGCCCGGCCGAGGGAATTTGACTTTCCGACAAACAGGAAACCCAAATCCTGGTACTGCCACGTCCCTTCTGCCTGCCACCCGTAGTTCCCTGTCAGGACGGCAGTCACGATGTCAGTCACGTCAAGATCGACTGTCGCACCCGTTGGAATCGTGAGATCACGTCTTCCAATCAAGTTCCCATCACGTTCGGTAGGGCGCACACCCTTCGCGCCCAACAACCTGAATCGCTCCCCGCCCCTGATTTCGCCTCCGAACTCGACATCGAATGCAGCCCCAGGGTTGTTGATCGTCGTGTGCAGAACGGCCCTCATCGTCGATCCGTCGGGCCAACTCAAGCTGTTGTTGAGAACGTTCTGCAGCACGATGCTGGAGAAGATGCGGTTCGTACCTTCGATGCCGATGTCCATCGTGGTAGCAAGGGCCCGTGCCTTGATCTGATTCGTCGAGACACTCTCGCTCTGAAACTCCCAGTAACTCGAGTCATACCTGAAGTCTTCCTGCTCGGGCACCATTTCTACGCCCAAGCCCATTGGCCAACCGTGCGTGATAACGATGTTCGTGTTGTCGGTGGACTTGTAGTAGCGAGTCACGTAGAGTCCGCCGCCCACATAGCCATAGTCGGAAAAACCGTCATCCCAGCCCCCGAAGACCAGCGTGCGGTCCCAGTTCGACCGCGTGGTCGTGCCGCCCGGTCCCCACTGTATCTGGTCGGGGACGCCGTTCCCGAACCCATCGTAGTGCTTGTATCCGGGAGGCGATCCCGGACGCGGCCGATCGAAGTTATATATCTCCGGCCGCTTGAGGTTGTCATTGACGTATATTCTGGTTGCCGCCGCGCAGTCAACCACGCCCGCATCGACGGCCGGGGAATACGACCAAGCGTTGCCGGGGCCTGCCGCCACGGGCAACGGTACGTTCGTCCAGAACTCGTTGACGAAGTCGTACTCCCAGACTTCGTTGTACTTCTGGTCTATTCCTCTGCGCCCGCCGAAAACGACGAACGTGCTGTTGTTGAGCAACACCTGGCCGGGCGGAACGCGCCCCTGTGCGGCCTCACCAAACACCTGCGACTCGTCAATCATGGGGCGACTCCAATGCGTAGGCGTGCCCACATACATACCGTCATCGCGATTGACGCCGGGGAGATCCTCGTCAGTGACCGAGTAGCCGACGTAGGTTCCGGCGGCGCCATAGCGCGGGGACGGAGGCTGAGAACCCGGTCCATAGGTAATCTGTTCCCAGTGCGGCCACGGTTCCGGCGGCAAGATGGTCCATACGAGCACCCACATGTCGTTCATGGCCATTTCAACGTCGTTGCTGACGGCCAGCCCCGGGTCCGTACGGACCTCACCCGTGCGTTCCTCGAGCCTGTTCCCATCCGGCAAGCGGTCGCCGTCCGTATCCTGCACCAGCGGATGCGTCCGCATGAGATTGAGTTCGTCACCGTCTCCCAGGCCTTCCCCGTCGCTGTCGAACAGCCAGGGGTGCATACTACCTTCGATCGCATTGGAATAGCCCACCGGATCGGCGAGGTGTGCGTCGTGATCGAGCAGAAACCGCGTGCTGTATTCACGCCAGTTGTTGACTCCGTCCCCATCGGGGTCACCACCGTGGTAGTATAGACCATAGCGGATCACCATGACGTTGGGATCACGCGTTGGAATCGGGTCACGGGGGTGCAGCCCCTTCCAGGTTTCGAACCCGTCCGGGAAGCCGTCCCCGTCCGAGTCGGCATTGCGCGGATCCAGGTAGTAGTCCCAGATCGCCGGCCCCGCGACGTTGCTCACGACCAGGGACTGCGGTGTGCCTGCATCCGGAATCGCATGGGGCGGGAGATCGACGTGATAGAGATGGAAGCGGTCAAGGCAGTTGTTTGTCGCATCCTCAATGATTTCGAACAGATGTACCCCCTCCTCCAACTGGTAGGTATTGTCGCCTGTGGGGGCGCCGGGCTGAGACGTGTCGTAGGTCCAGTCGTCGATAGAGTTCAACGACTCGGTCGGGCGCGCATCGACCACCTCGTCGAAGGTGTGAATCACGAAACACGTGTTCTCGACATTCGGGTTCACGGGATCGACGTGCCGATGACGGAGCTCGAAACGGTACAGGCCGGGACGCCCGATCTGCACGTAGTAGCTCAGCGGGCCGAATGCCCACGGCGTGCCTTCGGCCAGTCTCTCGGCGTGATAGCGGTAGTATGAATCGCCGGTATAGCCCGGATAGCGCCGTTCCACGCGCCACTCCTCAATCGGATCCGCGGTCATACTGTGGATCTGCATGATGTAGGGGTCGGCCGATTCGATTTCGACAACGACGTTGCTGAACTGTTCGCCGAATACGGGGCTTCCCGCGTATTCATTGGGCGGATCGCCGACCCGCTCGTCGAGCACCATGTACTCGTCCAGGTTCGAGAGACCGTCACCGTCGGGGTCTTCATCGGCATCGTCGCGTTGCGGATCCAGGGGAACGGGGCGGAGGTTCCCGAACGCATCCATACACTCGAACCCGTCAGGCATGCCGTCCCCATCGGTATCCCAGTCAGTCGGCCCGTCCGCAAAACCGTCGTCATCCATATCGGGCGGGTAACCACGGCTGTCCACTTCCCAGTTGGGGAAGAAACCGCCATCCAGGCCGTTGCCCGAATCGAGATCGGTATCGACGACCTCCTGGCCGTCTCCGAGGCTGTCCAGATCGGTGTCGATGACCAGGGGCAGAGTCCCGTACTTGTTGACTTCGAGACCGTCCATCAGACCATCGGCCTCGGTGTCGGGGTTGTGCGGATCGCAGCCGTGCTTCCACTCGTCCACGTTGACCAGGTAGTCCATGTCGGCATCCAACATGGCGTCGGTGTGATCCAGCGGATCGAAGTGGTGCGCAATCTCCCAGCCGTCGGGCATCAGGTCGGGAGTGTGCGGACCTGTGTCCGGCGGGTGACGACCGTCCGTGTTCGGGTTGCCGGGGTCCACCCAGTCATTGGTATTCGCAACCTTGTCGGCCCCCAGGAACTCGCGAAGGTTGACCAGGTCGTCAGTATCCGGATCGTCTTCCGTATGTCCGGCCTCGATCGGGCTGAGCAGGATGTAGTCGTACCCGTACTTGTTCAGGTACTTGTGTTCGAACCCGTCCCACATGCCGTCGTCGTCCGAATCGACGCGATCGGGGTACGTATCCGCATAGACCGGCATCGTGACGTTGTGACCGATATTCAGGACTTCATCATCCGGTCCGTTCTCACGGCAGCGGAAGTCCATGACGGGTGTTCCGAAGATGTCCGCCGACCAAGTCATTCCCGTAACGAGGAACATGTCGCCATCCGCGGAAACCCACATGTTGCTGGCCGCGATGCCATTCGTGTTGAAGTTGTTGACACCTTCCAGGAAGCGTCCCCGGAAGTAGGTGTTGACGGCAGTATCACCCAGATCGGCGATGAGCTGCAGCTCGCTGCCGGCCAACAGGCCCGGCTGCCCGTCGAACGCGAGCTCGTCGCCGTCCGAGACCCGGTCGTCGTCCGAATCGGCATCGAACACGTTGATACCGAGCCGGTAGAGCCTGATCAGGTCGTACTCGACCAGGTTCGACAGTCCGTCCTGGTCCGGGTCGATGCTGCGGCTATAGAGGAAGACGTTGGTGTAGCCCGCGATTTCGGTTGCATCACCCACACCGTCGTACTCGTTGTCCGCCTGGAACAACTGGATGGTGATGTTGTTGGTCGTTCCCGGAATCACGTTCATCGCACGGCGATGCGAAACGCGGTAGCCCGGCTTGCTCACGGTGACCCAGTACGTCCCCACGTTGAGATTGGTCACGGTAACGGGCGTTACAACCTGTCCCTTGACCGCTTGATCCGGCGTCACGCGGCGCGAGTTCAGATACACAACAGCGCCCGTGATGGCACCGCCGTTGATATCGGACGCACTGATCTGCACGCTCGCCTTCTCGCCCAGAAGGTCCTCCAGACCGAAGTCGACGAACTCCCGTCCTCCCCACGGCACTTGCACCTGCTTGGTGCCGATCTTCATTGTCGGGGAACGAAGCTCTACTTCGTGCCAACCGGCCTGCACGTCGACAACGGTGTACGCAGCGCCAACTCTCGTCTGCTCCCCGATGTCGCGGCTATCGATGTAGATGCTGTACGGCCCGCCTACCGAGGTGATGTAGATCCTTCCGGGGGCGCAGTTGGTCTGTACCTCCACCCAGGTGACTTCGCCGTCACGAACCGGCACGGTAATGCGCGGAATCCGCCCTATCCCCGGCCAATCCGGATGCAGGTACAGGGTGTGCAGGCCCTGGGCAATCCCGCCGAACAGGGTGGGCGCCACGGCGTTCGTCTCCCAGTCCGGGTTGGTCTGCGTCGGCATCGCATTCGTGGTCATGTATGGAATGAACGCCGCCGTCGCTTGGTTGGTCTCGCCATTCCAGATGACGGCCTGGTCTTCAACCTGGTCAAGGTAGATATTGCGCGCCTGCCCCGCCACGGCCACACCGATGGACCCGCGGGACGCGCCCTTCTCAAGCTCAAAGTTGCAGCCCTTGATCGACTGGCCCTCGGGCAGAGAGAGGATCCCATTTGTCCTGACCAGGTGGCGCTCGGGCACACCGACATTCCACCCCAAGCCAAAGCACGTGTGCAACGGCCGGTTCGTGTCATAGAGCGGCCCGTCCCAGAACTCGGAACGGTACGTCAGCGCCCTGGCCCGAACGTAGTAGTCCCCGAAGGGCAGTCCCTGGATAGCGTAACTGCCGTCTTCCTTCGTTTCGACTTCGCTGAACACCTTGCCGGGCAACACGTAGCTGTGCCCGTCCAGCTTGTTGGTCACGCCGCCGCGCCCGACGGCCTGGACAACGGCGCCGAAAATCGGGACGCCGTCGATGTCGCGTACCCTGCCGTGCGCGATGGTCGCGCCGGCGTATACCCTGACGTCATCCACCCACCAACCGCGATAGTTGTTGTTGGCACTGTTGAGCGTACGGAAGACGAAACGCACGTAGAGAGTATCTGTATCCGAGAAACCGCTGATATTCGCTTCACGCCGCCGCCAACCCTCGGAGAAGCCGGACGCGGCCTCCCGCGCGATAAACCAATTGATCCCATCACGCGACGCTTCCACGAGGCAGACATCGTGGGATTTCTCGGTTTCGTGATACTCTCGCCAGGAGACGAACAGGTTGACCGCCCCGTTGGTCGCGGGGTTCAGCACGCGCGTCCTCAACTCACAGTAGACCCAGTCATCCTGGGTAACGTAGGTGGCATTCAGGTTGGTCCCCGTAGAGTCGTCGGCGCATCGAAAAGCGGTACCCGGCGTGTGATCGTCCTCGTACCAGGCCCAGGCGGGCGGAGCAACCGTTCTCTTGGGTCTGGGCTCCGCCGTGGACAGATGCCAGAGGTCGCGCACAAACGATGTATGCACGAAATTGGTGGCGGTAGCCGTGGGGTCTTCGAAGTCATCTTCCAGCAGCATCGTGTAGTTCGTGCCCGATGACACGTAGTCATCGAAGCCGATCTGGTACTCGTCGCCGTCGCTGACGTCGTCACCGTCGGTATCGAAGTGCCGCGGGTTCGACCACAGATTTGTGGGCAACCAGGGTCTGACCTCGAAACCGTCCATCAGTCCGTCTTCGTCTGTATCGGCATTGGCGGGATCGGTCGAGCCGAAGTTGTGGATTGTCGCGTAGATCTCGTTGGAAT
>CAZAKZ010000184.1:0-9474 GCA_964485695.1 uncultured Planctomycetota bacterium | reverse complement strand
ATTTTTATAGGGAGAATTCGGCCTCTCATCTGATTATGCAACAACAACTAGCTACGCGACCGCCTCCAGGGCTTCCCGCGACCTTCCCCGCGCAGAGCGGGCGTCTTACCTCCTGAGCGAGATCGAGGTCGGCCTCCCGGGCCGGCCCTCGGGGGAGGGGTTCGTCGACTTCGGCCACTGCACCATCACCCGCCTCGAGCCAGGCAAGCTCTGGCTCGCCCCGATGATGGAAGGAGGGGTGTTCGGCCCCATTGAAGTGCCGGAAACCGCGACCGATTTCCTGGAGAAGGGCTGGACCATCAGCTGTGCCCTCGTGCGGCGTCATGGCCAGTGGCACCTCGCGGAAGTCGCAAACGTATATCCATGAGTCGCCGGTGATGACAGTCGATCTCGGAACAAAAATATCATTGGTTGCATGCGAGTCCCTGGCCCATTCGTCACGCTCGCAATTCGAGCCCGGGGATGGATATCCCGCGAGTCAGATCCCGGCCTTCCTTCCCCGAGATCATCTTGTGTTTCCTGAACACCTTGAAATCTGGCCAATCGCATGAAGAAGGTGAAGGTCCGGATCCGATATCCGGATGAACCCGTGCAGCGCGTCACCGGTTTGCTGCTCCATCTTCCAGAGAGCGACCGCCACTTCGTGATGCTCCGTCAGTACTGTAAAAATCCGGACTGCGACTGCAACTCCGTCCACCTCACCCTCGAGGAAACCGACGGCCGGGGAAAACAGCAGGCCACGGGCCCGGCGCTCGAGCTGAGCCTTGACATGACGACCTGGCGTCCTGACAGGAAGTCCCGGTTCTCACCGGAAGAGAAGCGCCTGGTGGGAGAATTCCTCGCCGTTCTGGACGTGGTGTTGAAGGACGACCTGAAATCGGAGTATGACCGGAGGAGAAGCCGCGCCCGGTTCGAGCGCCGCCTGGCCACGTACGTCATTCCCCCCGAGACCATGAACACCGACGCCCTGGTCGCCTTTGCCGAACTCTGCTACGAACCGGACCCGTCCAGGCCCCTGGAGCCCTACACCTTCCGATTCCAGCACGAGGATACGAAATATCTCGTGCAGGACTTCTACTGCCCCAGGCCGGGATGCCCGTGCAAGGAGGTGAGGCTCTCGTTCCGGAAGGTGCGCCCCGGTCCCGAAGTAACACCACCAGAGGAGATCTTCCAGGCCCGCCACCTCCTGGACGGCACCTTCGACATCGAGACGTTCGAGGACGTGGACCTCTCCCTGGCCGAAGCGCACCGCCTCCACGACGTATTCGTGCAGGCGCACCCCGACCTGCGGAAAATACTGAAGGGCCGGGACCGGGAGGTGAAAAAGGTCGGCAAACGCTCCCTCAAAGCCGCCCGGAATGCAGCTTCCGAGGCGGCCGCGAAGACCAGGGCGCGGAAAAAAACGGGCCGGAACGACCCTTGCCCTTGCGGAAGCGGGAAGAAGTACAAACGCTGCTGCGGGTCTTGACAGGTTGCGCCGACATCCCACTGGCCAGTCCACCCCATGAAGACTACAATCACGCCTTGCCAACTGACCCCGGAGCCGCCCCATGAGACCCGAACTCGCCCTCTCTCCGACCGGCCACGTGCACGTGCTCGGGGAGAACCCGGAACCAGACGAAGAACCTGACGCCTGGGTAAAGAAAGCCGTGGGCGCCTTCTCCCTCGGCCAGGCGCCCGGTCTCTTCACCCTGGCCGCGCGGCCGCCCGAGGCACCCCCACCCCCGTCCTTTTCCTTCTGGCGCGATCTGTCCTGCCGCTACCTGACCGCACTCTGCCAGATCTCCGAGCATGGAGAAGGCAGCCTTGCGCCCGTGATCCCCCCACGCGATTCCGAGATCACCGCCTTCCTCACGGGTGCACCCCTCATGCAAGGGGCCGAGTACCTGAACAACGAGGTTTACCGGACCCTGTGGCACGACCTGGACGGATGGGTGCGGCAGGAGGTCCAAGCCTCGGGCAAGGGGCTCGCGGAAATCCTGAAACTCCGCGCTCCGCTCTGGCACCAGGTCGGCCGGGTCTGCTTCCACCTGGCGGAGAACCGCCGGGACCGGGAGCTCCCGTTCGCCTTCATGGCAACCTACGCCCCGGATCTCTCCCGGGGCGGACGGATCCAGCACCGGCCGCTGAGCCGGGCCCTGCGGGAATACGCCGGCGCCCGGAACCGAAAGGCCATGATCCGGCTCCTCTCCCCCGTGGAGCGGGCGGCCGGACAGAGCAGCCTCGTCAGAGAACTGGTCGATTCGGGAGACATCTACCACCCTCTGGCCTGGACGCCAGGCGATGCCCACCGGTTCCTCAGAGATGTGCCGGTCCTGGAGGCGAGCGGCCTCCTGGTGCGCGTGCCCGACTGGTGGCACAGCCGCCCCCGGCCGCGAGTGGCCGTCACCCTCGGCGAGAAGAAGCGGAACCGCCTCGGCCACGACCAGCTCCTGGACTTCAATGTGTCGCTCGCCCTGGGGGACCAGCGCCTCACCCGGGAAGAGTGGCGCCGTCTCATGGCCGGCGAAGACGGCCTGGTCCAGCTCCGGGGTCAGTGGGTGGAGGTCAACCGCGCGCAGCTTGCCCAGGCGCTCGAGCACTGGAAGGCGGTGGAGAAGGAAGCCGCCCGGGGGGGAATCTCCTTCAACGAGGGCATGCGTCTTCTGGCTGGGGCCCCTGCGGACCTCGGTTCCGACGTGCAGGACGAAGACCCGGACCGGGCGTGGTCTCTCGTGACCGCGGGCGCCTGGCTCGGGGAGATGCTGGCTCGCCTGCGCGATCCCGGTGAGCTCGATCCGGTCCGGCCGGGCAAGATCCTCCAGGCCACGCTACGGCCCTACCAGGAAAAGGGCATCCGCTGGCTCTGGCTGCTCTCGAACCTCGGCCTCGGGGCGTGCCTGGCCGACGACATGGGGCTGGGCAAGACCCTCCAGGTGCTGTCGCTGCTCCTGTCCCTCAAGAAGGCCGGCGGGAAGAAGCGGCGCCGGCCCTCCCTGGTGGTGGTACCGGCGTCCCTGCTCGCGAACTGGAAGGCCGAGATCGCCCGCTTTGCGCCGACCCTCGAGGCAGTCTACCTCCACCCATCGGAAATGAGGAAGGACGACCTGGCGGCGGCCGCCGCCGATCCCGGTCCTCTACTCCGTTCAATCGACGTGATCTTGACCACGTACGCCATGGGGCTCCGCCAGGCGTGGCTCCTCGACCTGGAGTGGCGCCTGGTGGTGCTGGACGAGGCCCAGAACATCAAGAACCCGGGTGCCCGGCAGACCCGGATGGTCAAGAAACTGAAGAGCGAGGCCCGCATCGCGCTCACGGGCACGCCCGTGGAAAACAGACTCTCCGACCTGTGGTCCCTGTTCGATTTCCTCTGCCCGGGCCTGCTCGGCACCTCGCGGCGGTTCAAGACGTTCGTGAAGGCGCTGGAGAAACAGCCGCAGGACCGCTTCGCGCCCCTGCGAAACCTGGTCCGGCCCTACATCCTGCGCCGGCTCAAGACCGACCGGAACGTCATCGCGGACCTGCCCCTGAAGACCGAGGTCAAGGCCTTCTGTGGCCTGGGGAAGAACCAGGCAGCGCTCTACAAGAAGTCGGTGGGCGAGCTCGCCGCACTGCTGGAAGACACCAGCGGAATCAAGCGCCGCGGGCTGGTGCTGGCGTTCCTGATGCGCTTCAAGCAGATCTGCAACCATCCGAGCCACTTTCTGGGCGACGGGGAGTACGACCCGGGCCAGAGCGGCAAGTTTGGACGGCTGGGAGAGATCTGCGAGGAGATCGCCGCACGGCAGGAAAAGGTCCTCGTCTTCACCCAGTTCCGGGAGATGACGGAGCCACTCGCGAGGCACCTCGCCGGGATCTTCGGCCGGGAGGGGTTGATCCTCCACGGCGGCACCCCGGTCGGAAAGCGCCGGCGGCTCATCGAAGTATTCCAGGAGGAGCAGGGCCCCCCCTTCTTTGTGCTGTCCCTGAAGGCCGGCGGAACCGGACTCAACCTCACCGCCGCCTCGTACGTCATCCACTTCGACCGCTGGTGGAATCCGGCCGTGGAGAACCAGGCCACGGACCGTGCCTTCCGCATCGGCCAGGAGCGGAACGTGCTGGTGCACAAGTTCGTGTGCCGGGGCACGGTCGAGGAGAAGATCGACGCGCTGATCGAGGAGAAGACCGGCCTGGCCCGCGACGTGGTCGAGGGGGGCGCGGAGAAGATGCTGACCGAGATGGAGAGCGAGGAGCTGATCCGGCTCGTGTCGCTGGACATAGAGAGGGCGTGTGCATGAAAGGGAAGGTGTGAGAATGTATCACTGGCGGCCCTATGTGCCGGTGGCGACCCGCCGCCGCAAGGCCCAACGCGAGATGGATAAGCTCAGGAAGCGGGGCCTCGACGTGCAACCCGTGATGATCGAGGGCCGGAAGATCGCGCGCTCGTTCTGGGGCGGGGCCTGGTGCACGCACCTGGAGAAGTTCAGCGATTATTCCAACCGCCTGCCGCGCGGCCGCACCTACGTCCGGAACGGCTCGGTCTGTCACCTCGAGGTGGAGACGGGGCAGGTCCGTGCCATGGTGAGCGGCTTCAAGATCTACAACGTAACCGTGGACGTGAAGCCGCTACCGGCGAAGCGATGGAGGGATCTCAAGAAGTCCTGCACGGGCCGGATCGGCTCGCTCCTGGACCTCCTGCAGGGAAAGCTCTCCGACGGGGTCATGCAGGTGGTGACCGACCGGGACCAGGGCCTCTTCCCGCTGCCCAGGGAGATCCGGTTCAAGTGCGACTGCCCGGACTGGGCCGTCATGTGCAAGCACGTGGCCGCGGTGCTCTACGGCGTCGGCGCGCGGCTGGACGAGCGGCCGGAACTGCTCTTCCAGCTCCGTGGGGTGGACCACGAGGAGCTGATCTCGGTCGAGACCGAGGAGGCCGTGGCGGCGCTGGGGACGGAAAGTAAACGAAAACGCATCGCTCGGGACGACCTGCAGGAGGTCTTCGGCCTCGATCTGGACGTGGAGGAGCCGGAGCTCGCGCCGACCCCCGCCCGGACAACAAAGAGCCGGTCTCCGGCCCGGCCGGACGGGCAGTCCCGGGACAGATCGGGCGTCAGGACCGTGCGCGTGGTCCGCAGGATAAGTCCCCGGAATGAACAGGCCCCGAAGAAGTCGGCCGAAAAAGGTAACAAGCGGCCATCGCCCCGGGTGAAACCCAGTCCTCGTGCAATCACCGGGAAAACCGTGGCGCGCCTGCGCGCGCGGTTCGGCTTGTCTCAAAGCCGGTTCTCACAGCTGCTCGGAGTCAGCCCCTCCACCGTCGGCACCTGGGAGAAGACCCGGGGCCGGCTCAGGTTGAAGCCGCGGACGCAGGCGGCCTGGGAGGACGTGTCCGGTCTCAAGAAGAACGAAGCGTGGAAGCGGCTGGGCTAACGCAATCGCCTCAACGAAGCGGACGGACCTCTGTTGTCAGGTGGCGGGCTGCCACGGCACGGACGCGATCGGCCAGCTGGAAGGTATGCGGGCCTGCGTGCACGACGTCGAGACGCGTGAGCTGCAGATCCTCGAGGGCGCTCCGCATCGAGCGCGTCGTGGTCGGCGCTTCTGTCCTCTTGAACTCGAATCCCAGGCGCTGGCGGCCGCGAACCACGAGGAGATCGAGCTCTGCGCCCGTGTGCGTTCCCCAGAAGAAGCACTCTTCCGGATCGGCCGCAAGACGCTGGATCACCTGCCCCAGCAGGAATCCTTCCCACGAGGCGCCGAGTTTCGGATGGGCTTCGAGGTCGCGCAGGGTGACGAGGTTGAGCAGGGCATGAAGGATGCCGGAGTCCGCGATGTAAACCTTGGGCGCCTTGATCTGGCGTTTGCCGACGTTGGCGTACCACGGCTTCAGTTGCCGGACCACGAACGTCGAGGTCAGCAGATCGAGATACCGGCGAACCGTTGTATCGGCGACCCCGAACGAGCGCGCGAACTCCGACGCATTCCACGTCTGACCGTGGTAGTGGGCCAGCATCGTCCAGAACCGCCGGAGCGTTTCCGCCGGTATCGTGCTTCCGAAAGCGGGCAGGTCGCGCTCGAGAAACGTGCGAATGAATCCTCGTCGCCAGGTGGCGCTCTGCCGGTACGACGGGGCGAGGAAAGCACGCGGGAGCCCCCCTCGGAGCCAGAGCCTCTCCATCGCCTCGACGCCCACCTCGTCCACCTCGTCCACGGCGAATCCATCAAGTGGGTAATACACGATCCGGCCGGCGAGGGACTCGGAACTCTGCTTCAGGAGATCGGGGGAAGCACTTCCCAGGACGAGAAATTTCGTTTTCGGCCGGTGGCGATCCGCCAGGACTCGCAGCAAGGGAAACAGTTCGGGTTTTCGCTGGATCTCGTCGAGAACCACCATGCCCTTCAGGGGCCGGAGCGCCAGGCCCGGATCCTCGAGCCGGCCAATGTCCACGGGATCTTCGAGGTCGAAGAAGGTCGTGGGCCCCTTGCGCTGCTCGACGAGAGCCCGGGCCAGGGTGGACTTGCCGACCTGCCGCGCGCCGATGATCGCCACCACCGGCGACTGTCGCAAGAGTCGTTCGACCTGGACCAGGTGACGTGTGCGCGGGATCATGGAGGAAACATACCATGAAAATCCGGCGGTGACAACCGAGAGTTCATGGATAAATATGGAGCGATTCGGTCCGGCTCGAGCCCGGCGAACTGCTCGGAGATCGATGTTCCGGAGAATGGTCTCTTATGGGCAAACCTCCCCGGCTTGCCGCTCATTCGGGGCAGGGGCGAAGCAGGACTTTGCACAATTTTTACCCGATCACCCAGTTTCGCTCGCCCATACAAAAAGAGCGGACAAGCATAACTACCTATCCGCTCAGGAGTTGCCATGGTAGCGGGGACTCGAACCTGCGACCTCCGGGTTATGAGGCGTGCCCTAAACCCCGCCGTGCAAAATCGGCACGGCCGTAACCGCTTGCTATTGCCGGACATTCGGATCCGGCCTTGCGTGCCATATTACACTGGATTGCACTCCATTTCACCCCATTTCGGGTAGGCTACCCGGTTTGGGTTCTGGGTCCGATCGCAGGTTCGTCGAGGAAGATTACAACATATTTATGCCTACAAGATTCGTTTGTCTTTTCTGAAATAATCAAGAACTCATATTTGGCCAGCAGACTGGGAACAGGTTCAGTTGTCGAACGCGGGCTACCCAATTAATGTTCTACTGGGACTCTGCGGATCATCTCTCCGGAAAACATTTTAACATGGATTATGGAAAGAAGTTATGGCCTGGAGTGGGTCGCCCAAACTCCATGGACCAGTACAGGAAGACGTTTCTGAACAGACCTGGCTGCGGAAGTGAGCTCCCTCTTACCCGCCCGATCCGACCTGAATGTGAACAGGCGGCGCCTCCAGCTCCCCCATCCAGTAGGTCGGATCATCGGCGGGTACGGAGGTGGGCTCGAAGTGAAACCGGCAGCGCAGCTTGAACAGCCCGGCGGCCGCGTTCAGCGGCTTTCCGCTCCGGGTCCACCAGCTCGCGGGCACCACCAGGGTCTTCAAGGTTCCGGGCCGGTGCGGGCCAAAGCCGTATCGCCCGGAGAAGATGAAGCCCTCCTTAGCGGTCATTTTGACCTCGGCGGCCTCGAGGTCGTCGTCGAGGAAGAACCTGAAGTGATAGGGCTGGGGGATCTCGGCCAGGGTCGTGCCCATGAAGTTGTACCGGCGCGGGATTTTGGCGGAGTTGAGGATCTGCACAACGATGGGGAACTCTTTCCCCTTCGGGTAGGCCAGGTTCGGTACGGCAAGGCGGAGCTTGAGTCCCTCGACCTCCGGGCCCCACTCCCCCACCACGCCGGATACCCGGAAATTCAGTGCTGCCCGGAGCGGCTCCTTCACCTCGGGCCATGAATGTCGCCTGGACAAACCGGCGACCGTGACCTCAAGCCTGTACGAGCCCGCCTCGACGGGGTAGTAGCGCTCCCAGCGGTGGTCCTTCTTCCCCTCCACGGGGACGGGATCTGCCTCGAAGCGCCGGAACAGCTCCATCTGGTCCGCCTTCCAGTCCCCGCCGGCTCGCTCCCAGGCCACCATGTAGGGCACGGGAGCACGGGTCGCGACGAACACGTCGGAGAGTCGGAAGGTCCAGCTCGTCTTCCCGCCCACGCCGGTGAGCGCCACGAATGGCACGGCGTTGTTCGGGTAGCACAGTCTTCCCTCGTAGCGTCTTCCTGCCGGGGTATGGATCTTCAGGTCCACGGCCAGCGGCAGGGTCGAGGGCTCGGGCATCTCGGGCATGGCCTTTGCCACGGCCTCGGCCAGGGCCTCGGGTGACTGACCCGGCTCCCGGGCCGGCAGCATCACGTTGAAGGTCTTCTGCTTCGGTTCCAGCTCCAGGGTGAAGACCACGTCGTGGAGTAGCGTGGCGGCCTTCTTTTCCTTGACGAAGGTCATGCGCAGGAGGCGATTCTCGGCCCGGGCCACGAGGACCTGGTCCTGGGGATTCCGGGCCTGGTGGTCCTTGGATTCTCGGTCTCCGTCCGGCTTGAAGACGAGAACCAGGATGAAGAGGATCACGGCCGCTGCCAGGGAAGCCTGGATCCAGAGGGGCACGACGCGGGACATGCGGCGGTCCAGGTCCTGCTCCAGGCGCGCCTCCACCTCGACCGGCAGTGTGGATTCCTCCGGCGCGGCCAGGTCCAGAGCCTCCTTCGCCGCCTTCAGGACCTCGTACTTCCGGCGACAGGCCTCGCTAGTCTCGAGGCGCGCTTCCACGGCCCGGGCCTCCTCGGCTGTCAATTCCCCGTCGAGGTAGGCCTGGAGTTCCACGTCCGACAGTCTTTCCTCCACGGCTATGCCTCCATGTAGGCCTGCAGTTTCTCGGCCAGCCTGGCCGAGGCTGTGGCCATCCGCGATTTCACCGTACCCACGGGCACGCCCAGCACCTCGGCGATCTCTCCGTACTTGAGGTTCTCGAAGGACCGGAGCGTGAGCACCGTGCGATGGATCTCGTCCAGACTCTCGAGGGCCTCCCGCACCCGGTTCCGGAGCTCCTCCTTGCTGAGCAGGGTGAAGGGGGTTTCCTGGAACTTCCTCACGGTATCGGATCGGAGAGCGGTCTCGTCATTCGACTCGAGGGCCGTGGTCCGGCCCTGACGCCTGCGATAATCCAGCAACGTGTTCATGGCAATGCGATAACACCAGGTCGTTGGGGCCGCCTTCCCCCGGTACCGGGGCAGCGACTGGAACACTTCACGTAAAACCTCCTGGACACCGTCCTCGACGTCCCGGGCCAGCCATTGGCCAGCCAGGCGCCAGATCCGGCTCCCCATCTCGGAGATCAGCCACTGCCCGGCCTTTCTCCGGTCCTTCTTCACGAGGTCCAGGAACGCATCGGTCTGCATGTATGTCGTTTGTCCTTTCGTGGACAGGTTTGGATCGCTCCATTATTGAAGAATTTGCATTATCCGACAGAGTAATTCATCCTCCGGCAGAGCCGGAGGCTTTATATTGTGAACCGCTCAA
>CAZAKZ010000183.1:0-9549 GCA_964485695.1 uncultured Planctomycetota bacterium | reverse complement strand
TCGCGCAGGCCGACCGGGCGGCCGACGTTGGGCTGCGCGAGCAGCCGCTTGATCTCCGTGACCGTGGGCACGGGCATCAGGCGGCGATCCGGCTTGGGGATGATGAAGTCAGCGGCCGGATTCTCGAAGAGCATCTGGCGGTCTTCGAGCCAGTCGAAGAACCTGCGAACGTTGCGCGTATACAACTCGACGCTGGCGGGGCTGAGGTCACGGTCCTTCAGCCGCAGGCGGAAGGATTCAAGGTGTTCCCGGGTCACGTCCTGCACGCGCTCGATGCCGGCGGCGTCGAGCGTGGCAATGAAGTGTGTCAACGCCTTGGCGAAAGACGCGACCGTTTTCGGGCTGTATTTCACCTTGCGGCGGTCCGCAAGGTACTGCTCGATGAGCTCGGATATGAGTGTTCCGCTATGACCGCTGCTGAAGGGCATATACTTCTCCTTTCCCGGCCCGATGAACCGGTTTGCGCGTAAGTGACGTTCATTCAGTGGATTACGCCGTTTCCGGCCGTTGGAAAGGTGGTGGAAAGCGCGTGAAAAGGTACTGGAAAGCTGGTGAACAGGTTCCGCCTTCGCAGGGCCTGCGGCGTGACAGTCGCCCCTCTCACGGTCGTTCCGGCTCCTTTGCGAGCATGCGCCACATGGTTTCTTCGATGTCGATCTGCGCGGCGATCCGGCGGGCGGTAGCGCGGAAGTTCTCCTGGATCCTCGACTTCTCGGGGCGCTCCGCCTGCCGGGCCGCCGTGATGTCCGCGGCGATCGCCGCCGCCTCGTCCTCGCCGGGAATGTGCAGCTTCTTCATTCAGCCGCTCCCCCCTCCCGCGCGAGCTCGTCGGGATCGACCAGCCCGAGCATGAAGCGTTCGCCGTTCCTGCCCTGACCCTCGTAAGCCAGGCGGTAGCGGCACAGCGTGCCGTTGCGGCCGGAGTCCAGCAGCACGTATTCGAGCTCGATCAACTCCTTGAGGTAGCGGTGTACGCGCGTGTGCGCCCAGCCGGTGGCCTCGCGGATCTCGCGCCGCGTGAAGCGCACCGAGCAACGCGAGGGGCGTCCCGAACTTGCTTCGGGACTGATGCCGCTTGTCTTCTCAAGCTCCGTGGCCGTCTTCTCGACCATCTCGTCAAGCAGGAGCAGCAGAGCGCGGCCGGGACGGCTGAGCTCGTCGAGTGATCGGCCGAGGACCTCGTGGGCAAGCTTGTTGGCGATACGCACGTCGTCGAGGTCGACCGTCACGTAGGGCACGGCCGTGCCGTTGCGTTGGGCGAAGAGCACTTCCTTGCGCATCTGGCGCAGGAAGGCCACGGACTTGATGAGGTTCAGATACTTGGGCTGGTCGCGTCTCCCCTGCAGCCGGTCGTCACCGTAGGTGAGACGATCGGCGAAGGGGTTCACGACGGCGAGCGGTTTCAGGAGCCGCTGGAAGTTGCGATGCACGCGAAGCGTTGCGTCGCTGCGAGCGTTGACGGTCAGACCGTCCAGCGTCTGGCGTCTTCGCTGGAAGTCCAGGATGCGCCGGGTCTGCTCGCGGCTCTCGTCGATCGAGG
Organism: uncultured Planctomycetota bacterium; assembly: GCA_964485695.1. Lineage (GTDB taxonomy): Bacteria > Planctomycetota > JAFGQW01 > JAFGQW01 > JAFGQW01 > CAZAKZ01. The sequence goes on along the minus strand of CAZAKZ010000183.1, from coordinate 8,009 downwards.
TCACGAAGAAGCGGCTCTTCGTCTCCGGGTCGGTCTCGGGGTCGGTCGTGGTGATGAAAACGCTTGTGGGGCCTTCCACGCGGTTCTCCATCGTCGTCAAGCGACCGGTGGCCAAGTCCTTGATGGTGCTCTCGATGACGAGCTCACCGGCGCTGATGAGGTTGCGGATCGCGTAAGTCGCTTCCTCGGCCCCGTCGCCCTCTTCGAGCGCAAGCACCTTGTGCTTGAGCGCGAGACGCTCCTTGTAGAACAGGGCCTTGCCCGAGAGGCTCGTGAGCTTCACGAGGTCCTCGGGCGGCACGAAGGCAAGCGTCGTGTCCTGGAGCGCCGTCTTGCCCGCTCCGGAGCTCGACAGGACGAGCACGCTCAAGGGCTCGTCCATCTTGCGGGAGACGGCGGCTAAATAGGACAGCAGCTTGTTGGGCTCCTCGCCGACGAGACCGCGGGTCTCGTAGTCGGCAAGCACCTGCTTGATGAGCCGGGGCGAACGGCCGAAGCGCTCGGCTTCGGCCTTGTCTCCAGCCGACATTGCCGGTCTTGCTGACTCCTGACTCCTGCCCCCTGACTCCTGTCTCTTGGGCTGCTTCTCGCAGGCCTGGAGCACGCGCGTGATGTCGGCCTCGATGGTCTCGGGCGATGCCTCGAAGATCCGGCACAGGTCCTGGGCAAGCATGCGCCGGGACCTGGCCGAGTAGAAGTCGAGCGTGTCGACGTGCAGCTTGCCTGCGTGCTGCACGCGGACCGTGGCGCGCAGCTTACGCGGTCCCTTTTCAAGGCCGAGCACCTGGTAGGTGCGCAGGCCGTAGGTGAAGGCGAGTCCGTCTTCGCCAGGCTTCGCCGGGACAAGTCCGTCAGGCGAAGCCGGATCGGCGTCCGGTTCCCCGGCCCGCCCTCCGTCGCCCGGCCCGCGTGGGCTATGGAGGGCAGGCGTGGGAGACTGGTTCTCTCCGGTCTCCGCGCTGACGGCGCTCGTCGATTCCGGTTGCTCCGGTTCCGGCTTCGCCTGGCTACACCGCGACGAGTCGGGTTCCGGATTGTCACAGAGGAACTGAAGCAGGCCCTGGGCTCCGTGCTTCACAAGGTAGCTGTTGGGGTCGTGCTCGTCCGGCAACGATCGGGTAATGACGGTGAAGCCGCTCAGCCCTTCGGCAGAACTCAGGGCAAGTCTCTCCTTCAGCCGCGCGGCGGCCTTGACTCCGGCTTGGTCGCCGTCGAAGACGAGCACGAGCTTGTTGACGCCGTTTTGACGCATCTCCTCGATGTCGGCGTCGTTGAGGCCGTTCGTTCCCTGGGCGGCAACCACGTTCGGGAACCCGGCAACCTGGACACTGAGCGCGTCGAGTACGGACTCGACCACGATCAGCTCGGAGTAGGTCTTCATGACCGGCGCGTTCCACAGCCCGGTCGGCCGGCCGGGAAGGAAGACGTGCCGCTTCATGCCCTCGCTCGTGAAGCGGCCGTAAAGCGTGGTGACGTTGCCGTCCACGTCGAGTACGGGGAACACGAGGCATCCGGCGAAATGCTCCCCGCCGCTCGGCGAGAGGATGCCTACGCCCTTGAGGTCACTGCACACGGTGCCGTTACCGGGGAGGATTTCCGGCAGGCGGCCGTTGCAGTAACCGACGCGGTGCTGCGTGAGCAGCCCGACGTCGGTGATGCCTCGATGTTCGAGGTAGCTCTTCCCTTCCGGGCTCTCGGTGTAGTTCTTCTCGTAGATCGAAACCGCGCGCTCGATGAGCTGCGCGGCACGCTCCGGAGGTACTGCCGGGCGGTCCTGCGGTTCTCTTTGTTTAGCCGCTTCGCTGCCTCGGCTGATGAGGCCGTTTGAGGTCATGAGCCGGTCAACGGCCTGGCGGAACGTCAGGCCGTCCAGCGCCATGACCAGGTCGATGACGCTGCCGCCCTTGTCGCACCCCATGCAGTGCCAGAGGTTCTTGCCCGGGGTCACGACGAAGGACGCTTCGTCCTCGTCGTGGAACGGGCAGCGGCCGACGTAGTCGGCGGTGCCGTGTCGTTTGAGCTCGATGCCGTGTGCGGCGCACACGTGCAGGATCGAGACGTTCTTCTTGAGCTGGGCGAGTTCTGCGTCGTCGTACTTACGGCTGCGGGCCATGACGATGCTCCTTTCAGTTGTGGAGCTTCGGCCCGCTTCGTGGTAGCGTACCAGTGAGCTCGAGCCTCGGCTCGGGTTTGCCGGGCCAGTCGCGTTTGTCTGCCAGGACGGGCGGCTGGCCCACTCTCCAGAACCCCGTCAAGACGGATTTCCAGAAAATGACTTTGCGACATGATATAACTCTGCGTTATGATGTAAAGCCGAAAAACGAACGAAAGAGCAACCGGGGGTTATGCTGTGAATACGAACACGGGTTTTCTGGCGCTGATCATGCAGAGCGACGAACAGTTTCTGAGGGATATCGGCGAGCGCATTCGCGAGCTGCGCAAGGCGCGCGGCATGACGCAAAGCGAACTGGCTGGACGCCTGGGAGTCACGCAGGCGTTGATTGCATCCTATGAGTCGGCACGGCGAAGCGTGCCGTTGCGCAAGCTCTGCCTGTTGGCCGAAGCCCTGGGTGTCTCGATCGAGGATTGCATCGGCCGGGCTGCGCCGCGACAGCGGCGCAAGCCGGGCCCGCCGTCACAGATCGAGCGCAAGCTCATGGAGCTTGAGAAGCTCCCCCGAAGCGAACAGCAGTTCGTAATCCGCATGCTCGACAGCGCACTGGCTCAAGCGCGTTGAGGGACGCAGGCCGAAGCCTGCGCCCCGCCGCCATGTTCACACCGGCCGGTTTTCCCTGGTGTCAGGACAACGACCGACGCGTTCAAGGCCGTTGCACGCTCTTGCAGGAGCTTCGCTTTCCAAGCCCCCACTTCCCGCTTGGGCTTGGGAAGCGAAGCGTCACGAACGCCCCGCAACTGCGGGGCCACCGCTGAAGCGGAGCACAAGCAGGCGGCATGACGCCGCGATCGTCGCGGCGGCGGGATGCCTGCGCGGAGCGTCGGGGCCGGCGTGACGGGTGCTGCGCTGCCGGCATGCCGGCTTTGGGGGAGGGGTCGGCCGCGCGCTTGACCCCGGACCGTCGGGGTGATGCGCACGGCCCAGGGGAACCGCGGCGCGGGGGTTCCCCTGCAACTAAACGAGAAGACCGAGGGCGGAGTCCGGACGGTGCCGAACACTTGCAGGCACCGGCCGGGCTCGGCCCGTAGGGCTTTCCGCATGGGGCGACCAACGGGAGGGGGCAAGGGCGGAGCGGCGTTTGCACAACCGACCCCGTTTAACTTCACCGACGAGCCCCGGTCCCGTGGCCTGCTGCCGAGGGAACAGAAGACGTTCTGTTTCAGCCCGAAGGGTGGCCGGAGGTTCAAAATGTGTGGCGAGTGCGCGAGCCGGACATTTTGAGCCGGAGGCCATGCGGGTGTGCGCCGGAAAGGATCAACGTCGCATAATGGACCCGTTATGCGATGATGATCCGCTGGCGGGGCGGTGAAGCGTAGCGCAACTGCACCGCCATTCCGGCGCGCTCCCGCACGACTCGGCAGCAGGCCACGGGGGCGGGGCGGCATCCGCTCGAACAACAGGAGCGACCAGCGGGAGCGTCTGCCGCCGGAGGCAGTCCGCAGGGGGGCGTTGGCGTGACCGGTGCCGTCCGCCACAGGCGGACAAGCAGCGGGCATGACAACGCGGGGGCTCGTAGAGCGGGGAACAACCTGCTGAGATTGCCAGCCACGTCGGCGCGTTGCTGAATCGAGGACGTTGAACATCACCGGCCCGACGGCAACGCAGGGGTGCGCTGAAACGGTCGAAAGCCGTTATCTTTTATCTTAAGGGCCGACCCCTGGAAGCTCCGGCAAGCAGCGGGCATGACAACGCGGGGGCTCGTAGCGCGGGAAACAATCTGGTGAAGTTACCCGCCACGTCGGCGCGTGGGATGAGCGGAGGGCTTGGCGTCGAGAATGTCAATTGTCAAGGGCTGGCCCTGATCCCTCCGGGGCGGGGCGGCATCCGCTAAGGCCTAACTCCAGACCAGACGCTGACACCCAAAAGTCCATTCTCAAGGTCTGACCCTGGCTCCCCCCGATGTCAATTTGGTCGGTAACAGATACCTTGCCATAGCGTGCCAACCGTAAACCTCCCCACACCACCCATGCAAGCTTATTTATTGTTTTTAGGTGTGACCCCGTGACCCCGATAAGCCCGATAAGCCTTGCGCTGAAGCGGCCCGAGACCGCTATCTTTTATCTTAAGGTCCGACCCTTGGAAGCCAACCCTTGGAAGCCAGACCCCTGGAAGCCTCACGACTACTCTCCGAGCCGTTCGTCGTAATCATGTTGCCGAAGGGATCCGGGCCCGCCCCCTTCACCTGGTTCCGGGGGTATGCGTTTTCGGCACTGTGGGGGAGGTGTAGGTATAGCGATTGCGTCGCTGTAGACGTACTTGAAGTCATGTGGGAGGCCCTGTTCGATTAAGGCTTAAGCCCAGGCCCGACCCGATGCCGCACTGACCTTTCGTTGTCAGTAGCAACCTGTGCTCTTGTAGAACTTGTCTTGCCATATTCTCTTGCCGTCCTTCGAAATACTGCGGAGAAACCCGGGAGGCACTGCGCCACCGGGGCAGTGCAGATAACCCGAAGAGGCCCACTCAGGCCTTTCGTCAATGACGAAAGTGTATGTTTGGTTTGTGTGGACCAGAACTGGGGGCTCGCCGTCGCCCTTGAACCACAGGATCTGATACGTGGGTCCTGCCATCGTTGGAAGCACAAGGCAGGTTTCGCGTTGCTCAGCAAATGGCCCGTCAGTCGCGTAGTAGGGCTGGGTAGTTTCAAAACGTGGTGCAGTAATCACCGTGCGCACGGAATGGCCAGACATCTGCGCACACCCTACATGACAAAGGACCACTCCGGACAAGAGCATGTTCGTCATCTTCACGCTCATCGCAATAGCTCCACGTTTTCGGCTGGCAACTTGATCCACCAATATGCGAGTTCTATTCCACTTTGTAACGAGCGATTATCGTGTTGCACCACGTTTGCCTGTTCAGCCTCTCAGTGAAACCATCACCACGTCTTACCGGCTGGCACCGCGCGTAGACGGAGATAACTTCACAACACGCTCCCTTGGGCCCACACTCTTCGCTTTCTGCCATTTCTTCTGCTTCCGCTTTCGCGGCTGTGAATGCGGCGGTCATCATATCTTCGAAGCTTGGGTATCCCGCGTTGCCAAGCTTCCGGGCGGGCCATCCGATCTTTCCGACATCACCGCGCCCCTGCGGTTCGGGAAAGCCGTGAGAAATCGAATGGCCTTCCGGTTCTTTGGCGTTGCTGCCGCTCCAACATCCCAGCAAGCCCATTTTGAAGCATTCAGGGTACTCAACATTCTCACCGACAAAGCCCTCAACGTAGGTGTTATGCCCCACGACAATGAGCGCGGTGCAGGGCTTCAGTTTTATCTTGCCACCTTCTTTGTCGTACCATTCATAGGGTTTGCGATAGAGGCACCAGTTGACCAGAACACCGTCGATATAACCCGGGATCCAGACCTCATCGGAAAACGGTGGTCGTGGCGGATGCGTTCCTACCCGATCCCCTCGAACGCATTCGACTTGAACGTATCCTGGCGGTGGCTGTCGGAAATGATCGGTGACACCTTTCCACCCCAAGTAGTCAACCCGATTGAGCGGATCACCATCAGCAAACACGTGCAGATTCAGACCGCCAGTTTCCCCAATCGGGTCCCTATTCAACCACCTCCCCATCTCTGGCGAGTAGTATCGGTATCCGTAATACACGAGGTCTGTTTCGTCGTCGGTGTACTTTGAGGAGAACCGGAACGGGTTGCGACTGCTCTCGCTCCCCGTGATCGTAGCCATGTTGCCGAATGGGTCCGGGCCGTATGACGCCACGATGTTCGTGGCGTTCGCGGCGTCGACCAGTTGGCCTACGTTGCCATTGGCGTCATAGCAGTAGAGGAAGTTCGTCGTGGTGTCGCTGCGAGACCAGGAGACCAGTCCTCCGATGCCCCCCGCTCCCTGCAGGCTGCCCGAGAGATCCAGCCCCCAGACGAAGTGGTTCGTGACGGTTGACGCTTGATCGTCGACTGTCTCCTGGACGAGATTCCAGCCGTCGTAGAGGTAGGTGTTGGTCTGGGTTACGGACCAGCCCCCGCTGTAGGTGGAGACGACCTTCTCGACCCGGCGCCCCATGTAGTCGTACGTGAGCTTGACCTTCTTGTCGCCCGAGGAGGGATTGGCCGGTTCAACCTGGATGAGCCGGTTCTCGCCGTTCCAGGAATAGGCCCTGACCCCGTCGTTGGTGAGGTTGCCGTCCAGGTCGTGCAGCAGGCCGTTGGTCGTCCCGTCGGCGACGTTGGTGTACTGGTTGAGGCCGTTGGCGAGATACGACCAGACCTCGCTGTTGTTCGTGCAGCTTATACGGTTGCCGATGGGGTCGTACGCGTAGCCGTAGTCGTCGGTGCCCATGTCGGCGCCCGTCAGCTCGCTGCGGTCGTTGTAGCCGAAGTCGTTCGTGACGGCAGGCGAGAACGCGGTTCCGCTGTCGATCCGGTCGGTCCGCCTGCCGAGGTCGTCGTTCGTGTACTGGTACAGCGATATCATGGTCGAGTCCGCCGCATTCGACACCGCCGCGATCAGGTTTCGGTCGTCCTCGTAGAACCGCGTCGCGACCAGCTCCCCGTTGTCGATGTCCAGCTTCCGGAGCAGGTCTGACTGCGGCACGTAGGAGTAGGCGGCGGAATGCTTCGCTCCTCCCGCAACCGAGTTCGTCCACGTGACGCTGCCGAACCTGCCCAGCGTGGTGTAAGCGTAGTCCACATCCAGTACGCTGTCGAGATCGAAACCCGCGCTGCGGCCCTTCGAGTCGTAGGCCCTCGTGACCACCGATCCGAACCCGTTGGTCACCGCCGAGAGCTGCAGGGAGCCGTTGTAGGCGAAGGTGTTGGTTCCGTGCGCGTCTATGACCGTCTTCTGCCTGCCGAGCCGGTCGTGCGTGAAGGCGATGTCGGCGGTGTCCGAGGCAGAGTAGTCGATGTTGGTCAGGAGCCCGGTGATATCGTACCGGTTGGTCGTGGTCTCGCCCCTGGCCCACGTGCGCGTCTCCAGCTTGCCCGCGGAGGTGTAGGCGTAGGAGACGCCGTTGCCGTCGGCGTAGACCTTGTTCGTCAGGAGCCCGGTGGCCTCGTCGTACCGCCAGGTCGTCGTGTCGCCCGACGGTTCGGGGTCCGGCCAGGTGGAGGATGTCCAGTCACTCCCGCTCCTGTAGGTCGTCATGGAGGTCATGCGGCCATCGTTGTCATAGGCGTACTTGACGGGATAGACGGTGTCACCCCATGTCTTGAGGAGCCGGCCATCCGGATCGTGGTCGTACCGGGTGACCTTGCCCATGGCATTGGTCGCGGCTATTCGCCGGCCGGTTTCGGCATCGTAGGCGTAGGAGGTCTTGTTGGACGCAGCGTCGAGGACATAGCCGACCTGCCCCTTGCCGTTGTAGTGGGTGGAGGACGCCCCGATGCGCGGATCCGTCGTTCCCGTGCGGCGTCCCAGGGCATCGTAGGAGTGGCTGTATTCCAGGCCCGTCTTGCTCTCCATCGAAACGGCAAGGCCGTTCAAGGTGACGGTGACGGCGTCATTGGTCGAATCCCAGGAGTCGACGGCGTCGGTGACGAGCTTGGCGTCCCTGTCCACCGCCCTCTGCGAGACGTTGGTGTTGCCGTGGATGTCGATGGAGACCGTCTCAGAGACCAGGTTTGAGCTGAGGCCCGTAAGCCTCGTCTTGGAGACGCTGTTCGTGGTGACCGTATTGGTGGTCTCGTGGGCGTAGACGGCCGAGGAGGAGATTCTCCACCAGTCACCCGAGCCGTCCTCCTCATACCAGGACACCGATTCCGTGATGCGGTCCGGCCCGTTCAGGTCCACCGTGCTGTTGGTGTTGGCGTCGAGGGCCGTCCTGAAGCGGTTGCCCAGCTCGTCATATGTGTAGTGCGTCGGCACCGTTCCGGGG
>CAZAKZ010000182.1:0-9602 GCA_964485695.1 uncultured Planctomycetota bacterium | reverse complement strand
CTCCGAACTCCCGCTTGTCGGCAAACCACCTCGATCGCCACGGCTCGGTGATGCCCACGCGAAAACCGGTCGGGTTGACTTTCTGTCCCATTACTCTGTGGCCCCTTCTTTGGCCCCGTCTTCTTCACCGGCCTTGTCTTCATCAGAAGATCCGACATCCTCGTTATTCTTTGAGGTATTCTCTGAGGTCGTATCCTCTGCCGGTGCGTTCTCGATGGTCTTATCTGTGATCTTATCTGTGGTCTTTTCTGTGGTTTCCTCGATCTCGGGCGATTCGGCCACGGCGGCTGCTTCCTCTTTTTCCGGCTTTTCCGTCCCGGCCTTCGAGGAGGCCTTCCTGGCCTTGCGACCTTTTTTTGCGCCCTTTTCGCTCTTGCCGCCAGATCTGCCGCGCCGGGAAACATCCTCCTCCGCCTCGGCCAGCGCCACGTGGATGTGGCTTCGCCTCACCCGGATGGGCATGTATCGTCCCCGGGGTCCGGGCACGTACCGAAATCCCGGAAGATCCGGCCCTTCATCGACCCAGGCGCTGGCGATGTAAAGGCGGTTCAGATCCACCTCCACATCCTCTCGGTCCTCGGCGCTTGCCAGCGCAGCCTTGATCACCTTCTGGGTCATGACCGAGGCGCGCTTGTTCGTGACCTGGAGCACCTCCAGGGCCTGGTTCACCGGACGCCCCCGGACCATGTCGACGACCAATCTCGCCTTGCGGGCCGAAATCGGCGCGAATCGGTGTGATGCCCGAAACTCCATGATTTCCTCGTTCTTTGCCATGGTACGGCGATAACCTATTTCTTCTGGGTATGGCCGCGATAGGTCCTCGTGGGGGAAAACTCGCCCAGCTTGTGGCCTACCAGCTCCTCTGTGATATAGACCTTGTGAAAGGTCTTTCCATTGTGCACGAGAAACGTGTACCCGACCATGTCCGGAATGATCGTCGACGCCCGGGCCCAGGTCTTGATCGGTTCCTTGGAACCCTTGTTCCTCGACCTGTCCAGATGCTTGATCAGCTTGGCATCGATAAAGGGTCCTTTTTTCAGGCTCCGTCCCATCAGGTATTCTCCAATTTCAGGCCAATGCAGGCCAATGCAGGCCAACTCATGCTATCAGCCCTTCTTCTTGCGCCTGAGGATGTATTTGCTCGAGGTCTTCCTCGGATTTCTGGTCTTGCCGCCCTTGGCCAGTTTACCCCACGGCGAACACGGATGCCTGCCGCCCTTGGTGCGACCCTCGCCGCCGCCCATGGGATGCGCGACGGGATTCATGGCGGTGCCGCGGACGTGCGGTCTGCGACCCATCCAGCGCTTGCGACCGGCCTTGCCGAGTTTGACGAGGTTGTGCTCCTGGTTGGACAGGGTGCCAATGGTGGCCCGGCAATCGATATGTACCTTTCTCACCTCGCCACTGGGTAGGCTCAGGATGGCGTAGTTTCCTTCCCTGGCCATGAATGTCGCCCCATTGCCTGCGCTCCGCACCATCTGGCCCCCGCGGCCAGGGGACATCTCGATGTTGTGCACCAGGAGTCCGATCGGTATATCCCTGAGCTTCTTGGCGTTTCCGTCCTTGGGTTCGGCGGTGGGGCCGCTCATCAGGGTCATGCCCGGCCGGATACCCCGGGGCGCCAGGATATAGCGTTTCTCTCCGTCCCTGTAGTGGAGGAGCGCGATGTAGCAGGAACGATTCGGATCATACTCGATGGAATAGACCTTGGCCGGGATTCCGTCCTTGCTCCGCTTGAAATCGATCACCCTGTAGTGGTGCTTTGCGCCACCGCCGCGATGGCGTGAGGTAATACGACCTCGAGCGTTCCTCCCCCCACTCTTCGGATTGGGGCGCAGCAACGACTTTTCCGGTTTCGACCGGGTGACCACATCCGAATGGACCACGACACTTCCGTGCCTGCGCCCCGCGGATGTGGGTTTGTATTTTTTGATCGCCATGCGATGATTCCTAAGCGTTACCTCAGCGTTACCTCAGCGTCACCTTCAGGGTTACCTTCAGAGGTACCCTCAGAACAGGTCGATCCGATCCCCTTCAGCCAGCTTCACGACGGCTTTCTTCCAGGCGGGTGTGGTGCCCTGGACCCAGCCGACCCGGCGGGATTTCCCCTTCATGATCATGGTCTGGACCTGGGTCACCTTGACCTTGAAGAGCACCTCGACGGCCCTTGCGATCTCGATCTTGTTGGCATTGCGTGCCACCTCGAAGGAGTACTGATTGCGCCCCTCCACGTGGGACATCCCCTTCTCCGAAACCCGCGGCCGGAGGATGATGGAATGCGGATCCGTATTCAAACTCATGTCTGTCATATCAGACATATCAGACATATCAGTCATATCAGTCATATCAGAAACGCTCCAGCATCTTGGAACAGGCAGCGTCGGACATCACCATGTTCCGGTGCTTGAGGACGTCGAATGCGTTCAGGTCCGCTACCGGAAGGCACGTTACGTTTCGAAGGTTTCGACAGCTCAGGTAGGTGTCGGTATCCCGGTCGGCGGTGACCACGAGGCAGGCGCCCTCGATGCCCGCGTCCTTCAGGAGCGCGACCATACGTTGCGTGGAGGGCTTCTCAAAGGAAAGGTCCTCCACCAGCCTCACTTCATCGTCCCTGAACTTGCTCAGAACGGCGCTTCGGAGCGCTTCACGCAGGGCCTTCTTGGGTAGGGAGTAGCTGTAATCCCGGGGTTTGGGGCCGAAGGTCACGCCGCCCCCCCGCCAGATCGGACTTTTCCGGGTTCCGGCGCGGGCCCGACCGGTTCCCTTCTGGCGCCAGGGCTTGTGGCCGCTGCCCGCGACCTCGGAACGGGTCTTGGTCGAGGCCGTTCCCACACGCTTCCTGGACTCGTACATGTGCACCGCGTCAAAGAGAAGCCGCTTCTTGACCTTGTCGCCGAGCGAGGTGATATCCACCACGGTGGCGCCTATTGACCTGTCTGAATTCAGCCGTTTCACTTCCATGATTCTATGCTAGGTTATTTCACTATGACTGCTGATCATCGCTTGATTCGTTCAATTTACGATTGACTCACCTGACACCGGTCAACTCCCCATGGAGTCACTGACGAGGACAAGCCCCCCCTGAGGCCCTGGCACAGCGCCTTTGACCAGGAGGATGTGGTTGTCCACGTCGACCTTCATGACCTCGAGATTCCGGGAAGTGCTCCGGGTATTTCCGTACTGTCCTGCCATCTTCTTGCCCTTGATGACCCCGGCAGGCACCGGTCCCTTGCCGCCCGTGGAACCGGGCTCCCGGATGTTCTTGGAGCCGTGGGACACGGGACCGCGGGCAAAGCCCCAGCGCCGGATGCATCCGGAGAAACCGCGCCCCTTGGTCGTTCCGGCGACATCCACCCGGGCCACGTCCTGGAAGACCTCCACCGTCACCGTGTCGCCGGGGGACGCCTCCGGATCCTTCGTGGTTCTCACCTCGCGCACCACGCGCATGGGCTTCACGCCGGCCTTCTTGAAGTGGCCGAGACGCGGGCGGGTCACATTGCCCAGCTTCTTGCTGGAGACCTCCTCCAATCCCAGCTGGAGGGCGCTGTATCCGTTCTCTTCACGGGTCTTGACCTGGGTTACCTTGCACGGACCGGCCTGGATGACGGTCACGTGAGAGCAAGACCCGGTCTCGGCATCAAATACCTGGGTCGAGCCCAGCTTGCGGCCCAGAATGCCGGCCACACACTCTCGCATGGCTGATTCCTCTATGCTTTGATCCGAATGTGCACCCCTGCGGGGACATTCAACTTGTTGATGGCGTCGATGAATTTGGGATTGGGATTCATGATGATGATCATGCGCTTGTGAGTGGAGAGCTCGAACTGCTCCCTGGATTTCTTGTCGATGTGCGGACTTCGCAAAACGGTATAGATCTCCCGGCGGGTCGGCAGGGGTATGGGCCCGGAAACCTTCGCACCGGTTCTCTTGGCTGTTTCCACGATATCCACGGCTGAATGATCCAGGGCCTCGTAGTCGTACGCTTCCATCCGGATCTTGATGTCACCAGGCCGCATAATCCATCACCGTATCGCGCTTCACGCGCGACCCAAAATCTTACAAAGACGTCAAGTTCGGATATTCCGGTCCACCTCCCCTCCCGATGGAGAGAGAAAAGGTCATGACCGGACCGCCCAGTTCCTCAATACATATATATTGTCAGTAGGTTCTCGGGCAGCGGAGACCTGGTTGGTCGTGGCACTCCGCGACTCCGGAACCCGGATTTCATGAAACCGGAAATGGGTGCGAGCGAGGTGTCAAGGCAGGTAGGGAGCCAGTTTCTCCCTGTGCCGAAAACCGTTCAAGCTCCGGCTTATACGGTCTCCTCGCCGCTCATCCGCAATTGGCCAATCCTGCAAAGCGATGCTTGAATCACCCGTCAGCTGTCCGCCAATCCCGGAACCTTGGCCTCGGAATCAACGTCCCAAGGTTCAGGCCCAGTCCTCGGGCTCGGCATCGGTACGGGCCGAACGCAAAGCCCTTGCTGGATCCTCTCTCAAGCGTGAAAGAAGTGCCAGGATTGACGCTTGCGCGATGGCAACTCAGTCCAGAAGAACGGAGACTCTAGTCCAAATAAAAACCCCCGTCAACGGCTTTAGACAATATTTTTCAACCTGTTAACAGACAATTACTTAGAGTCTATTCGGGGGCGTCATTCAGAATAAATATTCAAAAAATCTTTCCAAGCCCCAAAAAAAACTGCCGCGGATCAACCGTTCTTCCGGTTCTCGTTCTTCGGATCTGGCTGCGAATCCTTCCTCCTCGTCCAGGCCTTTCTAAAATATCAACCGGTCCTGATCCTCCTTGGTCACTTTCCTGAACTCCTGGGGTTCAAGAGAAAAGGTGGCCCGGCCCTGGCTCAGGGAACGGATGATGGAAGAATATCCGAAGAGCCTGGCCAGGGGGGCTCGGGCCCGCAGGACGGCAGGATTCTGATCCGCAATGGACTCGTCGATGATGGCCCGGCGACTGTTCAGGTCCCGGATGATGTCCCCCATGTACTCCAGGGGGGTTCTGGCCTCCAGACGCATCACCGGCTCCAGGATTTCCACACCTCCCGCCTCCAGACCGGCGTGGAAGGCCCGCACCGCGGCCTCCTCGAAGGCCGCCTCGTTGGAGTCCACCTCGTGAACCTCCACCTGGATCAGGGTGGCCCGGACGTGGATCACCGGGTAGCCCAGGGGCCCGGTGCTCGCGTTCTTGATCCCCTCCTCGACGGCGGCCAGAAACGCCTTCGGCAGGGTTTTTCCCTCCAGACCGTTGTGGAAGGCAACCCGGGGGACAGCAGGATCCGACTCGAGCCTCAGCTTGACCACGGCGAAGAATCCACGGCCTCCGGCCTGTTTCTCCACCCGGCCCTCTGCCACAGCCATACCCTCGATGCCCTGCCGGTAGGAAACATAGGGATTTCCCACGCTGGCCTCCACATTGAACTCCCGCATCACCCGGTGGACCAGGACCTCGATGTGCAACTCTCCCATACCGGAAATCAATAGCTGTCCGGTCTCTTCGTCCACCGTCTTCTCGAAGGTCGGATCTTCCCGCTCGAGGACCGCGAGGGCGTCCAGGAGCTTGTCGCGATCCGCCGCAGTCCTGGGCTCGATGGCCACGCTGACCACGGTTTCCGGAAACCGGATCGGCTCGAGCAGGACCGGGTGGTTCCGTGCGGTCAGGGTGTCGCCGGTGAACGTGTTGCGGAGCCCGGTGACGGCAACGATATCCCCGGCCTTGATGAGATCAACCCGATCTCGTTCATTGGCGTGCATGCGAAAGATCTGGCCGAAGCGCTCGGCCTTTCCCCGGGTGGTGTTACGCACCTGATCGGACTGACGAGCCGTACCGCTGTAAACCCGTAGATAGGTCAGGTCCACGTGTCGGGATGCCGCGGTCTTGAAGGCCAGGGCGGAAAAGGGCGCCTCCGGATCACAGGCCCGCTCCTCCACGACGTTATCCTTGCCGGGAGATTTGCCTGGAGACTCGCCCCGGGCCGGTAGCACATCCAGGGGGCTCGGTAAGAAGTCCACCACCCCGTCCAGGAGGGGCTGGACCCCCTGGTTGTGGAGGGCCGATCCACAGAATGCCGGGAAAACCTTCATGGAAAGGACAGCCCGGCGAATAGCCGCCTTGAAGACCTCGGGTGAAATCTCCTCCTCGGCCAGATAAACCTCGGCCAGTTCGTCGTCCACCTCAGCAATGGCGGCCACGGCCTCCATTCGATAATCCGTGGCGATGGCCACGAGATCCCCGGGCACGGCTTCCACGAACACGTTTGCTCCCTGGGAATCGGGGTCGAAACGCAGGGCGGTCATGTTCACCAGATCCACCACGCCGGCCAGGTCCTTCTCCACCCCGATGGGAATCTGGAGGGCAACCGGAACGCATCTCAGGCGTTCCCGGATTTCTCCCATGACCCGGTAGAAATCGGCACCCATGCGGTCGAGCTTGTTGATGAAGATCAGGCGTGGCACACGGTGCTCATCCGCCTGTCGCCAGACGGTCTCCGACTGGGCCTCGACCCCTTCCATGCCCGAGAACACACCGATGGCTCCATCCAGAACCCGTAGGCTACGGGCCACCTCGGCGGTGAAATCCACGTGGCCGGGTGTGTCGATGAGGTTGATGGTGTGTTTTCGCCAGTAAAATGTAGTGGCGGCAGCGGTTATGGTGATCCCTCGCTCCCTCTCTTCCGCCATCCAGTCCATGGTGGCGGTCCCGTTGTCCACCTGTCCGATCCGGTGCTCCTTGCCGCTGTAAAAGAGAAAGCGTTCCGTGACGGTGGTCTTGCCGGCGTCGATGTGGGCGATGATGCCGATGTTGCGGGTTGCTCGGATGGATTTCATGACAGAGGCGCTTCCATTGCAGTCGAGACGGTATAGACAGGCTGCCGTACAGGAACTTATCCCGGGATTTGCATGATCCCGTCAGCCAGGATCCGTGTTGGACTGCATACCTATCACCCTGTCATTCCGGGGTCCGGAACCATGGAGACGGTTCCATGGTGCCCCTACAGGAGGTCACGATTCACCGTTGTGGCCGGGTGTCGCGTTGCCCCCCCGACTCGACGCCTACGAATCGGGATTCCCCGTATCAAGTTTCCGGCGGAAAGGAATCACCATGCAAAGTGGGCGAACGCCTTGTTTGCCTCGGCCATCTTGTGAGCGATCTCTCGCTTGTTCATGGCCTCGCCTTCCTTGTTGTACGCGGCATAGAGCTCTTCCGCAAGACGATTCGCCATGGGGCGGCCGCGTTTCTTTCTAGCCGCCTCGAGAATCCACCGGAATGCCAGGGCTTGCTGCCGGCTCTTCTTCACCTCCATGGGCACCTGGTATGTGGCACCGCCGACGCGCTTGGACCGCACTTCGATGAGCGGCTTGACGTTCTCCACGGCCTGGGTAAAGACATCGGACGGATTCTGGTCCTTGATCCGCTCCTTGATCAGGTCCATTGCGTCGTAGAAGATATGCTGGGAAACGGTCTTCTTACCCTTGAGCATCAGGCTGTTGATGAATTTGGAAGCCAGCCGGCTGTTGTACTTCGGATCCGATTTCAGGTACTTCTCCGGCGAATCATATTTCCGTGGCATGGGACCCCCCTTACTTCGGCCTCTTGGTGCCGTACTTGCTGCGTGATTGCCTTCTGTCCTCGACGCCACTGGCATCCAGGGTGCCCCGGATGACGTGGTAGCGCACACCCGGGAGATCCCTCACGCGGCCGCCCCGGACCAGCACGATGGAGTGCTCCTGGAGGTTATGGCCTTCCCCGGGGATGTAGACAGTGACTTCCTTGCCGTTGGAAAGCCTCACACGCGCCACCTTCCGCAGCGCCGAGTTCGGCTTCTTGGGGGTCATGGTCTTGACTTGCAAGCAGACGCCCCGCTTCTGGGGGCAGGCGTCCAGCACAGGTGCCTTGGACCTGCGCTTGACCTGCTTGCGTCCTTTCCGGACGAGCTGATTGATCGTGGGCATGTTCACTCCGACGGTTGGGGCCCCGGAAGCCGGTCAGGTAGAAGCCTGTCAGGCGGGGGCCGATTCGAGGCCGCCTCATGTGCGGCCAATTCCACCTTCCGTCCGCGGCGACGATCCCGCCGCAGCCACGGGGGTAATGCTATAGGATGAGTTATTCTCCAAAACAACCCCGGGGTCAATTTCACGGACCCGGCGGGATTCCACAGGCTGTTACGTTCGATTGATTCGCGAACCGTCAGGCCGCGTCGCCTTCGGCCGCGGCCGGGTCCTCCAGGCTTCCTTCACCGGCGAGGGGATCTTCCGGTTCTTCCTTGGGCACATGCTTGACCATCTCCGATCGGTAATACTTCTTGAAGCCCGTTCCGGCCGGGACCAGATGGCCGAGGATGACGTTCTCCTTGAGTCCCGTCAATCGATCGATCCTGCCGCCGATGGCGGCCTCGGTGAGGACCTTGGTGGTCTCCTGGAAACTGGCGGCCGAGATGAAGCTCTCCGATTGCAGGCTGGCCTTGGTGATGCCCAGCAGCACCGGCTCGGCCTTGGCAGGCTTGCCGCCCTCGGTCAGGATGCGCTCGTTTTCCATGCGGAATCTCACCTTGTCGACGATGATCCCGGGCAGGAACTCGGTGTCGCCCGCGTCCTCGATCTTCACCTTCCTGAGCATCTGGTTCAGGATCACCTCGATGTGCTTGTCGTCGATGCTCACCCCCTGAGACCGGTAGACGTTCTGGACCTCTTTCAGCAGGTAATTCTGGAGCTCGGTCTCGCCGCTGATGCGGAGGATGTCCTGGGGAACCATGGGGCCGCCCACCAGCGCCTCTCCGGCCTTCACCGTATCACCGGAGTGTACCCGCAGGTGCTTTCCGTGCGGGACGAGGTGTTCCTTCTCGAGGCCGGATTCATCGTTCTTCACGATGACCGTCCGCTTGCCGCGCCGCTTGTCGCCCAGCTGGCAGGTGCCATCGATTTCCGCGATGACCGAGGGATCCCGCGGCTTGCGGGCCTCGAAGATCTCGGTCACGCGCGGCAGGCCCCCGGTGATGTCCTGGGTTCCCGTGATGGCGCGGGCAGTCTTGGCCAGCAGCGTCCCGGCCACGATCTTCACCCCGTCGTCCACCTCGATGTGGGCCTTCTCGGGGATCGAATACCAGGCCAGCGGCTTGCCTTCCTTGTCCTTGATGGCGATCTGCGGGTGCAGGTCGCCCTTGTGTTCCATGATCACCTTCCGGCGCTTTTCGGAGCCCGGATCCTGCTCGTACTTCAGGGTTTCGCCCTCGACAATATCCTCGAAGGCCACTATGCCGTTGGTCTCGGCCAGGATCGGAATGTTGTGAGGATCCCACTGTGCGAGAGCCTTCCGCGCCTTCACCTCCTCGGTCTCGTCCACGAGGATGTTGCTGCCGACGGGTACCACGTACTTGTCGAGCTCGCGGCCCTTGGAGTCCTCGATGATGATCTCGCCGTTGCGGTTCAGGACCACCCTCTGGCCTTCCTGGTTCTTCACGACGCGCAGGTTGATGAATTTGATGATTCCGCCGCGCTTGGCCTTGATGACAGATTCCTCCACCGATCGGCTGGCGGTGCCGCCGATGTGGAAGGTCCGCATGGTGAGCTGGGTGCCGGGCTCGCCGATGGACT
>CAZAKZ010000181.1:0-9723 GCA_964485695.1 uncultured Planctomycetota bacterium | reverse complement strand
AACGAGCAGGACGCGCTTCAGTCCGCAGCCTCCTGGAGCTTAACGGCATTGGGTATAAAGGAGGCATGTTCAGCAGGACCTCGATACTCCTTCTCTTCCTTGCGGCCCTCGGCTGCGGGCCAGGATATACCCAGGGATGGTACGAATACAGCACTGGAATCCCGCTCCCGGCCCGAAAAGCTGCCCACCCCTTCGCGCTCCTGGCGGCCAGCGACGGCCGGCTGCACCTGGCCTGGATCTCCGGAGCGGACCGGAAGGGGGCGATCTACACCGCCGTGTTCCACGAGAAGAAGTGGAGCAGCCCGGAGAAAGTAATGCCCCTCGGCCGGCCCTGCCAGATCGTCCTCTTCGAGATGAACGGGAAACCGCACCTCCTCGAATGTGGAAGCGGGAAGTTCCTCTTTGCCGGGCTGGAAAAGGGAGAGTGGAAGCGTCTCGCGTACCCGCTGCCCAAGGGCGCCCGCCAGCCCGCCGTGGCCCGGGGACCCGGAAAGGACGTTACCCTGGCGTTTATCGCCGACAAGAAGCGCATCTCTCGCACTGCGCGCCCCGGTGCGATCTTCGAACGGGCCGGTAAGATCTACCTGGTCCACCTTCCGGTCAAGGGCAAGGCGGGGAAGCCCAGAGGCCTGGATCTGAAATCACAGAGCCGCGCCTCCCGTCCAGTTCCGGTGGTGGGTCGGGACGGCACCGTTCACGTGGTGTTCGAGCGGAGGTATGGCAGAAAGGCCAATGCCAGCATTGCCTACGCAAACTCGAAAAAGCGCAACTCCGTGGTCACGGTCTCTCGCCAGCCCGGCAGCTGCCCCGCTTTCGCGATCGTCTCTCCCCATGAGATGGTTGCCGCGTGGGGAGATCGACAGGGCGTGAAGGAGAGTGTTTTCGACGGCCACCAGTGGTCCGTTCCCTTCGAGCTCGTAAATAAGGGATCCGAGCCCTGGATGTTCCACGCGGGCAAGAACCGTCTCTACATGACGGCCTTCAATGCCGGCCACGCCGTCTTCTACCTGAAGCGGGGCTTTCGGGGCTGGTCCATGCCCCTGGATTTCGGCACCGGCAAGGGACCGGGGCGGGTGGTGGAATCGCCGGACGGTTCCATCCACCTGATCTGGGAAGCGAAGGGCACCTTCGTGCACCGGTCTCTCCCGGCGCCCAAAAAAACCGATGGATGATCCGGAACGGCCTCTCCTTCGGGTATAATGCTCTTCTGCTTCGAAGGCATGAAAAAGAAGAGGGGGACGATCCGCGAGAGGATGATCTCGATACTCCGGCTTTTCGCTGTCATCTTCCTGGCCCTGGCCGCAGTGTCCGCAGGGACCCAGATCCAGCCCGGCGATCTCATCGTGGGAGACCTCGGATACACACCCGGCGTCTACGCGGTGAGGGACACGGGCGTCCTCGTGGCCACCCTGCTCCTCACCTATCCGGACTACCCCAACGCCCTTGATACCTGGGGCGGGGCCCCGGCCTCCAGCACCGGCCAGGACATTGCCGTATCCATGATCGGCGTCCCGGATCGGTTCCTCCGCCTCACTCCGGGCGGGGTGGTCACCACGATAAAGACCTTTACGCGCCTCCGGCCCAACGGACTCGACCTGGATCCGGATGGCACCTGGGTGATTTCCGCCTCGGGCGAAGACGGCCTTCACCGCCTCGATCCCGGTAACAGCGTCCTCTCCACCATCTGGACCAACAACCTCGGCGGCCATGTCAACAGCATCGCCATCAACCAGGACACGGGCCGGTACGCTGTCGCCCTCTTCGCCCGAACCGGTCCCCGCGTCGTGGAGGTGGACCGGAGCGGCACCCTCGTTGCAACCCTCGACAAGACCATCAGCGACATATCCTCCATCGAATGGGATCTCTCCACCAGCACCTACACCGTGACCGATTTCCTCAACCTGGATCCGGCGGAATTCGTACGCCTGGATCCAGTCTCCAGCAAGGTCACGTCCCTCATCGCGCCCATTTCCAGCCATGCTCTGAACGCCCACGCCCGGACCCGGAGGGGAACCTGGTGGCTGGCCGGCGGCCGCATCTCCTCCACCGGCCGCCTCCACGAGGTGACGGCCGGTGGCGTGTTCCTGAAGACATTCACCCTGCCCGTGCTCGGCGCGGCTCCGACCTCGATTCTGATCCATGGCGAACGCTCGCTCAGCACGTCGGGAAAGGCCGCACCCGGTTCCACCTTCCACTTCCACCTCTCCACCCGCAGGCCGGCGGACCGCGGAAAGGTCTTCATCCTCACCCTTTCCAGGGCTTCCCACCCGCCCGTCCAGCTCTCAGACGGCCGGCGCATCGACCTCCACTTCGACTTCCTGGCCTTCAACGTCCTCCTGGGCAACCTCGCCCCATTCCTTGGCGGCGGCAGCAACATCGCCAATCTGGACGGAAACGGAAACGCCTCGGCTCGACTCACTCTGCCCACCTACTTTCCCTCCGGCACCGGTCTCAGGCTCTTCGCGGCCTTTGCGGTGCTGGACGCTTCCACGCCCACGGGATTTGGCACGTTGAGCAACACGGTGGGATTCACGCTGCAGTAGCACGACATCGGGACGTTTTTCGCTATAATTCCCTCCTGGACACATGCTCAACGAGGAGGGCCCATGAAGAACCTGAGTCGAAGAGATTTCCTGAATCAGGCCGCTCGGGGAGCGGCCCTGGTCGGCCTCACCGGCTGCCTCCGAACCAGCGTCAAGCCGGCGATGGACGCTCCGCACGGGGTGAGGCGACCCAACATCCTCTTCATCATGAGCGACGACCATGCCGCTCACGCCCTGAGCTGCTACGGCAGCCGCATCAACAGCACCCCCAACCTGGACCGCCTCGCCCGGGAGGGCGCCCTGTTCCAGAACTGCTTCGTCACCAATTCCATCTGCGCACCCAGCCGCGCCTGCATCCTCACGGGGAAGTACTCCCATCTGAACGGCCAGATGACCAACCGGGAGACCTTCGACGGAAGCCAGCAGACCTTCCCCAAACTCCTCCGGAAAGCCGGCTACCAGACGGCCATGGTCGGAAAGTGGCACCTGAAGAGCTCTCCAACGGGCTTCGACTACTGGAACGTGCTGCCCGGCCAGGGCCGGTACCACAACCCAGACATGATCGAGATGGGAGAGAAGAAGAAACTCGAGGGCTACACCACGGACCTCATCACCGACAGGGCCATTCAGTTCCTGGAGACAATCCGAGACAGGGATCGGCCCTTCTGCCTCATGGTGCATCACAAGGCGCCCCACCGGCGCTGGGAGCCCGACGAGAAACACGCCCGACTCTATGACAACGTCCATATCCCCGAGCCCGATACCTTCGACGACGACTACAGTAACCGGGCCTCCCCCGCGTCCCGGACCACCATGACCATCGAAAAGCACCTCTCAAAGCGGGATGTCAAGGGAACGCCCCCCGATGGCCTGCCGCCAAGAGCCAGAAAGAGCTGGTATTATCAGCGCTACATCAAGGACTACCTGCGGTGTGTCGCCTCGGTGGACGACAACACGGGCCGGCTCCTGGACTACCTGAAAGAGGCGGGCCTCGAGGAGGATACCGTGGTGGTCTACACCTCGGACCAGGGCTTCTTCCTGGGCGACCACGGCTGGTACGACAAGCGGTTCATGTACGAGCACTCCCTGCGCATGCCCCTGCTGCTCCGGTATCCCGGTACGGTTCGCCCGGGAACCGTGAAGGACGAGATGGTGCTGAACGTGGATTTCGGACCCACCTTCCTGGCCCTGGCCGGCGTGGCGGTCCCCGCCGACATGCAGGGCCGCAGCTTGAAGCCCGTCCTGGAGGAGAGGACCCCGGAGGACTGGCGGAAATCCATGTATTACCACTACTACGAGTACCCCGCCGTGCACAGCGTCCGCCGCCACTACGGCCTGCGCACGATGCGGTACAAGCTCATCCGATACTACTACTGGGGGGATGAGTGGGAGCTCTTCGATCTGGAAAAGGACCCCGACGAACTGAACAACGTCTACGCCGACCCGGCCTACGCTGATGTCCTGAAGAGCCTGAAGGCCGAACTGGAGGAGAAGCGCCGGGCGCTCGGGGACGACACCCTGGACACGGGCATCGTCTCCCACCCCGACTTTGCCGCGGCCTACTCCGTGGATATCGAGCGATCTCCCCTCGGATACGCCCTGACCTCGAAACACACCGGCATTGCCCTGAAGAAGACGACAAAGCCCTGCAGGAAACGCGTCACCTTCCGGTGCCGGCTGAAATCCGGGAAACGGGGAAGGAGGCGTAACGGACTCATCGCCTTCGGCCCCGACGCGTCGCCGGATACCCTGGTAAAGGCGGGTGTCTACATCGCTTCCAGCCAATACGTCCTCCTGCACGGACGCTTCGGCGGCCGGGAGGAGGATGTCCTGCGCAAGCGGGTGAAGTTCGACAAGCAAAAGACCTTCGACGTGGCGGTCCATGTCGATTTGCAGCGGAGGACCGTCACCCTCGAGGTGGACGGCACCACCCTCGAGGGGTCCCTGAAGGCGTCCTGGAACGAGATCAACTACTACGGCTACTTCCTGAGCAACACCACCACGGATTTCAGCACGATCCGGGTGGAAGGGGCCTGACGTGGAGGACGATCCGAAAGTCTGACGAGCCCCGGGGAATATTCTCCGCACATCTCGGTCTAACACGACATGAAACATGCCCCCATCGGGAATGCACGGTACGGTAGTATCGTGGTGCCTGACATGAACGGGTAGTCCTTCGATATCCTACCGCCGTGAATCCCATCTCTTGCATCGACAGGGAGGTTGCAGCCATGCCTACGTTGCAGCGTCACAATAGGCCGTCAGGATTCTTAGCCCGCTCCCTGGTCGTCCTGCTGGCGACGGTCCACGGCGCATCGAGCCAGAGCGAAAAAATGTATGCCCGGACCGAGGTCAACGCAGCGGCGCCGGCCGTGAACTCCAGGGTTCATCCGTTTTCCACCGACCGCAGCGGCCTTTCGCTGAAAAAATTCATCCACTGGGCGAGCCTGGCCCTGGGCAAACCCTTCGCCTGGTCTCCGGAAGCGACGCAGATCACCAAGGACGAGACCCGGACCGTGACCCTCACCGAAGAGATGACCGTTCCCGATGATGAATTGCTGGATTACGTCAGGACCCACCTCCGCGTCCACGACCTGGCGCTGATCCCCATGGGCCCTCCGCGGTCCCGGTTCATCCTCATCGCACCGATCAAGAGTGCGGCCTTCACACGGGCGCGCAAGACCTACGTGAACGTCGAGGACCTGGAAGACTACAAGGATACCTACATCCCCATCATGACCACGATCCACCTCGAGCACGTGAACGTGTTCAAGATCCAGAGCCAGATCCAGCCCCTGGTCCGATCGAGCATGGAGGTGCCCGGACACGGCCTGTTTCCATTATCCAGCGAAAATGCCATCGTCATCATCGACTTCGGACCCGACGCCTACAACATAGCCCGGCTGATCCGGGAGATGGACAGACAGGGGGATCGGTTCGAGCGGTCGATGGAGAGCATCCCCCTCGAGCACCTGAGCCCAGGTGAAATGGAGGCCATCCTGGCTGAGATCCTCCAGGAGGACCACGAACAGCTGCAGAAGGATCCCCGGTACGCCCAGAGGGTGGACCGGATCCCGCCGCGGGCCCACATCATACCCAGCGACCGGGCGGGGAACCTCGTGGTCTACGCCACGAAATCGGACCACGAGAAGATCCGGGCCCTCGTGTCCAAGCTCGACGTGGGGGCGCCGGTGACGACCGGCGACGTCCTGGTCTACTCGCTCAGAAACACGGTTGCGGGGGATATCGCCGACACCCTGAAGGAAATCATGAATGACACGGGAAGGAGCACCTCGAGGAGAGGAAGCGGCCCGGGCCAGGCCTCCCTTTCC
This sequence comes from uncultured Planctomycetota bacterium, assembly GCA_964485695.1. Classification (GTDB taxonomy): domain Bacteria; phylum Planctomycetota; class JAFGQW01; order JAFGQW01; family JAFGQW01; genus CAZAKZ01. The sequence goes on along the minus strand of CAZAKZ010000181.1, from coordinate 3,848 downwards.
ACCCGGTCCGGCGATGAGAGGCTGATCATCGTCCCCGATCCGGGTTCCAACGCCCTGCTGATCCGAGGCCCGCGGTCGAGAATCGAGGAAGTCGTCGAGATCGTCAAGAAGCTGGACATCCGGAAGCCCCAGGTGCTGGTGGAGGCGGCCATCCTCGAGTTGCGACACACCGATACCCTGGACCTCGGCGTCGAGGTCGGAGCCTTTGACGCAAAGAAAAACCTCGAGGACACCACGCGCCCGTTCGGCTTCACGAATATGGGCCTCAGTTCAGTCGGCTTGACGGAAACGGGCCTGACCCGGATTCCGAATGTGGGGAGCCCGGGCTTCGTAGGCGGGATCTTCAACGGCGACGGCTTTCTCTTCCCGATCCTGGTCCAGGCTTTTCAGTCCAAGGACAACACCAATCTCCTGAGCATGCCAAGCCTGCTGACCAACGACAACGAATCGGCCACCATCCGGGTGATGCGGTCGATCCCCTACACCCAGCTGAACCAGGGCGCCCCGGGCCAGGTGAGCACCCAGTCGTTCAAGGCGTTCGAGAACGCCCCCATCGAGCTGACCATCAGCCCGCACATCTCCTCCGAGGACTACCTGCGCCTGGACATCACCTTCATCGTCGAGGTGTTCGGGGCGGGCGGCAGCCCGGGCATCCCGCCGCCCAAGACCGGCCGGACCATCATCACGTCCGTCACCGTGCCCGACGGAGCCACGGTGGTCATCGGCGGCCTGACCCTGGATGAACAGATCGACGCCACCAATCAGGTTCCGATCCTGGGAGATATTCCACTTCTCGGCGCCCTGTTCCGGTCGACGGAGAAGATCCACAACAAGAACACCCTGTTCCTGTTCCTGACTCCGCGCATCCTCTCGGACTCCGAATTCAACGATCTGGACGAGATCAGCCAGGTGAAGAAGGCCGAAGCCGCTGCCCTGGGCGGCCAGATCGACCTCGTGGATCCAGAAAGCGGCAGCAGGTTCGAGATGCTGGACCAAACCCGAACCCTCGAGGATGTGGAAGCATCGGGGATCTTCGACCTTCCCGTGCTGCACAGCGCCGCGGATGGGAAAAAGAGACAAAGGTGAACGGTGGGTTAACGCAGATCCTCGAGGCCCGATCGTCTCCAGGGCCTCACGTGGAGGCCACGAAAATGAGCAACAGCCTGTGTTCCCACAGGCTGTTACAGTGTCAAAAAAGTCCTGAATCAACTCGTCCGTCAATAAACCTTGGGATTCCTTTCGATCCATGCCAGGCGCAAGTACTTCCGGAGGCGGTTCGGATCCATCGCCGTGAGGCCGGTTTCTTCGAGCAGGGACTCGTCGAAGTGGAAATCCGAGGTGTTCAACTCGACGTCGTTTCCGACGATCGCCCCCTTCACTTTTCCCTGACCGGTGACCTTCACGGAGTACGCGGGTGCATACATCACGAGGCTGACCGCGGATCCGCCTGCGATCTTGATACTCGGATTTTCGGTTGGCGGGCAGCCCTCAAAAACATTGTAGGGGTGAGCGATGAGCTCGAAGTTCATGGGGCGAGCGTTCCGGTTCGTCACGGCCCCGCCCGTGATCTTGATGTCACCCACGACGAAGATCCTCGTCTTGCCCGTCGTGACGATGTTGGCATTACCGTTGATGGTAAGGGATGAGAAGAAGTAATCCCCGGGATTCAGCTCCAGGGTCGAATTTGCATTGAGTGCAAGAGACCGGTCCGTCTGGTTGTATTTGACCTTGCCCTTGACCTTCCAGGTGCCGTTCTTGTTGTCATTGTACGCTTTCTGGAACTCCGCCAGGGGCGGATCGGGAACGTTGAGAGTCTGAGAAAGGGGATCCGTCTTGCCGGAGACGAAGGTATTTTGGTGGAGGGTGATGGTGCCGTCGGGCCCCGGCTGAAGATCCCCGCGGATATCGGCATTCGGTCCGGCACTGATAGATCCGTTGGACGCCAGCTTCGCGTTGCTGTTTGCATAGACGTCCGGTGAGTTTCCATTGCCATTGCCGTTTCCCTTGCCATTACCGTTGCCATTGCCCCCGCTGCCCCCACCGTCGGAGTTCACGGCCTGGGATTCGTACGTGCCCTCTGAGGAGTCATAGCTGTCCACGTTGAGATTACCGGAAACCTGGAGGCCTCCTTTTCCCAAGATCCATCTGCTTGCCCAGCTTTCCGAGGGCCCGGTGACGATCACCGTGATCTCCCGCTTGAGCCCTTTGAAAGTACCGCGACTCTGGAGCCGATACCGGTCCTCCGGCAGAGCCGTACTCGTACACACGTACTGCCCGTTGGCGAAGTCTCCCGCCACGTTGCCGACGCCGGAACTCTGGTCCAGATCCGCATCCCGCTCCAGCTCGTACATGGACAGAGCAACGCCCTTTTCGGCGATTGCCAGCGCCTGGATCAAGCGCTCGTTCAGAACCACACGGTCCATGTGCTTCATCGTGGTTATGATGGTGGAAGATCCCACGGCGAGAAGAACCACGATCATCGCGAGGGCCGGCACAAAGGTCAATCCCGCCCGGTTGTGGTTTTCCTCGAACCTCTGGACGCCCGTCTCGTCAGCCATTGTCCTGTATTGCAAGCTAGTTCTCCAGCGTGACATGGGTGCTCCTCTTTATCTTGATCTTTTCTCCGTCCGGCCCCTTGCCTTCAGCGTGTATCGTGACGAGCACTTTCCTGCCCTTCTTGCTGAAGGTGACCCGGGAGATGTTCTTTTCCAGGGTATCAGCCTTGTCGTTCGTTTCGACCGCCAGCTTGCTGTCGGTCAAAGCGATCCGCTCCTCCCCGTCCTCAAGCTCCAGTCTGGAGGTGACGTATGTTTCCGCGTACGGACTTTCACTTGCCAATTTGGTCCGTGTATTGATGTATTCATCGAGATTCGTCGACAGCGTGTTCTCCTTTACGCGCTGAAATACGATCGAGGTCGAGGTATCCGGCGATTCCGGGACTTCCGAGAGCGTGTCCAGCCGGGCTTCCCGCAGAATGTGGACGACCCGCTGGGTCGTCATCCTCACCTTCTCCTCCAGGAGGTCCCTGGAAAGGAGTTCATTCTGGACGTCCATCGTGGTCCCGAAGAACACGACGCCCGAAAGAAGGACGGTGGAGATCACCGCCGCCGAAATAGCGATTTCCACAATCGCGCTTCCGCATTCACTCTGTTTTCTTGTCATTCTGTTTTACTCCCGCGGTGTGAGCCAGGTTGTTAATTGCAGGATTTGCCTGCCGATCTTGCCTGTCCACTCGACCTCGATGGTCACGGGGAGGTGGATGCAGGTCCCGTTCTTGGGCAGGCTGTCGATGATCCCGTCCCCGTCCAGGTCGTAGGGCATGCCCATCAAGGTGTCGGATACGTCTTCCCGGAGCACCGGATCGCTCGATTCCGAAGACTCGGGCGGATCCCCCACCGGTAAGACCACGCGCCCGACATGTCCGTCGGCGTCGCCGGGAATCGGGCGAAGGCCCTTGATGTCGAAATGAGGTCCCGGAGCGTCCGCCGGATCGTTGTCGGTGGACTCGTCGAACGCTGCGAATACGTTTGCCAGCTCCATCCCCTTGATGACCTCGAGCTGGCTGCGCACGCCTTGCATGGCCAGTCTGCGCTCCTTGTTCAGGGCCGTCTGCGAGTACGAGGAGATGGTGAGAGAGGCCTGGGCCAGCAGGCCGATGGCGACGACCGAAACGGTTATGGCCACGTCCAGGAGCGAGAAACCACGCTGGCCTTTCCGGTCTCTGGCGGGACGCGCCTCGTCATTGAGGGGGGTTTTGTTCAGTACTTTCATATCTGTTCGTCCTTGCTATGCCCGGGCTGAGGGATCCCCTCATTTTTTGTTAACTTATTTTGCGTAACACATTGTCT
>CAZAKZ010000180.1:0-9731 GCA_964485695.1 uncultured Planctomycetota bacterium | reverse complement strand
AAGCATATCACATCACGACTACTATGTCCCGATAATTATGTGAGGCTGTATATCTCACCGACCGCGGCGAACTCCGTCGGGCCCTGAAGGAATACGACGTGGCCGCCAGGCTCCGGCCCGACACGGTGCTGCCCCTGGTGAACGCCGCCATGGCCCACGCCCGCCTCGGCGAGACGGGCCCGGCGGCGGCGAAGCTGCAGCGGGCCCTCTCCCTCCAGCCGGACGATGCCGCTGCGAACTTCAACCTGGGCCTGCTGCTGGCGGAGCAGGGGATGGCGCCGGAGGCCGAGGCGGCCCTGCGCAAGGCTCTGGAGAGCGATCCGGACCTGGCCGGAGCGGCCTTCAATCTCGGCGTCCTGCTCGCGAAGGACCGCTTGCCCGAGGCCCTCCGTTTTCTGCGCAGGGCGTGCGCGCTTCGCCCCGGAAACGGGAAGTACGTCTACACCCTGGCCTTCTACCTCGACAGGAGCGGCGGCGCCACCGAGGCCTGCCGGCTCCTCCAGGAGGCGGTCGAGCGGAACCGGGCCAACGCCGACATCTACCTCCTCCTGGGCGAAATTTACCTGAAGCAGGGCCGGGATCGTGCAGCCCGCAGGGCCTTCGAGCGGGCCCGGGTGCTCCAGGGCAGGTGAATCCCGGCTTCTCCGTGCGGCCCACTTGCGTCCGGTGGAGCACCGCGGTAGATTCTCCACTGGGTCGGAATCGCGCGAAAGGAGGCCCCGATGCGATCCATACCCTTCCTCCTCCTGTCCACGTTCCTCCTTGGTGAAATCGCCGGCATTGCCGCGCAGAGCGATCCGCCGCCGCCGAAGATCGAGAGCGCGCAGCCGTTCATCCACCAGCTGTGCAAGCACCTGTCGAGCACGAATCCGCGGGTGCGGTACACCGTGCGGGAGGCGCTGCGGAACCTGGGAAGGCAGACCATCCCCGCCCTCGAAGCCGCCAGGAATAGCACCCAGGACACGAACGTGAAAGCGTTCATCACTCGAACCCTCGGCCATGTCAAGCTGTTCGGCTGGCGCCGTTCCGGGAAGATGGACACCACGGTGCGCAAGAACTACATGGCGGCGCTGAGGAATCGCCCTCACTACGACATCGACCGCATCGCCAGGGACATCAATCTGACCTTCGACCAGATCGCCAGGCTCGATCCCATTCTCCGGCGACATTTCAAGGAGATGGATGCCCTCTGGCAGGAGCTCCGCGACGCCGGCGCCCTCAAGGACAAGGAGGCGTACAGGGATCTCAACGACGAGATCAAGCACATGGTGGAGAAGGCCGAACCCAAGCTTCGGGCCTTCCTCGACGCCAAGCAGACCGAGCACGTGAAGCGCCTCATGCTGCGCCTCCGCTACCGGGCCGTGAAGTCCGCCGTCACCGAACAGCTCCGGAACGGTCTCCGGGCCAAGGAGGAGGAGTTGCGGCGCCGGATGGAGGCGCTCAAGGCCGAGTGGAAGGATATGAAGGAGCAGGCGAAACAGGGCGAAGGGAAGGGCAAGTAGCTCCGGTTGTTGAAGGCGAAGCTGCGTCCACACGCCCCCCGGCCGTGGCCGGTGGTCTTGCCGTTCAGGCTATAACGGCATCACCCAGGGATCGGAGATCACCGCAATATTGCTGGTGGATTGCGGGTCCAGCACCACCGCCAACAGGTGCACCGTGAAACCCAGCGTCGGCAGGAATCTCACGTCGAGGAAGCCCTTTGCTTCGCCGCCTGCGTCCAGGATCCCGGGACCATAGCTGAAGATACTGGGCAATGCGTTGTTCAGCGTCAGGGACGTCAGGGCGTCGGGATTCAGGAATATCGTCCTGAAGTCTTTGAGCATCACTCCCGGCCGGACGCCCGACAGGGAGAGGCCGGCCGCATAGGCCTTGCCTCCGAAGCCGGGAAAGCTGAAGTTCAGGGTGTAGACACCCGGGGTGGTGGATACGGACTGGATGTTCCGGCTGCGGTAGAAGGTGACGTCGTGGGGGAGGACGGTGTTTCCGGTCACGGCAAAGGTGGTGATGGAGTAGGTCCTCAGGTCCGTGTAGTAGAGAGCGCTGTACTTGGACAGAGGGTTGTAGAAGGGGTGGGCCAGACGCGGCGCCAAGGCGCTGCAGCGGTCCGCGGCGACGGCGGTATAGGCATAGCGATCCTTGCTCGAGGCCACGATGGTGGATGTGCCGATCTTGGCCACCTTGACCAGGATGCCCTGGAGGTTGATGGTGTCGAGGCACCCGACGTGGAAGTCGCTGGTACGGATGTCCTGGGCGAATTCGCGCATGGGGGCGCCGATGCTGGAGGTGGTGGCGATGATGGTGGTGAAGGTGCCGTCCGGAGCCACGGATATCATGGGGCTGGTCGTGCGAAAGTAGACCTGGATCACGAAGTTGCCGTCATCCACATCCCGGACCATTCCGCTGGTGAAGTAGCCCGTGATGCCCATGGTCGAGGCCAGGGCAATGGTGGTTACGGTCACACCGCGGATGCGGTAGAGGCCTGCGACATTGGATGCATTCCTGGATGTCACGATGTAATCGCCCTTGTGGTCGATGGTGATCTCGCCGGGAGTGGCGAACGTGGTGGCATCTACCACGATGGTGGTGATCTGCCGGGTGGCCGGATCCAGCCTGAACCAGCCGTCGAGCGAGTTGTCACCGAAGACGATGTGCCGGTTGTCCACATCGTTGATCCCGGCGTAGGCGTAGCCCGGATTGTCGTACAAGGTGGTGAAGGTGCCGGTGGTGCCCTTCAGAAGCTGGAGCCTCGACTCACTGAGCACGAATTCCTCGGCGTGGTTCTGGGCCCAGGCGCCTCCGGCCAGGGCCAGCAGCAACAGGGCGGTCAGGTATGTCTTGGATCTCATGGGGGTGAGTTCTCCTTCCGAACACGTGTTTTTCCAGCGCTGGGGTCCTGAAGCTGGACGGTGGGGGCGTGTCAATGGATTGATCCCCCTGCTCCCAATGTCCCCCATCCGAGGGAATTGTCAAGAGGCTGGAGTACCTTCACGGTCTGGAAAGAACTGGCGCCTACTCCGACCCGATTTCATGGCGGGAAAATGAGCGCAACTGCGCTCATTTTCCCGCCATGAAGTGTTTCATGAATGGTATTTGAGCAGGTTCCCGCTCATTTTCAGCTCATGAAATCACGACTCGTTCCCGGCCTCGTCCTCGGACTTCATCTGATCCCGGGCCGCGCCGGTCGCGACCCTGTGGCACACCACGGCCAGGGCCACTAGCATGATGAGGCCCACCACCATGCCGGTCTCTTCGAAGTGGGCACCGTAGAGTCTCTCAGAGAAGTTGAGGGCGCCGTCGATGGCGCCGTCCAGAGCCTCATTGTCCAGGGTCTTGATGAGCGCGCTCAGCACCCCGGCAATGGCTGCCCCCGCCACCAGGCCCGAGGCCACCAGGATGCCGTTGTTCTTCCGGGCGCTCTTCTCGCGGTCGGTCCTGGCCATGCGCTGGAGCAGCCACGCCGCCGCACCCCCCACCAGGATGGGCAGGTTGATGTAGATGGGTAAGTAGATGCCGAGTGCAAACGCCAGGGCCGGGACGGCCAGCATCTCCAGCATGAGGGTGATACACGCCCCCATACCGTAGAAGAGCCACGGGCTCTGGGCGTCGGGCACCAGGGTGGCCTCCACGATGGACTTCATGAGGTTGCCCTGGGGGGCCGGCAGGGGATTGGGCGTGGCCTCGGTGGTCACAAAGCCGTAGCCCCGGGCCAGGACCTCGATGACCACGCCTACACACAGCGCCGCCACCACGATGCCCAGGAACTTCCAGCGCATCTGGCGCCGCGGCGTGGCCCCGAGCCAGTAGCCGGTCTTGAGATCGGAAATGAAGGCCCCCGAGGTGGAGAGCGCGGTACAGATGGCGCAGCCGATGATGAGCACCGCGGTCTGGCCCGCGGGGCCGGTCAGGCCCGTCTTCGCCAGGATGGTGCAGGCAATGATCAGTGTGATCATGGTCATGCCCGACACCGGGTTCACTCCCACGATGGCGATGGCCCGGGCCGCCACCGGCGTGAACAGGAACGCCAGTGCCGCTGTGACGGCCGTGCCGATGAGGGCCACGGTGATGTCTCCGTCGGAGATGTAGTAGAAGATGCCCAGCATGCCCACCAGGAAGAGGAGCTCCAGGAGCAGCACGTTCCGGGGCGAGATTTCCAGTTCGGTGCGCCGCGCCTCGCCACCCGCCCCCCGGCCCGAGCTGAAGAGGCCCTTGAAGCCCAGGGACAGGCTGCCCACGATGATCTTGCTCATCTTGATGATGCTGATGAGGCCGGCCATGGCAATGGCGCCGATACCAATGGGCCGGACGTACCACTTGAAGACCTCGGCGGCAGTGCAATCGCTGATGGCCTTTTCTCCGGGGAACTGGATGCCTTCCACCCCGGACCCCATGGTGAAGATCACCGGCACCAGCACCAGGTTCGCCAGCACCGAACCAGCACAGATCACCGCCGCGTACTTGACGCCGATGATGTAGCCCAGGCCGAACAGGGTGGCCGTGGCCTCGATCTCCAGCATCATGCGGTACTTGGTATACAGTGTTGTGCCGAGATCCCCGAGCAGCACCTTGGTGGTCTCCAGCTTGGCGCTCCAGAAGTGGAACACCTCGATGCAGAAGTCGTAGGCCAGGCCGAGACCGAAGGCGATGAGCAGGGTCTTGCCTCCGCCGCCGCCCGACTCGCCCTGGGCCAGGATCTCGGTGGTTGCCGTGGCCTCGGGGAAGGGCAGGTTGCCGTGCTCGTCCTTACAGAAGTATTTTCGGAGCGGGATGATGAGCAGCACCCCGAGAAAGCCGCCGATGGTGCACGAGAGGAAGATGTGGAAGAAGTTCACATTCAGGCCCAGGATGTAGAGGGCCGGGATGGTGAACACCGCACCCGCCACCACCACGCCCGAGGCCGCGCCGATGGACTGGACGATGACGTTCTCCAGCAGGGTGCTGTTGCGCGCAAACATCTTGCCGAAGAACACAGCCAGGATGGCGATGGGGATGGCCGTCTCGATGACGTTGCCCGCCTTGAGGCCGATGTAGGCCGCGGCAAAGGTGAACACCACCACGCCGATGCACCCCATGAGGACGGCCCGGAGAGTGGTCTCCGGGGGCGACTGGTCCGGCGGTACCACCGGCCGGTAGTCCTCACCCTCCTTCAGGGGTCTGTACGCGTTTTCCGGCAGCAACTTGGACTTGGTTGAGGTCGGTTCCATGAATCCTCGGTCTCCTTTGCACTCAGGGGGGCCTGAAGTACTACGGGTTCATCAATCGTTCGCGGTTCACCCCTCGCCCGCAAAGACCTGACACAGGTTCAGGATCGTGCACGCGGACAGCGCCATGGCCCGGGTGGAGATCCACTCGGTGGGGCCGTGGAAGTTGACCCCACCCGTGAAGACGTTGGGCGTGGGCATGCCCATGGCCGTGAGGCGGGAGCCGTCCGTGCCGCCCCGGATGGGCTTCAGGTCCGGATCCACGCCGGCCAGGCGCGCCGCCTTTTCGAGCTTTTCAAGGATCTCGGGTTGCTTCGAGAGGGTGTCGAACATGTTACGGTACTGTTCCTTGATCTCCACCTCCACCTTGAGGTCCGGCGCCTCGGCCATGAGGGCCTCGGCCATGACCTTGACGCGCTCACCCCGCTTTTTCAGGGTTTCCTCGTCGAAGGCGCGCAGGATCAGGTTGGCCGTGCACTTCGACGCGTCCCCCCCGGCTTCCGTCACCATGAAGAAACCGTCCCGGCCTTCGGTGGCCTCGGGACTCTCCAGGTGCGGCAGCCGGGCGAGGAACTTGCCCATGTAGACGAGGGCGTTCACCAGCTTGCCCTTTGCATACCCGGGATGCACGGACACACCCGTGAAGGTGACGATGGCCTTGTCGGCCGAGAAGGTCTCCACGTTGACCTCGCCCGGAAATCCTCCGTCCAGGGTGAAGGCCACGGACGCGCCGAAGGCCTCCAGCGGAAACTTGTCCCCGCCGCGGCCGATCTCCTCGTCCGGGCTGAAGCAGATCCGGAGGGTGGGGCGGGGGATGTCGGGATTCTTTCCGAGTATCTCCATGGCGGCCATGATGCAGGCGATGCCGGCCTTGTCGTCGGCACCCAGCAGCGTGGTGCCGTCCGCCGTGATGACCGTGTCGCCTACGCACTGGCTCAGCTCCGGATTCTCCTCCGGGTCGATGACCACTTCGTTCTCGAGGCGGATGGGTCCGCCGCCGTAGTTCTCGTGCAGGCGCGGCTTCACGTCCTTGCCCGAGAAAGCCGGCGCCGTGTCCAGGTGGGCGCAGAGCCCCAGGACCCCCGCCCGGTTTCCCTCCAGCGTGGCCGTGCAGTAGCCGTTCTCGTCCACGGCGGCGTCCTTGAGCCCGAGGTCCTTCAGCTCTCCGGCCAGGCGCTCGGCCAGGACGCGCTGGTTCTCGGTGCTGGGGCAGGACTCGTTCTTCTCGTTCGACTGGGTATCGATGCGGACGTATTCCAGAAACCGGTCCACCATGCGGGTGGAATCCAGGATCTCCCGGGGTGTATCAAAGGCTTTCATCACTCTCCTCGTGCTGGTACCGATTTTCTGCAGGGCGGGTATTCTACGGCAAGAGCAGGGCTCGGCGAACCAAAATACGATTTTTTGGGCAACAGAAACGATTCTGAAGGAGGTATGCCCCGTTGGGTATCGCCGCTACGGGAGACCGTTCAGCCGCTCATCCTCTTCACGCGGATCTTCTTCACGGCCTTCTTCTTGGCGGCCTTCTTTCCGGTCTTTTTCTTCGTGGTCTTTTTCTTGGTGGTCTTCTGTGTCCCGGCTTTCTTCTTGGCGGCCTTTTTCTTCTTCTTCCGGGTGGTGCCGCGGGCGCGCTTGTCCAGGATGAGCTGCACGGCGCGGTCCTCGGCCAGAGAGAGTGGGTCCTCGATGTCCCTCGGCAGGGTGGCGTTCACCTCGCCGTCGGTGACGTACGGGCCGTAGCGCCCCTTCTTCAGCTGGAGGTCCACCCCGTCCAGGGCCTCCACTTTTTCGAAAACCTTGAGGGTGGAGGCGGCGCTGCGGCCGCGGCGTTTCTCCTGGGCCAGGAGCACCAGGGCGCGGTCCAGGTCCACGGTGAGGACGTTGTCTCCGTCCTCGAGGCTCCGGGTGTCCGTGCCCCGCTTGATGTAGGGGCCGTACCGGCCCAGATGCGCCAGCACCTCGACGCCGCTGTCGTCTGCGCCCAGGGTCCGGGGCAGACTCAGCAGGTCCATGGCCTCCATGAAGGTGAGGGTTTCGGGATTCATGCTCGGCAGGAGCGACACCATCTTCGGTTTCTCCTTGCTGCCGGGCTCCGCATCACCGAGCTGGACGTAGGGGCCGTAGCGGCCCTTCTTGAGATAGACCGGCAGGCCGCTCTGGGGATGGACGCCCATGCTCTGTGGACCGGCCTTCTGGTCCTCCAGGATCTCGCGGACTCGGTCCAGGGTGAGCTCGTCCGGACACGTGTTGTCGGGCAGCGGCGCCCGGACGTCCCCGGCCTTGAGAAACGGGCCGTAGCGGCCCACGCGCACCACCACCTCCTGGTCGTCCACGGGGAAGGGCAGGGGGATGGAGCACACGGACTGGGCGTCGATCTTCTCGGTCAGGTTCTCCAGGAGCGGCTGCAGCCCGGTGGTGCCGTTGCCGAAGTAGAACTCCTTCAGATACGGCAGCGCGTCCTGCTCGCCGCGGGAGATGGAGTCGAGGCGGTCCTCCATGTGAGCGGTGAAGTCCATGTCGACGAGGTGCTCCAGGTGCTCGGTCATGAGCTTCACCACGGCGAAGGCCGTGAATGTGGGCACCAGGGAGGGGCCCTTCTTGAAGGTGTAGTCCCGCTTCAGGATGGTCTGGATGATGGTGGAGAAGGTGCTGGGCCGGCCGATGCCCGACTCCTCCAGGGTCTTCACCAGCGACGCCTCGGTGAGGCGCGGCGGCGGCTGGGTCACGTGCTCCTCGGCCTCGAGACGTTCGGGCGTGACGCCGTCTCCCTCCTTCACGGGCGGCAGCAACACTTCCTGGTCGGCCAGGGTGGCCCGGGGATCGTCCGATCCCTCCACGTAGGCTCGCAGGAAACCGGGGAAGTCGATGGTCTTGCCCCGGGCCTGGAACACGACCTCGCGGCCGGCGTCCTCGGCCTGGACCTGGACGGTCATGCGCCAGCCCCGGGCGGCCTTCATCTGCGAGGCCATGGTGCGCTTCCAGATCAGCTCGTAGAGCTTCACCTCGTCGGCACTCACCTTGGAGCGGATCTCCGCCGGCTTGGGGAAAGCCTCCCCGGCCGGCCGGATGGCCTCGTGGGCCTCCTGGGCGTTTTTTACCTTGTTCCGGTAGGTGCGCGGCGCGTCGGGGAGGTATTCCCTGCCGTAGAGGTCCTCCACGGCGCGGCGCGTGGACCGGAGGGCCTGGGGGGACAGGGCCACCGAGTCGGTGCGCATATAGGTGATGTATCCCAGCTCGTACAGGCGCTGGGCCGCGCGCATGGTGCGGCGAGCGTCGAAGCCCAGCTTGCGACCGCCCTCCTGCTGCATCGTGGAGGTGGTGAAGGGTGCGGCCGGCGTCTGGGTGAAGGGTTTTTTCTGGGTGGAAAGGACCTCGAACGCGGCGCTCTCCAGGCGTGTCGCGAGTTCTCGAGCGTCGTCCTCCTCCAGGTGAATCCCGTTTCTACGGTGGAGGGTGCCCGTGTCCGGATCGAAGTCCTTGCTCCCGGCCAGGCGCTGGCCCCCGAGGCTCACCATCCTGGCGGGAAAGTCCTCGCCCCCCACCGTGCGGAACGTCGCGGTCAGGTCCCAGAACCTCGCCGGCTTGAACCGCATACGGGCCTTCTCCCGCTCCACGAGGATGCGAATGGCCACGCTTTGAACGCGGCCCGCTGAGAGCCGAGGCGCCACTTTCCGCCACAGCACCGGAGACACCTCGTAGCCGTAGAGGCGGTCCAGGATGCGTCTGGCCCGATACGCCTCCACCATGTTGGTGTCCAGGGGCCGGGTGTGCTCCAGGGCGCCGATGACGGCCTCGCGGGTGATCTCGTGGAACACCATGCGCTTCATGGGCACCTTGGGATTCAGCACCTCGATCAGGTGCCAGCTGATGGCCTCTCCCTCGCGGTCCTCGTCAGTGGCCAGCAGTAACTCGTCCACTCCCTTGAGCTTGGCCTTCAGGGAGCGGATGACCTTCTTCTTGTCCGGCTGGACGATGTAGAGGGGAGCGAAGTCCGCCTTCACGTTGACGCCGAGACGGGACCATTTCTCTTTCTTGTACTTCTCGGGTATCTCGGCTGCGCTGGCCGGGAGGTCGCGGACGTGGCCGACGCTCGATTCCACGAGGAATCCTCTGCCGAGGAACCGTTTCAGCGTCCGGGCCTTGGTCGGGGACTCGACGATGACGAGCCGCGTTGTCATGGAATCGTTCTTCCTCGCTGTTGCAGGCGTCGGATTGTCGGACGGATCACCTTCCGCCATGGTTTCGGAACGAGCGGGGCAAAGGGTTAGCCGATCCCGGGACCCCTTGACAAGGATCCCTCGATTCAACGGCTCTATGATCAAGCCGTCCGAATTCCGGGCTAGCCCTTGATCCGGACAGGGGAATCGGGTTTATGCCCCGGGGGAGGGCGGGGCGAGGATCTTTGAGGCGGGCCAGGGGCATCTTCGGGGGGCGGCTCCAGGATGGGCAGTACAACCCACTGCAACCAGGGCTGTTCCGTCATTTTAAGGGGAAACCCCCAGCTCTGCTGGGGGACTCGTGAAGTTTGACAGT
>CAZAKZ010000179.1:0-9780 GCA_964485695.1 uncultured Planctomycetota bacterium | reverse complement strand
TTTTTGTGCATGTTCAAAGGCTATTTTCCGGACATATGTCCTTGGATAATACAAATAACATATCTCATATATCTTAATCTCTTATTTCTGCGATGGTGCATGCGGGAGATCAACGATTCTGACGCGCCCTGGAAATCGACTCTGCGCCCGGGCGACCTCGGGACGCCGATCACGCCGGCCGGTTTCACCGCGGTTCTCCCCCGCTAGGAACCGTGTCCGCATTAGCAACAGAGAGGGGGTGGCGTAAACCGAGTTTCCGGCGTTCACGATGAAACAGCATCGCGCCCTGCCAGACCGAAGGCAGGCCATTTTCGTGATTCTTCAGGCTCTGGTCTCGTGTCATGCCCCACTCAGGAGATCTTGCGGGCGCTACGGGCAGAAACGGACCGCGATCCACGAAAGGAACAAAGCTCATGAAACGGGTCGGAGTATTCTTGATCGTTACGTTTGGTCTTTCAGGGCCGTGTATGGCGCAGCTTGCCACCAGCTACAGTTATCACGACGCTATCTACATAGCAGACGATTGTTGTTGGCTTCCTTCCTCGCTCTGCTATGGGAGTTGTTTCTTGTGGATCGACGAGACAACCGGTACTACCACCATCATGTGGCAAGGGGGACCGTGCTCCAACGGCGGTCAGGGGGCGTACAAGACCAACTCGCAGGCCTCCTTCTTTTTCAGCGACCCCTACTCACCCACGTGCCCACCGCCCGAAGGCGGAATCTTCCAATACAATCCGACTACGACTACGCTCAGCACCGTGACGATTAGCACGTTGGACTTCGAAACTCCGTATGACGTGCTCGTCAATCAGGACGGCGATCTCGTGGTCGGCACCCAGGCGAGTGACAAGAACTGGAAACTGTTCAAGGTGACCCCGAACGGATCCGTAACCACCTTCCTCACCACATTCTCGCTCGGACGATCGGCCAAGTTCAACGGCCCCATCGAAATCAACATCGACACGGGCAACTACCTGGTCTTCGATGGCACCACCCAGACCACCTTGATGTATCCGGTGCTCGAGGTCACTCCCAACGGCATTGTAACCACCTGGTCCACGGGAGGCGGGGCAGGCTGGGCGAACCGCTACAGTGCTCCGCAGAACCACAGGAACGGACACATCGAAGGGCCCTTCCACAGCCAAAAACTCATCTACCAGCTCAAGAAGGGAACCACCAGCCGCACCACGCTGGCCACCCTGGCGGTTACGGACCCGATTCTCGGAGCTTCTGACTTCGACCTGCAGACCGCGGCCAAACAGCGCTGGGTGGCGTTCGGCTCCTCGCCGGGAGCCACCCACGTGTATTACATCGATCGCACCTCGTTCACCGTGACCTCCACCCACGTGCGTAAAACCCAGACCACGGCAAAATTCATAATCTTCGCCCGTGGAAAACACATCCAGACGGAGAAGCTGGCCCAGCACAAATGGAAGATCTGGCTCAGCTGTCCGCGCTTTCCCAACCGGAAGTACAGACTGGTCGGCGGCCTTTCCGGCGTGCGGCCGGGCGTCCCCGTTTCCGACGGTCGGAACATCAACTTGAACGTGGACGCAATAACGTATGCCACCCTTAATAATTCGTTGCCAGGAATCTGGAATCCCGGGCCGGGCATCCTGGACGCCAAGGGAGGGGCCGAGGGTCAACTGGATCTCAGCCTGCTGTCTCTTCCCCCGAGCGGCCTGGGAATTCCCTTCTGGATTGCCATGGCCGTCCTCGATCCCAAAGCCCCATCGGGAATCGCGTACCTGCCCGACACCTTCGTGATGCGGCTGTGAAGCAGTGGTATTAAGTGACAACCGCGCGATATGCAGACGATCGCGTGGTTGTCGCTTTCCGTGGATCCACTCGCACGCCCTGAATTTCCGGAAGTGAATCACCAGGTCGAGGACCGTGCGGTCAGCCAGGGTCGGCAGCGGAGTCTCCTGGTAGCT
This sequence comes from uncultured Planctomycetota bacterium, assembly GCA_964485695.1. Lineage (GTDB taxonomy): Bacteria > Planctomycetota > JAFGQW01 > JAFGQW01 > JAFGQW01 > CAZAKZ01. The sequence continues at coordinate 7,846 of CAZAKZ010000179.1, read as the reverse complement.
CGCTGTCACCCGGCTGATGGGGCAAAGCGTACATGCAACTATCGCGATCAGGAACAGCCGCGACATTGTATTATCCCTGTACCGCGGTATAGCCTATCTCAAATACCCGTGGTTCTTGAGGATCTTCTTTGATTCGTCGTCCAGTTCGACGCGCGCGCCCCAGGGTATCTTCAGCGATTCCCGGACGTTCTTGCACCGGGCGAGATACGCCTCGAGCAGCTTCTTCGCCTTCTCCAGCTCGGGGGCGTCGGTAGCGGCCCGGTTGTTCTGTTCGCCGGGGTCGCTTGCGATGTCGTAGAGCTCTTCCACCTTGCTGCCCTGCCGGCGGATGAACTTGAAGTTGTCATACTGGATGGAGATCTGGGGTTCCCCGAGCTGGTTGTGGCTTCCGACGATGCAGGGAACTACAACGGGCTTCGGGGCCGGGCCCCAGGTGGGTGTGAGTGACGGCGCCAGCGCACGGTCGGTCTCGCGCGCCATCGAGCACATTGCCAGGATGGTCGCGTAGACGCTGGTGACGGAAACCGGCTGGCGCACGCGCCTCGGCTGGACGCGGCGTGACGGCTTGATGATGAGCGGGACGTGGAGAACTTCCCGATAGACGGTGTGGGCGTGGCCGAACATCCCGTGCTCCCAGAACTCCTCGCCGTGGTCGCTCGTCACCACGATCAGGGTGTCGTCGTACAGGTTGAGTTCCTTGAGCGTCTTGACAATCTGGCCGATGGCGTGATCGACGTACTGCACCTCACTCTCGTAGAGATAGTGGAAGTTCGTCTTGGTCGCGTCGGTGAGATCCAGGTCCTTTCCCCGGAGGTTCTCGAACCAGCACTCGTTATACTTCAGATCCGCCCGCGCTGCAGCGTCCGTGTACCACTCGCGCGGCGGGATGTAAGGATCATGCGGATCAAAGTAGTGCAGCCAGAGAAAGAAATCCTCGTCGGCGTGATCGGTGAGCCACTTTTGGGCTCGTTCGGTCACCACCGGAGTCGAGTTGATCTGGTCACACCTCACGTCGGGACCCAGAGTGACGGGAATCCTGGATTTTTTGGCGTCCTTGCTGGTCCTGGGGTAGAAGAACTGCTCCTGAAAACCCCGCCGGGTGGCTTCCGTCATGGCGAGGTACGGGTTGTAACCAATGCGCGCGGTTCGATACCCCGCATCCTGCATCCGCTCGGCGAGGGTCTGGACCGAATCGGCCAGACGGGAGCTCCCGTAGAGGCCGTGGACCACGCCGTGTACGTGCGGCTGCAGACCCGTCATGATGGAGGCGAAAGAGGGAGTCGTCCACGACGTCGGGGCGTACGCATGGTCGAACAGGATGTTCTGCTCGGCGATTGCCCGGAGGTTCGGAGCCTTGACTCGCGGATTGCCGTGGAAAGGCAGGGCGTCGGTTCGCAACGTATCGATGGTGAGCAGAAGGACGCGTTTCACCGGACGGCGGTCGCCACCCCATAGGCGTTCTATTACGAGCAGGACCAGCACGGCGGCAACCGACAGGCCCACGACCGCCGCCACGAGGCGCATTCGCGTCTGAAATCCCATCAAGGAACGGCTGCTCAAGAGTCGCCCCGCCTTCCTGCGCTCTCGTCGGAAACGCCGGCACGTCTCGGTTGCGCGAGCAGAACACATGGTCGCGCACCACGACGACGGGCCCGAACACAAGTCCATCTCACCGCCGTCCAGCGGTTTGCGGAATTAATAGTAGACCAGGAATTGAGGATAGGAAACATTATCCGTCATCCCTGCAGGTTTCCAGGGTACCCCGGCACCTGCTCCGCGGTGCCGAAGTAGCCCCGGAAGGTCTCTTCCAGAGCATCGGCCTCGCAGATGAGCACCACCTTCCGCCTGTACGCAGTGCTCCCCTCCAGGCCGCGAGAGTAGTAAACGGCCCGGGCCCGAAATTTCCGCACGGCGATCCTGCCATCGCCGATCAGGTCCGAGAACCGCCGGAAGTGGTCGAGGACGACCTCGAGTCGCCGGCGAGGCGAGGGCACCACGTCCCGGCGCTCGAGTAAGCCGGTGAAGATCCAGGGATTCCCCAGGGCCGCCCGGCCCACCATGGCCCCGTTGCATCCCGTCTCCTTCAGCATGCTATGGCCGTCCTCGGGGGTGCGTATGCCGCCGCTGCCGATGACCGGAACGGAAACAGCATCTTTCAGTTTTCGTATCAGGGACCAGTCGGCCTCGCCGGAGTGGTGCTGGCACCTAAGGCGGGGATGCAGGATGAGGGCCGCGGCGCCGGCCGCCTCGAGGCGCCGGCCGAACTCCAGGGCGGAGACCCTGTCGGCGTCCCAGCCCGCCCGGAACTTGGCGGTGACGGGAATACGGTCCCCCGTGGCTCGACGCATGGCTTCCACCATGGAGGCGGCGCGAAGGGGATCGGCCATGAGGGCCACGCCGGCTCCGGTCCGGGTCACCTTCTTCACCGGACACCCCATGTTGATGTCGATGATCCGGGCTCCGTGGTCGGCCGCGATCACGGCGCCCCGGGCCATGGCGTCCACCTCACCGCCGAACAGCTGCACCCAGAAGGGATCCTCGTCCGGAGTCCGGGCCAGGTAGTGCAGGGTGCGCCGGCTGTTGTGAAGGAGTCCCTTGGCGCTGACGAGCTCGGTCATACAGGCGTGGGCCCCATGCTCCCGGGCCAGGGCGCGGTCCACGGCCGAGGAGATCCCCGACATTGGCGCCAGCATGAAGGGACCGGGGATCGAGCAGGGTCCGATTTGGACGGGCTTCAGGGTGCGGTTTCCCATCGGGTCGAGACTCCTGTAGCAGCGAATCAGGAATGCCGGTGTTGATCTCCGCATTTAGCACATAAAAATGGAGAATACTTCGAGGGTACAGAGAAATCCACCGTTGTGGAATAAGGAGATCTGTCCGGGAGGCAAATACGCGGATAAGCGGATTCGCTGTGAAATCGAAAAAAGAATTCCACAAGAAACTCGAGCCATGACTGAATGTGATCTGGGAAGCAGGGAATGCGTCCCCTGCCGAGGGGGTATTCCCCCCCTGAAGGGTGAGGACCTGGCCGCGCTCCTGGGCAAGCTGGACGAGGGCTGGGCCGTGATCGATGAACACCACCTCGTGAAAACCTATCGCTTCGAAGATTTCCGGAGCGCCCTGGACTTCACCAACCGCGTGGGAGAGCTGGCAGAGTCGGTGAACCACCATCCCGATATCCTTCTGGCCTGGGGAAAGGTCGAGATCACCCTCTGGACGCACAAGATCGATGGGCTGGCCGAAAGCGATTTCATCTTTGCCGCAAAAACGGACGGCATCTTTCAGCCCTGAACGGGGGGAATCGAACTGCTCGTCAGGGCGGCCGCCGCGGCCTTCACGTCCGGGGCGGAGAGGATCCCGGAGCGAACCGCCACGCCATAGGCACCCGCTTCGAGGACGACGGCCGCGTTCTCCGGCGTGATGCCGCCAATGGCGTAGAGGGGCGTAGGGTCCACCACCCGCGTCAACCGCTGGATGAGGGGCGGGCCCGCGCCCGGATGGCCGGGCTTGGATGCGGTCGGAAAGATCGTTCCCGCCACGAGGTAGTGCACGCCGAGATCCAGGGCGACCTCGGCTTCCGCCTCGTCGTGGATGGACATGCCCACCAGATGGATGCCCGAGACGTCCGCGTCGCCGCGGTGGGCGGGCAGGTGCAGCCCGATTTCCAGCGCCCGGGCCAGGTCGGGCCGGTCGTTCACCACGATGGCGATCCCTGCCGGAAGCCGGGCTTTCAGTCGGTTGATCAGGGCCTCCACCTCGGCGTCCTCCAGGTCCTTCTCCCGCACCTGGACCAGGCCCACGCCGCCCTCCACGGCCAGGGACACCATCTCGATCAAGTCGCGAGAGCGGGTGGCATGCCGGTCGGTGACCAGCATGAGGCGGGGCAGAGGCCGCTTCATGGTCACGACCTCCGGTATTGATCCAGCGCATTGCGGAAGCGACGGGCGGCCTTTTCCGGATCGGCGTCGAGGACCACGGCCGAGAGGACAGCCACGCCCCGGGCCCCCACGTCCAGCACCTGGGCCACCCGACCCGGGGTGAGGGTGCCGATGGCGATGACCGGCTTGTCCACGGCCTCGACGATCTCCTGCAGGCCCTCGAGGCCCAGGGGCCGGGCCGGATCGGCCTTGGAACGGGTGCCGAACACGGGGCCGACGCCCAGGTAGTCCACGTCCTTCCGGACCACGCGGAGCGCCTCCTCCAGGCTGTTGGCCGTGGCCCCGAGAATCGCCTCCGGTCCCAGGATCCGCCGGGCGATGTCCGGGTCCAGATCCTCCCGGCCGAGGTGCACCCCCACGGCACCCGCTTCCACGGCCACATCGGCGCGGTCGTTGACCACTACGCGGGCGCCGGCTCCCCGCGCCGCCTCCACCACGGCCCGTGCCGTTTCCACCAGAGCGCGGGTGGACCGGGGGCGTTTTTCCCGGAACTGGATCACGTCGGCCCCGCCCGCAGCGGCCCGCACGGCCAGAGCCTCGTGGGTGAACCGATCCTGGAAGGTGGTGTCGGTGAGTACATGGAGATCACCGATCGTCTTCTCGCGCATGATGAAATCCGGTGAGGCGTTCAAATTCACTCAGAACGGTCGCCGGAGGGATCGGTGCGCTGGTCTTCCTGCTCCCCATCCTCGTGCCGGGACCCGGCACATTGCCCCTTGATTCAGGAGGGCACACCGAGGCGGGGGAAGACCACGAGCTGCAGCACGAGCCACACGGCCACGACCAAGGCCACGATGAGTAGAGTATCCAGCATGGAAGAAACACCTTTCGTTTACCCGTTTATACGTCCGGATGCTGGGTAACAGCAAACGGGAACCCCGAAATTCCTTCGGAATCTCTCCGGGTCTCGATTACAATGCCGCCCGAGCCGGAGGAATACCGGTTCGGCCCAGGAAAGATCCACATCGGTCCGCTCCGGGAGGGCGGGAACGAATCCGAAGCTAGACCATGATCGACTCCAGTCCTCACCACCTGACCAGGGCAACCCTTCTCATCATGGATTCCGGCATCCGGGAGAAGTTCGAGGCCATGGTGGTGGCCATCAAGCGCCGGAACGCGGAGATGCTATTCAGCCCGAAGGGTACTGAGCAGTTCCAGGAGGACGACATCCTGGTCCTCATCGGTGCGCGTGAAAAATTGAAGGAGTTCGGCAAGGTCCACAGCGCCCTGAAACCGTCGAAGAAATGACGCCCGAAGAGTTCGCCCGCCACGGCCACGCCCTGGTGGACCGGGTCGCCCGGTACATGAAAGAGATCGAGAGCTATCCTGTCCGCTCCCGGGCGAAACCCGGTGAGGTTCTCTCCAGGCTCCCCCCCGCCGCGCCCGAGGAGGGGGAATCCATGGAGGCGATCCTGGAAGACTTCGAGTCCGTCATCCTGCCGGGCATGACGCACTGGACCCACCCCTCCTGGTTCGCCTTCTTTCCCGCCAACAACAGCGGCCCCTCCATCCTCGGAGAGCTCCTCACGGCCGGCCTGGGCGCCCAGTGCATGCTATGGGAGACCAGCCCGGCCGCGGCCGAGCTCGAGGAACGCGTGCTGGACTGGTTGCGTGACGCCATGGGCCTTCCCGGCGGGTGGACGGGCGTGATCCAGGACACCGCCTCCACCGCCACCCTGTGTGCCCTGCTCAGCGCCCGGGAGAAGGCCACGGGATTCCGGGCCAACCGGGAAGGGCTGGGCAAGGCGGGCGCGCCCCTCACCGTGTATGCGTCCACCGAGATCCATTCGAGCATCCCCAAGGGCGTGAAAATCGCGGGATACGGCGAGGAGGCGCTCCGTCTCGTTCCCACCGACGACCGCATGGCCTTGATCCCCGAGGCGCTGGAGGAGGCCGTGAAGGCCGACATCGAAAGAGGCATGAAACCGGCGTGCGTGGTGGCGTGCCTGGGCACCACCTCGACCACCGCCTTCGATCCCCTCGAGGCCGTGGGCCGCATCACCCGGAAGCACGACATCTGGCTCCACGTGGACGCGGCCATGGCCGGTTCTGCGGCACTTCTCCCGGAGATGCGGTGGATGCTCGAGGGCATGGACCTGGCCGATTCCTACGTCTTTAACCCCCACAAGTGGCTATTCACCAACTTCGACCTCAGCGCTCATTTCGTGAAGGACCCGGCGGCTCTGGTCCGGACATTCGAGATCCACCCCGAGTACCTGAAGACCGGTGTGGATGCCCAGGTGCGCAACTACCGCGACTGGGGCATTCCCCTCGGCCGGCGTTTCCGGGCCCTGAAGCTCTGGTTCGTGCTGCGCTACTACGGCCTGGAGAACCTCCGGGCCCGACTCCGCGAGCACCTGCGCCTGGCCGATGTGTTCCGGCAATGGGTGGACGGGGATCCGGGGTTCGAGCGTCTGGCATCCGTGCCCTTGAACCTGGTGTGCTTCCGATTCCACCCGGCCGACACCCACGACGAGGGCCGCCTGAACCACCTCAACGCCGCCCTCCTCGAGCGACTCAACGACTCCGGCAAGCTCTACATGACCCACACCAAGATCCGTGGCGCGTACGCGCTTCGCTTCATGGTGGGTCAGACTTACACCGAGGAGCGCCACGTCGAGGCGGCCTGGAAACTCATCCGGGAAGAGGCGGCGCACCTCACGAACAGAGCCCCGTGAAGCACCCCAGCAAGTCCTCCCCCTCCCCTCTGACGGCCATTCCCATTTGCATCGCCGCCGTCCTCGCGGTCTCCACGGGTTCCATCTTCGTGCGTCTGGCCCAGGACCACGCACCCTCCCTCGTCATCGCCGCTTATCGCCTCACCCTGTGCACCCTGGTGCTCACGCCCTTCGCCCTCGCCCGGGGAACCAGCGAGCTGAAAAGCCTCACTCGCCGGGACCTCGGTCTGGCGGCCCTGGCGGGCGCTTTTCTCGCCCTGCATTTCGCCACCTGGATTGCCTCTCTGGAGTTCACCAGCGTGGCCAGCTCGGTGGTTCTCGTCTGCACCTCGCCCCTGTTCGTGGCCCTGCTGGCCCCCTGGTTCCTGAAGGAGCCCCTGACCCGGCGCGTGGCCTGGGGCGTGGGCGTCACGGTGGCGGGGGGCATGGTCATCGGCCTCACCGACACCGGTGGGCCTCCGGCGGCCGGGGCCGGCCCGGGGGGATCCGCCCTCCTGGGAAACGGCCTGGCCCTGGCCGGGGCCGCGGCCATGGCGGGCTACCTGCTCGTCGGCCGCAGCCTGAGGCCGAAGGTCTCGCTCCTGACCTATATCTTCCTCGCCTACGGCTTCGCGGCCGGAATGCTGATCCTGCTCCTGGCCGTCACGGGCCACGCACCCTTCGGTTATTCCGGAGAGGCCTACCTGTGGTTCGTCCTCCTGGCCCTGGTGCCCCAGCTCATCGGCCACTCCACCTTCAACTGGACGCTACGGTTTCTTCCCACGGCCAGTGTCGCCGTCCTCGTCCTTGGAGAGCCTGTGGGCACTATTCTTCTGGCGACCGTATTCCTCCAGGAGCCACCGGAAGGAATCCAGATCGCGGGGGCGGCCATGATCCTGGCGGGCATCTACCTGGTATCTGCGGTATCCGCGAAGAAGCGGCCCTGAGTCAATCGTCCCTGTTGGAATCTGCAGTGAAGCCTACGATATCCTGGAACGAACGGCCGGGACGAAGTCGGTAGTCCTGCAGATAGCCGATCAGGATCGTCCGCACCAGTTCGGAGGGCGTCATCTCCCGCCTTTCTGCGAGGACCTCGATGGATCGGGCCTGCCAGTCTTCGAAATGTATCGTGGTGGTGTGCACTCCTGTACCCCCAGTTCCGGAAAGAGCCGCAGGGTTGCTGCCGGAAAAGCGTAGTCTGGGGTATCCATTTAACCGGACCGGTGGTAAGCTGAGTCGATGGATCACCCT
>CAZAKZ010000178.1:0-9806 GCA_964485695.1 uncultured Planctomycetota bacterium | reverse complement strand
CCGTAACGGCAAACATCGAGTCTTCCAGAAAACGTCGTCGTGAAATGCGGGACACAGGATTCTCCCATGGATGAATAAGGGGGTGGTGGCATCTACAATTTGACAGTTTACCTTGCAGCAATCCGGGTTTCAACTTCGATGCGAATTCCGGTCGTGTGTGATTTTCTGTGGCCCGCGCTCGGCGAGTCAGACGGACATTCGGTTCAACGAAACTCCACGCTGGCCACTGGGTTAGGGCTTAGCGTGAAGGTGATTTGGCCGGTGTTCCGTTTGGCCGCGAGCGGCTTGTGGTCGCCGACCAGCGAGATTCGTGACGGGTTGCCGAGGCGATTGTCGTTGAGCGAGATGGTCAACTCACCCGGCTTGAATCCCGCGGCGCCGGCGGTCTGATCGATCACGTGCAGCACGCGCGCATCGTCGACCTCGGTCAGGATGATGCGGTAGCGGTCGCGGGCCTCGTCGCTCGAAACGAGCGTCGGCTCGCCGGCGATCAGGCGTCGCAGGCCGGTCCAGAACGGGTCGTCGGCCTTGAACGCCCCTTCGCTGGTCGCGATCAAGATCGCATCGCCTTTGCCGTAAACGTTGCGCAGAATGGCGGGCGGGCCCGTCTTGCCCATCGTGGCCAGCGGCTTGGCCGTGGTCGGCTCAAGCACCAGCGCCATCGGCGGGAACTCGACGGACAGCCCCTCGAACGCCGCTTGCAGTTCCGGCGTCAGGTTGGTTAGCGGCAGCGGCTGGAGCTGGTTGAGGGCGTGGTTGCGGCCGGTGGTGTCGACGACGCGGATCGCCTCGACGTCGGCCCATTGCCGTTCTTGTCCCTGGTAGAGTTCGCGGAGAATCTTGACGCGGATTCTGTCGGTGCGCATCGGCGTGGCGAGCGAAACGGAGATTGTTCTGGCCGTTGTGTCGCGCACCGACTCGATTAGCTTCCAGTCCTTACCATCGTGGGCTTCGATGTCGAGGTCCTTGATCTGGTAAGGGCCGCCGCGGTTGATTACTTCGACCTGGGCCACGTTGGTCGGTTCGGCGAGCGTGATCTCGGCCCAGTGGGGCATCGGCTTTCCGTCCGAGGCCCAAGAGGTTGACAGCCCGTCGACGACATGTTCGGCCGCAAAGTTCTGCGGGTCTTCCGGATACACCGAATCGGTTTCGACCTTCACCAGAGCCTGCGGTTTGGGAAAGTCGAACTCTCCCTCGTGCCGCGCGCCGAAGAGGTCGGCCAAGACGTATTGTGGCCGGCGGACGCCCAAGGCGTCGGTCATCGAGGCGTGGCCGAAGGCGATCAGCCGGCCGCCTTGCTTGACGTACTGTCGCAGTTGATCGGCGCGGACTTGGTCCAGTGGTGCTCGCTCGGGGAGGATGACGGCCCGATAGCCATCGAGCGACTCGGGCCAACTTCCGCCGCCTTCAGTGGCCAGCAATACGTGGCCGAACGCGCCGGCTCGATCAAGTGAGTTCTTGACGGCGAAGGCCTGGTCGATGACGCCGAGCGGGCGGCCGACGTAACGCCGCCAAGGCGTGCCGCCGCCGCTAAGGCTCGGCCCGTCGGCAGCCGGCGCGCCGAGCACAATGCCCACGTCGCTGAAAGGCCGCGCGCCCTTGAGCACTCGTTCCGTGGTTCTGAACCACGCTCCGATCGCCTTGGCCCTTTGCAGGTCTTCGCCGAACACGCCCGAGTGGTCGGGCGTAAGGGCCATGAAGACGTTGGCTCCCTGACACAGGGCAATCGCGGCGGCGGCAATGGCCTGTTTCTCCGTCATCGAGGCCGGCGGGGCTTTGTCTTCCAGGGGAGTGAACCAGGAACTGCACAAAAGCAGTCCGACCTCGGTCGGTTTGTCCAGCACCCAGGCCATCCGTGCCAGTCGATCGTTCGCACGGAAGCTGTGGCCTTCGTCGCTGCTGTAGTCAAGTCGAGTGCCGATCCATTTGTTCCATACGCCCGAGACCGATCTTTCGCATTGGACGGCGCCCACGTTGCACGTGAACACACAGTCCGGTTGATGTTCGCGAGCGATCCGTCGCACCTCGTCCAAATAGCCGGCCATGGTTCGCGCGTTGAATTCGAACAACTGGGTTCCCGTGGCCTGGTCGAAGGGAACACCGAACATCTTCTGAAAACCCTGCGCGGTCCATTTGCTCGATGTGTTGAGTCGTTCCTCGAAGATATCGAACCAGACGCCATCGATGCGTCCGTAGTTGGTCATCAGCTCGCGGAACTGCTCGACCGACTTCTTGCGAAAAGGCGAATGGAGCGTTTGATAGCGAGTCGGCCACGTCCGGCCGAACACGATCGGGTCGCCGTTGCGATCCAGCAGGGCCCACTGGTCGAACTCGGGGTTCCCGTCGTTGATGGCGTTGTAGTAGAAGATCAGCTTCAGGCCGCCTCGGTGGCAGGCGTCGGCCACCTCGCGGACGAAGTCGCGTTTGGTCTTGTAGCCGGTGGTCTTCGTATCGTGGAAGACAAAGCCGTCGATCCACTTGTCGTAGAAGATCAGGTACGTCGCCCCGGCTTCCTTGAAGTCGGTCACCCAGCGGTCGGCGTCCATCTTGTTGCCAAGCCCCTTCTCCCACTCGTGGATCGTATACGGTTTGAGCGGCTCATAGAGATAGCCCGTCATCACGCCCAGCATGGGCGCGCGATACCACGTTTCTTCCTCCGCGGCAAATGCGTTGGATGCGAACATGACACTCAATGCGACTGATACACTTGCCGTTAACACTCTTGGAGTGCGGATATCCGTTTCGCTCCTAGACTTCTTGTCAATCTTGCTCAATGGTTACCCTCTCCAGGCTCCGGCCAGTTCAGGTGTTTGTGTAGAAACGCAAACGTGCCTTGGCCGTTGATGCTGTGACCTCCCTGAAAGAACTCGATGCCGACGCGATCAGCAAGTCCGAATTGAGCGTACAGCCAGCGAACTTTCGCGAATTCGTGGGCGACCCACCGGTCGCGGCCGACACGGTCGTGGTGTCCGCGTTCTGCCATGAACGGTCGCGGTATCATCAGGTACGTCATCTCGGCGTAGTCGAACGTGTGGCCGAGGTTCCAGTACGGCATTTCCCATTCGATGGTCCGCATGAAACTGAAGGGCTGATCGGTCGCGGCCACCTTGCGAGTCCACTGGTTGAAATCGCCCGAGCAGACCGACAAACAGTACCTTTCCAGAATCGTCGGCACGCGCACGGCCGTTTCGCCGCCGTAACTCAACCCGTAAAACGCAATGCGATCGCCGTCGACGAAGGACTGCGCTGCGAGCCATCGTAGAATCTGATCATGCTGCGCGACGATAAAGGAAAACAGCGAACAGCCGATCGAGTTCGCCTTGCGATCGAGCCAACGGTAGCGGTCCTCGCCTCGATACAGATTGTGCGGGGCGAAGGTGATGAATCCACGTTCGGCCAGCCTTGCAGCGAAGTCGTTGTATGCCGTCCTGTGAGCGTCGATCGTGTCACGGGGGACACCGTTTCGGCCGTGCTGGCAGACGACGACCGGCCGCTTTTCACCCGGCTTCAAGTCCTTCGGTACGACCAGCACTCCCCACGCGATCAGATCATCGAATACGTCGAGTACTACATCATACGCCGTCCACGTGTCGGTCTCGGCCACGCGCCGCGAACGCGCGCTGAAGGGCAGGAACGGTTCGTCAAATCGGCCAATCGCGTCTTCGTAAAAACGACGGCGGAATTCGCGAGCCCCATCGACAAACTTTTTCGAATCATGCAACGAATGCCGCTTTTCGGTACTCCAACGTGTATCGGCAAATTCCGGCATCAGTTCGTAGAGCATAAACCGGTCGCGAACATGTTCCGACTTTCGCACGAGCCCTTGCACGTGGGCTTCGATTTGCTGCACCATGCGTTGCTGTCGTTCGTCCGGACTGAATGCGTCACGATTGTCGGCCAGTTGCCCGACCGGTCCTTTGGGATTCCCGACCCCGAGGTCGCTGAGGAAAACGCTCGTCGCGTCTGCTGAATACGGCCCGATCGTCGCTGCGTTTTCGCCGTGGATCAACGTCGGCCGGACAGCGTCAGGCGGCAAGTGAATTCGAGCGATTTCCTGCGAGACTCGAGCCAGTGACGGCGTCTTCCATTCGCCCTTGTGACCGGTAATCGTGGGCGATTCGCTGTGTTCGATGATCAGCTTGCGTGGCAGGACAAGCGACGCGACTTCTGCGTCTCCGAACCGCTTCAGCAGACTCCACACATTACGATAAATGGGTTCGGACCACACCTGTTCCCGCGAATCGAAGTAGCCACTGACGAGTGTCACATCAATCCGGGTATCAATCGCAGAGGCATAGAACGCGAGCAGTGCGCCTTCACCGTACCCGGCAACGCCGATCCGACGCTTTGGTTCGCCGGTCTTCTGAACCGTGTCTTGCGACACTTCCAGCCAGTCGACGGCCGATAGCACCTTCTGCACTTCGTACCCGATCACGTGACGACCCATGTGGAACGCCTGCCGATACAGCCACTCGCGTTTCGTCTGATCGGACCGCTTGAGTCGCGGATCGTCGCTGCCGAACTTCTCGCGGCTGACGAGCGTCGGGATCAGCACCTCGACGTTGTTCGCAATCAGTCGCCGGACGATCAGCGGTTCGCCGGGGCCACCCTGGAGCATTCCAAGCAGTTGTTCGGGAGTCTGATCGGCATCGGGAATCACTACCGCCGCTGCAACCGCCCGTCCATTCGGTGTCACCAGCAATCCTTCACCGAAGACACCGTCCACGGAGGGCCAGCGCACCTGTGTCACGCGGAATTGCTCGGCGGCGCAAACAACCGTTCCTTCAACCGTATTGCCGAAGTACTCCATCCGCGGCGGCAGCCGTTCATCGACGGCCCCGATGATCGTCCGCAGTTGCTCGCGGTTCTCTTCAGCGGCCTTCTTCCAGGGCTGCGCCCCTGCGTCGTCTTTGGGCCAGAACCGACGTCGATTCTTCGCAGCATCGACCATCTTCCGCTCGACGAACCGATGCGCCCCGTCCATCAGCACGTCCGGCAATTCCGCCTCGGTCCATTCGAGCGGGCTCGTCCCCGGCAACCGTAAATCATCGGCGATGGCTTCGCCCCAGAATGCAACAACCGCAACAACAATACTGCATGCGCGCTTCATGATTCGTTTGGCTACTCCTGCACTTCATCCGGGATACCATACGGCACTATCTGTCTGTCATAGCAATATCGCATCGCAATCGCAATGATAACCGCCCGCAATGGCTCGACCGCGATTGACAAGGGCAAACGACTCCGCGGATTCAACAGTGACCGTCCCGACCTCGACCCCCACAAATTCGGAGACGAACCACCCATCGACGGTCCCCGTTCGCCGCTTTCCACGCAACCGGTACGCTAACGTCTACTTTGTGTCGCTCCGTCGCAGGGCGTTTTCGTATTCCGCGCGTTGGTTGACGATATCCTGAAGCTCTTTGATATGCTCTTTGCAAACAGTCCTCGGTGTGGCTCCATGCTTCTTACACAGGAAGGCGGCGCTGCCGACAGCGACGCCGTGTTGCCCACCGTTCAGCATCACTTTTGTACTCGACCCCGCAACGTGGGTGACACTGATGTGCTTGCCGGCCATCATCAGATTGGCGATGTTGCGGGAATAGAGGCAACGGAACGGGACCTGATACGGCGGCGTCCTGATGTAGTGCCAGTCCTTGAGCCGAAAGTCGTACTTCTCATGCCCCGGAAGGTGGAGGCAAAAGGGGCAACGGTTGACGGCCACAGCATCCGGGAATTCGCGGGCGGCAAGGATGTCCTTCTCGGTCAGGATGTGGTCGCCGACCAGGCGACGAAACTCGCCCGTTGCCGGCACGTGCCCCACCCATTCCAATGCCAGATTTGCATACTGGTCAGGCGCCATCCGCTTGACGTTCGAAAAGGTGCCGTAGATGGCGCAAAAGAGATGGTCGCGAACCGCCTCGCCGTCCTTGTACGGATCGAGCCATTGGCCGTACTCCCAGAAATGCGTCAGTACGTTGCTCTTGCTCCCATCGCCGACCGGTCCGCCCCGGTTTTCTCGACCTGGCCATTCGACCTGGCCTCCAAGATCGGCGTAATCCTTGGCCACGGCGGTGGCCCAGGGGACATCGGGAAACGGCACGGGGCGGTCCGTCATCTGTGTACGGAACGTGACCGTGTTTCCGTGGTGCATCTGGTCGGCTTCTTTCGGGGCTAGAATCTCGTTGAATTCCGCTCGCGCTTCTCTGCCAAAGCGAGTCTCGGCACCGGCCAGAATGCCCACGGCTGCCATACCAGTGCAATCGATAAAGATCGGGGCGCGGAATCGCCGTTCGGCACCGCTACGAGTGTGGCGGGCATCGACCGCCACGATCCGTTGGCCGTCCATCACCACGCCGTCGGCATGGTGTTCCAGGAACAAAGATACGGTTGGCTCCGCCTCCAAGAGCTGCTTTGCGACGAGGTCACCGTCGGCTCTTCGCACGACCAGTTCGGCGACAACGGATCCTGGTTTGCCGAGTTCTCCTCTGGGGCAGATGCCAACCTCTGTGCTGGCGTTGCCGCCGAGTACCGGACGATTCTGAATCAGCGCGACGCGGCAGCCGAGACGGGCAGCGGCCAGCGTGCTGGCACAGCCTGCGATACCACCTCCGACGACCACCACGTCGAACTCACCAGCCTCGGTCGGCTCTTCCGAAAGGCCCAGAAGCCGTTTCCGCCAAGCCCTCGTGGCCGTTGGCGGCGGAGCTTTGTCTCCCGTGGTCAAGAAGATAGCATCACAACGGCCATCGAAGCCGGCGAGGTCTCGCAGTTCCATGGTGGTCGACGGCGCCTCGATCTCGACCGTGCCTCCATCCTGCCATCCCCAGTCCTTCCCATTGGCCCCGAATTCGACGCTTAGCGGTGTCTCGTTGATCAGGATCTGAAAACGTCCGGGGTGGTGTGAGGGCACCCAGTCCTTGGCTCGAACCCACACCCTGTATTCACCCGCCTCGGGGACTTGCACGTTGGTCGTGGCGTTTGCCACAGGCTTTCCGAGCCCGTGGGCTAGAAGGTACGGCGAGCCCATCTGATCGACAAACTGCGCATCCAGAATCCAGCCGCCGTAGTCGTCGAACGCCTCGGCCTCGACAAGGATCTCGGCCCCGGATGTTGGCAGAATCGTAACAAGGGTGGCCAGCAAAACTGTGCCAACAATGTGGATTCTCTGTTTGAGTGCTCTCATTCGATTTCTTTCACAAAGATGTTGGCAAACTCAATTGGGTCTCCATGGTGTTGCAGGGCGATCGGCCCGCGCTCCGGGACACCGGGCAGTTGCGCGTTCTCGATAACCGTCTCGCCGTTCAGGTTTACGGTAAGCCGGTCGCCGCGCATGGTGATCAAGAGACGATTCCATTTGCCGATGGGGGCATCTGCATTCTTCTTGGGTGTGACCCCGGCTCGGACTTCGGGCGACATCGATTTGTCGTTCCGGTAACCGTAGACTTCGCCAGAGCCGATGGGCCAGCACCACATGTTCACTTGGCTCTTGCTATTGCCACGCAGATAGATGCCGCTGTCTCCCGCATCGGGAACTTCCTCCAACTTCGGCTGACCTTCGTCGTCCATGGCCTGTTCGCCATTGGGAAGAATGACCGGCAGTGGCTTAGGTTCCGGCTTACGCGTCCAACGCCAGTCGCAGATCATGGCAAAGTCGCCGTACTCCTTCTCCGACCATAGGTTCTTGTCTGGTGCTTCACTCTTGCCGTCGTAGACCAGCCGCCAATCTGTGGGTTTCCAGTGGCCGTCGTGGCCCGGATCGACTTTCCATCCATTCAGGTCAGCGCCGGTGTACAGCGGGACGAAGCCTTCTGACGGTTCTGCGATTTCATCGTCACTGGGGTCTGTCGAGGGCAATTCGCAAATCCGGATGTTGCGGAAGTGGCACTCGGAGCCCTCGGACTCCAGGCACAAGTAACCTTTTCGCGGTGAGCAGTCCTTGCCAACGGTAACTTCCTTGCCATTGACGCTCAACCGCAACACGCCGTCACGACCCTCCAAGCGATAGTGATTCCACTGCGGCGAATCTTTGGAGCGATCTTCGATCGGGAAACTCCGCGCTCCGGTGCTCGAAATACGGCCGGTAGGCGTCATCGTCGAACCGAGGACGGGGAAGACGTCGCCATGCGTCGTGTACCACTCGTTCTTCCCCTTGACGTTGAAACCGTTGTCCAGAATCTGTACTTCCATTCCCCGAGCAAAGGGCGAACCGACGGCCGAGAGTGCATCTCCCCAGACAAACAGCCCCGCGTTTCCACCGGGCTTCATGTGCCGCCACTCCAGCTCAATAATGAAGTTCTCGTATTGCTTCTCGGTACGCATCAGCCCGGTCGGAATTCCATTCGACACAATGATCCCATCGCGCACACTGAATGTGCTCGGAGCGACGTTGATTGGGGCCCAACCCGACAGGTCTTTCCCGTTGAAGAGCGGCGTGAAGTCACCCTCTTCATCGGCCGCGTACGTGGCCACAGTTGTCAAGCCGATCAAGGCGACACAGACAAGAATCTGTAGAGATCGTATCCTGTTGTTCATCCGATTACCTCCTCTTCTAATTTGGTGATTCACTTATCTCTCTACGAAACATCGTGCATCATTGCCCATTGACGAAAGGAGTACAACCGGGAGCCACAGCAGAACACATTGGATAGGAGTAGGGCGAGAAACCGGCATTGTTGTGTTTCAACAGGCTCCAATTTGACATAGGCTGTTGAAACAAGAAGACGCCGCATGCTCTGCGAGGAGGGACGAAGATGAGAAAAGCCACACTGACCGGGGCCAGTGTCCTCGTGCTTCTTTTGAGCAGTCCACCGATTGGGTACGTCCACTCGGCGGAAATAACCCTTGCCCAGAACGGCAAGCCGATGGCGAGCATCGTCTTGCCGGCCGAGACGGAGTTTGACCGATATCTGGCCGAAAAGAAGAAGTCCCTGGAAGAAACACTTCGCAAACAGAATCCTGAACTCGATGACAAAGCCTTCGCCAGACTCAAGACGCGAAGTATGACTAAGCTGCAGTTGCTGGTTAAGAAACCGGGTGACGAGGAAGAACTTGCGGCCGAGGAACTGCAGTCGATTGTGGAGAAGATCTCTGGCGCCAAGCTGCCGATCATTCGCGCCGAGACGCCCGACATTCCGGAGGGACCTGTGATTCTCCTGGGAACAGGATTTGCGCGCCGAGCGGGATTGGGACAGCGTGTCGATGCCCTTCACAAAGATGGCCTGCTTTGCCTGGTCAAGGACGATTCGCTGGTCCTTGCCGGCCGCCGCGCCCGCGGAACTCTTTACGCCGTCTATGAGTTCCTGGAGGAGCTTGGATGTCGGTGGGTCCTGCCCGGCCCGTTCGGAGAGATTTACCCGTCGATGAAGACCATTACAGCTTCGATCGACAAAACGGAGAATCCCAGCCACACGCAACGCTACTTCTGGTGCACCTACGGCCACGCGGAGGACTATCCGCGCTGGACGTTGCGCAATAAGGGCAATTTCGTACTCGCACTTGGGGACCCGCGAGTGCACCACGGCCATGCGCTCGCCCAGCCGCTCAAGTGGGGCGAGAAACAAGAGAGATACCGCACGAAGGCTGTGCGTAAGGTCCGTGAGCGAAAGAAAGGCCCGGATGGCAAAGCTGCATGGGAGTGGCTCGAAAAGGAGGTCTGGGCTCTGCCCGACGAATACTACGCCATGCAGAAGGGCGAGCTGTCGCTGCATATCCCCAATATGTCCAATCCGAAGGTTTGGGATCTCTACGCCGAATAAGCACCCACACACAAGTTTTCGCATGTAATACAGTTCTAGACATTGCTG
>CAZAKZ010000177.1:0-10160 GCA_964485695.1 uncultured Planctomycetota bacterium | reverse complement strand
TCAGCCGCCTCGTGCGGACTCAAAAAACGGCTTTGTTGCAACAGGAACTACTTAGAAGCTCAGATGCGTATCACGTAGGTATCGGGGATGTACTTGATCCCTCCGGGCGCCTTGTGGTCAAGCACCACCATGGCGATCCACAGCGGGATGCCGAAACCGCCCGGCGGGACCTTCAGAAAGCTCAGGTCCAGCATCCCCCGCGCTTCCCCGCTGGCGTTCAATACCCCCGGCCCGGAGTTCCAGACGCCTGGTAACCGGTTCAGTACCGTGGCAACCAGGAGGTTGTCCACGTTGATGTTGATGCGGCGCCCACCCGCAACCGAAATGCCCGGCCGGATTCCCGAGAAGCTCGCCCCAACAACGTAGGCATATCCGGGGCTTCGCGGACAGCTCAGGAGCAACATCCATTTGTTGCTGGCGATCTTCAATGTCTGGATGTGGTTTCCGCGGTAGAAATCGAAGTCGTAGTAATAGGCGTACCTGGCGCCCGTGCCGGTGACGTGGATGGAGGTCAGTGCGCCGGTGGAGCGATCGACGTATCCGATCCACTGCTTGTTGCCGCCCGTGGTGGAATAGGGCGTTCCAACCCAGCGCTGCACTGGCGCCGTCTGGAGATCGAACTGATAGTTGTAGTGGTAGTTGCTGATCGCGGACCCGGCCCGGAGAGTGAACAGAGTGGTGCGGGCGGTCGTCCCTGGCTTGATCTGATACACGTTGGAGGCGTACGGGCCCTCGATATCGCCGGTCAGGTGGTTCTGAGGGGCCTGGTAGTAGCCGTACCAGCCGTAGGTTCCTCCCGTGCTCCAGGTATTGACGGTGCCGTCGGGGGCCAGCTCGAGGACCGGATACCGGTACCCCGTACCGCTGATCAAGTCGCACACGAGGTTCTTGCCGTTATCGATGTTCGTACCGATGGCTCCATACAGGTAGGCATTGCGTCCGAGCTGAGACGTGGTGAGAAGCGTGGAGAGGGTGCCGTTGTACGCAAGCTTCATCACCTGGTAGTCGAACACGTTGGTAGATCCGGTCCATCGCCTCACCTGGGTGTTGAAGAGGTAATCCCCGTCCTGGTTGACGTGAAGGTTGTAGAGCGAGTAGCAATGCATCGTATCCGGACCGTGGAGGGTCTGGTAGGTCAAGGTATTGGGGTCAAAACGGTAGATTCCGTACTGGGCACCCATGTTGATGGAGGTATTGATGTTCCCCCGGGTGGCGACGACGATGTGCTTGTTGTCCGCGTCCATGCAGAATCCATAGTGGTTGTAGTGGGGAAGCGCCACGGATGTGGCCGAGCCGTCGCCGCGGACCACCCAGACGCCGCCGGCAACGGCTGTGCTCGGATTCAGGGCCTGGTACCCACCGCAGAGATACGCGGGATCGTGGTAGTTCTGCCCCGGGGCTGTATCAATCCCCGGGCTGGCCCCCAGGACTGCGGCAACGCAGACGAGAACAATCAACCTCTTCATCGAAGGACCTCCAGAGTCGAATATCCTGGCAATATTATCCTGGCAATATAGTGTCAAATATAGGGCACCCGGATCCCTTGGTACGATCCCCTCAATCAGGGTTCGGCATTCCCAATAGTATCCGCTGAAACCGGGTGCGTCCACAACGATTTCCGGTCCAACCCGGGGCCTGGAATGCCGTCCAGAGCGTCAATCCGCGTCGAATTCCGGAATTCCCCCCCCCTCGCCTGGTAATGCGGGCTCCAACATCCCTTTCTTCAAAGCACCTTCACCAGCCCCGCGTAGCGCCGCTCGATGCGAAAACCATAGCCGTAGAAGTATTCCGGCCGAAAGAAACCCGTGGTGACGGTCTTCACGGCCGCAGCCCGCATGCGGTTGAAGAACTCCGTCATGAGGCCGTCGCTCACGCCCGCTTTCCGGAACCGCTCGGACACCACGATTTTCTTCAGGTGAGCAGACTCCCCGTCATCCCGGATCTCGTAGTAAATGCCTCCGATGAGATTCGCCCGCTCCCCCACCGCCACGAGGTAGTGGTCCTCGGGTCCGAAGCTCACGTCGAGCTTGGCGGCGTGGAACAGCTTGAGCAGGCGCCCGACCTCTTTGGGATTCATGGCCCGGCGGACGAAGAAGGTCTCGCCCCGCTCATCCTCGAGGGTGACCACGATGTCGGTCTCGGCCCGACCGGTTCCGATGGAAGAGATGAAATCAGCGGCGTCCTCCGGCTGCAGGTGGGGATAGCTGAGACGGGTCAGGAAGTAGTCCTCGTCGGCCTCGATGTCGGGTCCGGCCCTGAGGGAGGAGATCCGGGCAATGAGTTCGTCGCTGTGCAAAGGGTCATCGCGCATGCGCTCGATGAGACCGTCGATGCCGTAAGCCAGCGGTTGCCGGGCGTTCTGGAACACCGTGTCCCGGAAGAAACGCAATCGGGCCTCCGGATGCTGGGAGGCGAGGCGTTCCAGACCGTAGACCTCGTAGAGCTCCCTGAGGGTGCGCGCCCGGGCCTGGGGCTCGGCCTCGGGATTGAGGGCCGCCCACCGGCGATACCGCTTCATCGCGAAATGCAGGCGAAAGGGTCGGAATCCGACCCGGGACACCTTGTCCAGAAAGTCTCGCACGGCGGGCCGCAGCCAGGCCGGTTCTTCCTCGCAGGGTTCCTCCTCCAGGCCCTCCCGGAGCAGCCGCAGTCCGTCGGCCTCCCCCACCACCTCGAGGAGGGCCGAGAACAGGACGCCCCCCTTTATGAGGCCCCGGAGAACTTCGTACTTCTCCTCCACCTGGGCGATGAACCGCGTCCACAGCAGCGTCATCATGGGCATCAGGCCCTTGAAGGGCAGTCGGTTGGAAATGGAGATGATACGTGTATGGGTCTGGTAGTCGTGCACGGGAACGATGACGTTGGAAGGAGTGGGCTTGCCGATGTGCAAGGTGCGATTCGTCCTGGCCCAGAAATCGAAGTAGGCCGCCAGGCCGTTCCAGGCGAGATAGGGCCACGTCTGGCAAAGACGCTGGCGTCCTTCCTCCCCGTGCTGTCGGGCCAGGTGACGCAGCGAGCGCTTCACTGTGTTCACCGACGCGAAGGCATCGGTCCAGAGCCCATACTCAGGCCAGAATCCCCCCAGCTTCTCCACCAGACTGTGCTCGGGGTGCGGTTCGGAGGTCAGGACCTTCCAGTTCAGCTCGTCCGAGACGTTCTTGGGGCCCAGGGTGCGGTTCAGGTGCACCGCAAAATCGTAGGACTCCTGATGGCGCGTGTAGACGGTGATGCGGTAGATGGATCTTCCGTGCTTGGTGACGAGGTGGCTCACCCAGATGCCGCCGGGCGGGATGTCCTGGAGACGCGGCACCTCTCTGCCGGAGAAAAGGAAGATCGACTCGCGGATGAGCGTCGTGCTCCGGATGGCGTCCTTGAGGCGCTGCTCCTCCTCGGGATCCACACCTTCCTCGATGGTGATGACGTCCTCCCACCCGTATTCCTCTCCCGTCTCCGGATCCACGGCAATGACCTGATTCTCTCCGAGCCAGGCGCGGAAACCGTCGATGAGGGTATCCAGGAGCCGACCCGCTTCCTTCCGGATCTTGGGAGATGCAGCCTTGACCTGAGCCTCGATGATCTGGAAACGCACGTCCTCGAACTTGGCCGGGTGCTTCGAACCGTACGCCGCCAGAAAGCGAAGCAGGGCCACCGCGAACCGGGGCTTCATCGCTGCGGTCTCTTCCCCCTCCGGTGGGGAGGCGCCTTCCACGGCCTCGAGGAACGCCTGAAATTTCTCGTCTTCCAGGCCACGGCCGCAGAACAGGGCGATGGTCTCCCGGTCCAGCAGGTCATCGATGCGGGGAAGAAATGCCTTCAGGGTCTCGGCGAAGATCCCGGACCGCTCGTGGGGCGCCAGGATCTGGAATCCGCGACGCCGGACAGCCGAGGACTTCGAGAACGACGTCCGTCGCAGCACCTCCAGGGTCAGGTCGGCCATGTAGTCCTTGGCATCGGTGAAGGCGCGCTCCAGGAGCCGGAGTCCCGTCTTCGCCTCCCGGTCCCGGCCGCCCTCGACGGCCATGGCCGCAAGGTGGACGTCCATGAGGTCCAGATCCCGGGCCGACACCCTCTCCTCGAGATCCCGACGCAGCCGGGCGGCCTCCGGAAGCGGTCGCGCCCGGCCGCGCCACACCGCATCCTCGAGGTGGCCCAGCCGGCGCCGGCGCCAGGACGGCTCGAGGTCCACGAACGAGACCAGGGCCTCGTTACCGAGCCAGAGCGCCGGTACCGACAGAAACCGCTCCAGGTCGACGAGAGGCCGGTTCAGCCTGTAGCGACAGGAGCCCAACACGATGTCGTGATCCGAGTCCTTGACCCGCTTGACCGTGAGCCGGGTGTTCGTGGACCGGAGCACCACCGCGTGCTCCTCCACGGTGAAATCACTCGCGGTGAGACCGAGGGTCTGGAGCAGGCGCCGGGCCACGCGGATCTCGATGTTCTCCCCGCGAATGCGGAGGTCCGTACGGCGGTAGAGTCCATCGATGACTTCTTCGAAATGGCTCACGATGGTGCTTCGCCTCAGGGTGCCCTTTTTCGTGAGCTCTCCTCGAGATTCCTCGAAGTCACGGTCGATGAGGGCGAAATCGATGATGCGTTCGTACGGCACGAGGAAGCGATTGACGGACACCACATGGGAACCGAAATACTCGTGCCGCTCATCGGAAGACATGCCGGCGAGGTCCACACCATCGTAGTCGAGGTTTGGAACGATGAGGGCCGTGTTGTACTCGCGGTGGTCTCCCACCAGAAAAATCCGGCGCACCTCCTCGAAATCCCGGAACAGGTTCTCCACGCGTTGCGGGGCGATGGTCTCGCCCCGGACGTTCTTGTAGATCTCCTTTTTCCGGTCGACGATACGAAAATGCCCACCGGCATCCTGCTCCATGAGATCGCCCGTCCTGAGCCAGCCGTCGTCCAGATCGGAAGATTTTCCGCCGGGATCGAGGTAGCCGGTCATGACGTACGGTCCGCGGACCATGAGCTCTCCGTCCCCGCTCAGGCGGGCCTCGATGCCCGGGAGCGGCGGTCCCAGGGAATCGTCTCGATAGTGGCCCGGGGGGGTCATGGTGATCCCGCCGGTGGCCTCGGTCATGCCAAATCCACTCATGAGCTCGATGCCCTGGCGCTGGAAGAACCGGAAGATATCGGGGTCGAGGTAGCCCGCCGCCGAGAGCCCCCAGCGCAGGCGCCCCCCCGTCACCGCCCGGACGGCCGCCAGGATGTCGGCCTCGGGCGCCGTCTCGACGTCGACCTCGGCGGCGATGCGCTCGTGGAGCTGCATCCACTTCTTGGGAATGCTGATGAACACCGTCGGCCGGACCCGCTGCAAGTTCTCGACCATGACTTCGATGGCCGGGCGCTCGACAAAGGTGTAGGTGGCGCCCCAGAAGATCGATCCCATCATCTCCAGGAATCTACCGAAGGTGTGGCAGAGAGGCAGATAGCTGAGGAAAGCGTCCTTCTCACCGATCTCCGGCAGGGCCAGGGCCCGGGCGAATCGCTTGGTCACGATGTTGTGATCCGAGAACATGATGCCCTTGGGCTGGCCGGTGGTTCCCGAGGTGTACATCACCGTGGCCAGGTCGTGGCTGCACACGGCTCCGCCCATGCGGCTGATCCGGCCCGGTTTCACCGAACGGCCGCGGTCCATCAGATCCTGCAGCGTGAGCACGTTCCGGGCGTCGTCCGCCGCGCCGTCCATGACGACGATGTGGTCCAGATCGGGCAAGGTGGCGCGTTCGCCCAGGATCTTCTCGAGGTGCTCCCGCCTCGATACAACCAGGGTGCCGGCCCGGGAGTGCTGGAGGATGAATATCACATCGGCGTCGGTGGAGCTGGTCGGAACCATGACATCCACCAGGCCCGAGGTGAGGCAGGCCAGATCCACGAACATCATCTCGGGCCGATTCTCCGAGAGGATCGCCACGGGTTTGCGCCCATCCTCCCCGAGGAGGGCGACCAGCCCTCTGGCCACGGCCTCCACCCGGCTGGCCACGTTGAACCAGGACCAGCGCTTGCCGCGGCCCGGCCCCAGGGTTTGAAAGAGGGTCCGGGCCCTGTAGTGCTCGACGCGCTGGTGAAACAACCGATGCACCGTGTAATCCGAAGCATCGACGAGGGAGACAATGCGATCCATCCAGGCGTCCACGGCCCCGGCCTTGTGGATCCGGCGGAGGGTGGGTCTCAGGCGCACCCCATCCAGGAGACGCCAGGCGCAGTGTCGGACCTTTTCGGTCTCTTTTTCAGTGCCTTTTTCAGTGCCCCGACCCAGGAGGGCCGTGATCTCCTCGGCCAGGGTGGCAAGGTCCTCCAGGTCCACCGGGTCCGGTGCATCGCGCCACGCCTCCAGGGCGGTGCAGAGCCTCTTCAGGGAATAGGCGGACAGGGAATCGCCCCCTGCCCTGAACTTGGCGGCCGCAGAGGCGACCAGGGCCGGAACATCCTGCCCTACCGGTGTTTTCGCTGTTTTTTTCATGTTCATCCACCACGGCGTTTTGAGGGCGGCACCTAGAGTACGAAGATCCGCACGGTTTGCAACCGGGAATCGGCCTCTCTTCGTTTCCGGGGATTGGCTCTTCACCCCCCTACCCGGAGTGCTACAATCTCCACCCGTACCACCACCAAGGAAGATCCCATCATGAATGAAATCCTGGCCTGGCTGAAGGACCTTGCTCCGTGGGAAATCCTCCTCATCTCCCTCGGCGCCGCGTTCTGTCTTCAGTTCTTGTTGACCCGGGTGCTCCTGCGCCTGGCCCGGCGCACCCACACCGACATGGACGACGAGATCCTCCGATCGCTGCGGCTGCCGCTCTTCCTGACCCTGGTCTTCTTTGGCATCGCCCTGGCACTTCGCCGCTTCGACCCGCCGCTCAAGGCGGGCCTGCTCAGTTTCTCCAATTCCGTCTGGGTGACCCTCGGTGCCATGGTTTGGACCCGGGCGGGGCTACGCATCGGCGATCTGGTCCTGGACGCTCTGGCCCGGAAGGCCGACAGGTACAAGTTCATCGAAGCGCGGTCCCTGCCGCTGTTCGGCATCCTGCACAGGGTCCTCATGTGGGGCGGCGCCCTCTACATCGTCCTTCTCGCCTGGGACGTGAACATCACGGCCTGGCTCGCCTCCGCCGGTATCGTGGGCATCGCCGTCGGTTTCGCGGCCAAGGACACCCTGGCCAACCTCTTCGCCGGCATCTTCATCCTCACCGACGCGCCCTACAAGATCGGCGACTTCATCCTCCTCGGCTCCGGCGAACGCGGCCGCGTCACGGAAATCGGCATCCGGTCCACCCGGATTCTGACCCGCGACGACATCGAGGTCACCATCCCCAACAACGTCATCGCCAACACCAAGATCGTCAACGAAACGGGAGGCCCCCACGAGAAGCGGCGCGTCCGCGTCACCGTGGGCGTGGCCTACGGGAGCGACGTGGACCAGGTGCGCACAGTGCTCAAGGAGACGGCCGACAGCTGCGACCTGCTGGGCCGGCAGCCATCGCCGCGGATCCGGTTCCGGGAGCTGGGAGATTCCGCCCTCATCTTCCAGGTCATGGCCTGGATCGACCAGCCGGTGCTCCGCGGCCGCGCCGTGGACCAGCTGAACACGGCCTTGTACAAACGCCTGGCCGACGAGGGTATCGAGATCCCCTTCCCGCAGCGGGTGGTGACCCTGAAGCGCGAGTGATCGATTTCTTTATTACGATTTCCCAGTTGACATTTACAGGTATTGAACTATCATCTCGCTCCAAGGTTATTCGGGAGACAATTCTGATGGTCGGTTTCAGACACCAAGCAATAGATATGCAGCCGTGCAGGCCCGTACGGACGGGTACCTTGGACGGTCTATCCATTGAAAGGGGCGCGCCCTCGAAGGATTGAGATTTTTTCCTGAAGATCCAAAAGCCTTCCCGGGCCGGGCCCGGGAAGGCTTTTTTTCTGCTCTGAAGGAGAAAGGGCACTTCCCCGGCAGTCCTCTCGCAACGAGTCCCTGGAGACGGTGCGTCTACACCGAACTCACGCCGGATTTCATTGACATTGAATGAGTCGATTCGGGCTCATTCAGACCGTATGAACTGCTTCATGGTAGGTGAATGAGTCGGTTTTGACTCATTCATACGTGATGAAATCAGGCAGGAGTTTGACCACGGATCAATAGAACCTCTTCGGGTTTGCGCCCGGAGGATGTGTTTTTTCAAACAATAAACTGTGAACCGCCTCGCCAGCGGCGCACCTCGCTTCACCCCGTGATCAGCGCGGTGTGTTCCGTGAGTGGCATCGACGGGGCCAGCACTATCGCTGACTAGCTCAGGAGGTAGAGCACGAGTTGATAACTCGATGTCGCAGGTTCGACTCCTGCGTCAGCTACCATCACCGAGACGGTTTCTCACCCGGCTGGAGGGAGGTGGCCGCCCGGTGTTGCCGGCTCTCGGCCGGCGGGTCGTAACCTTTCGCCCCTGCGGCGAAGGAGACGTGGCCCGCGGCGGAGAGCAGCACACGACGGCGCCCTGCAGTGCGCGGATTCCGCCCGGATCCGGTTCCGGGACGTTCCGCGGGTATCCCGGTCGCATACGAGCGACCGGGAATCCGCGGCATTGAACCGAGGACCGGGCCCGGACTCAAGCAGCGCTCCGCGCCCGAGGTGTGGTGGACCCGGAGTCCGCCTCCCGAAGGCCCTTTTTCGCACATTTATACGGGAATGATCCCGTTGCTATTTGCCTCGGAAGGAGGTGAACCATGGTGGTAAGAACGTTCAAGGTACGCGAATTCGAACGCGGCTTCACCTTCAAGGACAGGGTGTTCAAGGGCATCCTCGGCCCGGGCCGGCACTGGTTTGTGGACCCGCTCTTCAAAGTGCGGGTCTCCACCATGTCGGTGCGTGCGCCGTGGATCAAGCACCCGGACCTGGACGTCATCGTGAAGTCAGGAGCCCTCAAGGGGGAAGCCCGGGTCATCGACCTCAAGGAAAACGAGCGAGCCCTGGTGTGGATCAACGGACGGTTCGAGACCATCCTCGGGCCGGGGCTGTATGCTCTGTGGACGGTGTTCCACACCGTGGACGTGGAAGTCATCGACGCCCGTCAGGCGGTGCGCTTCGACCACCGAAGCCTGTCCGTCATCCTGAACGCAAAGGATGCCGACGCGTGGCTCGATTCCCACACCGTCCAGGCCGGCCACGTCGCCCTCTTCTTCCACGACGGGGAATACCGAGCGACGCTGGAGCCCGGAACCCACGCCTTCTGGAAGGGCGAGGGCAAGGTCACGATCCAGCCCCTGGACCTTCGCGAATCCGTGCTGGACGTGTCCGGCCAGGAGATCATGACCGCCGACAAGGTCGCACTGCGCTTGAACGGCGTGGTGACCTACAAGGTGGTGGATGCGGTCCGGGCCGTGACCCGGGTGGAGGACTACAGCCAGACTCTCTACCGTGAGGCTCAGCTCGCGTTTCGAGCCGTCATCGGCACCGAGAACCTGGACGGTATCCTCGGCCGGAAGGATGCGGTGGCCAGCGCTCTCGAGGACATCCTCAAGGGCCGCGCCGCAGACTTCGGCGTCGAGGTGCTGTCCCTCGGCATCCGGGACGTGATCCTGCCGGGTGAGATGAAGGACCTCATGAACAAGGTGACCGAGGCGCAGAAGGCCGCCGAAGCGTCGCTCATCACGCGGCGCGAGGAGACCGCCGCCATGCGTTCTCAGGCCAACACCGCCAGGCTCCTGGAGGCGAACCCGACGCTGATGCGTCTGCGTGAGCTCGAGGTCCTGGAGAAGGTGGCCGCCACCACCAACCTCAACGTGGTCCTGGGCGAAGGCGGCCTGGCCGAACGGGTGGTCAAGCTGCTGTGAACAGGGCACTAGTTTTCGGATCGTCCCGGAGGGGGCCGCCCCCCTCCGGGGGGATCTTTCGCGCCATCCTCGAATGTCTTCAGTAATCCACTGACTCTCCGCCCATCCATCCGGCTCGTTGGCGGCCTGAATAACTTATCCTCCGGCAGAGCCGGAGGTATTGAAAAGGGTGAACCGCTCAAAGCGGTATGTTTGGAGCCGCCTGAAGGCGGCAAACGTGCCCATACCCAACGGACATAGACGACTGTGAACGCGTCTCGACAGTTTTCGTGTACGAGCCGTGTGCGGATCTCACGGATACTTTTTGTCCTGGATCGGGACATTTC
>CAZAKZ010000176.1:0-10313 GCA_964485695.1 uncultured Planctomycetota bacterium | reverse complement strand
CCCCAGCAGAGCTGGGGGTTTCCCCTTAAAATGAACGACAGGCCCCTCCCTTCTCGCCTCCGTTGCCTGGCCGGGCCAGGAGGAGAATTTCCTGTCCCAACCCGGTTGTCCCCGATAACAGGAACGGTTTGAATGGCAGTGCCCACTTTCCAGAACCGGACTGAATCGAGCTGTCACGACCACACCCGGAATCGAGGACAGGCACGAAGGGTAGCAATCACGGTTGTGTGGGTTGAATCCATCCTCTTTTTCTCAAGGGGTACGTCATGACTACCAGACCAGTGACAGTCGCCTTTCTCTTCCTTGTGACCGTCGGGTTTCCAATGGCCTCGGCCCAAACCGTATTGAAGGTGCCATCGCAGTACAAGACGATTCAGTCGGCGATCAATGCAGCCAGGGACAAGGACACCGTGCTCGTGGCGCCCGGCGTCTATACCGAGAACTGGATCGACTTCAAGGGAAAGACCCTCGTGGTCATAAGCGCCGAGGGCGCGTCGCGGACGACCATTCAACGGAAAACCGAGATCCGGTTCAGCGGGACGCAAGGGCGCGATGCCGTGCTCGAGGGTTTCACCATCATCGGCCACATCCGGAGCTACGGATCGCCGACGATCAGGAACAACGTGATCCGGGGAGGGTACTACACATGCCCCTGCACGGATCCCGCCATCCATTCGACCGGGGGCTCACCGCTGATCATCGGGAACGTCATCACGGGCCACAGCTGCATTACAGGGCTCTGGCCCCCGCCTTCCGCCGCGATTCATTCCGAGAGCGGTTCACCGCACATCGTGAACAACCTCATCACCAACAATCACACCGACATGGACGCCGAGTTCACCGACGCCGAGGTCCGGGGCGGAGCCATCTACATCAAAGGCGCCGCGTACATCGCGGGCAACGTCATCACGAACAACTGGATCTGGGCCAGGGGAGACATCTCCCCCCCCACGCCGTGCCGGACCTACGGAGGCGGCCTCTACCTCCACGGCCCCAGTACGGTGGTGAACAACATCATCGCCTTCAACTCCGCCGCCAGCGAGGGATTCAGCTCCACCGTCGCACACGTCAGCGAAGGAGGCGGGATCTATTGCGCCAGCTCGGCCACCATCACGAACAACACGATCTACGGCAACTCGGTGCGGGTTCAATATGGAACGAGCAGTCGTGGCGGAGGCATCTACGGCGGAACCATCACCAACTCGATCCTCTGGGGCAACAGTGCCAATCATGGAGGCGACGTCTACAATCCCGCGGCGGTACGCTACTGCAACGTGAGCACCGGCTTTCCGGGCACCGGGAACATCTCCCAGAATCCCGGATTCTTGAACCCGGGCGGACGCGATTTCCACCTGCCCCACGCCTCCCCCTGCCGGGATAGAGGCACGCACACGGTCCTGGCCGGGATCACCGTGGATTTCGAGGGGGATCCGCGCATCGGGTACGGCACCGTGGACATGGGAGCGGACGAGTTCTTTCCCCGCCTCTCCCATTCGGGCACGCCCACACCCGGGGGCAAGATCCAGGTGGACATCATCGGAGATCCCGGGCAGCTCTGGTACTGGGCCTACAGCAGCGGCGTCCTGAATCCACCCGCCACCATTCCCGGGCTCCACGGATTCCTCCACCTCAATCCGGCGGCCATGGGGATCATCCCCATGGGAGTGTTCCCGAACACGAGGGTGTCCGGCTTCTCGTTCGAGTTTCCCCCCACCTTTCCCAGGATATCGATCCCGATCCAGGCGTTGATGGGAACCCAGCTCTCGAACCTGAACCCGATCGATGTGAAGTGACGGGATATCAGGAGCCGCGGGCGGTTATCCAGGAGCGGCTACGCATCCACCTTGATGCGGCGGACGAACTTCTCCCACTGCCTCTGCAGGACACCGAGGTCGATGCCCTCGAAGCACTGGTGCAGGGTCTCCTTGCTGTCCCGGACCTTGTGCACCCTCTCGAGGAGCTTCAGGAAGGGCTTGCGGTAGCGCCCGCCCTCTCCCTCTAGGAGGAAGTAGGCCGCAGTGGCGGCCATGTGGTAGTTCTCCACCGTCATGAACCGGTCGGGCGGCGTGGCAAAAAAATCCTTCAGGCTAGGCAGCCCCTGCAGGTTCTGCTTGCAGTGGGAGAAGGCCCCCTCCACGAAGCCGTCGCCCAGGGAGATGAGCCTGGGATGGGTCAGGCGCCACACCCCCTTCTCGATGACGTAGTACTCCAGGTAGTTGGCCAGGGCTTCCACGCACCAGAACTGGTGCTGGATTTGTCGGGTCCGGTCGTGGTCGTGCTTGGAGTATTCAAAGGCGATCTGGTGGGCGATCTCGTGCTGCAGCGGCAGGTAGATCTTGTCGATGGGAAGGGTCAGGGTCTGGCCGACGGCATCCCTGTACTCCAGGGTCACGAAGCACGGATTCAGGAAAGAGCTCGTCTGGAGGTAGAAGGCTCCGCCGATGGACGTCACGTCCTCGTCACTGGCGTGGTTCTGCATCCTGGCCATGAGCTCGGCCCGGGTCGCGGTGACGATGACGGGAAGCTTGCCCTCGGGCGGCCGGAAGTCCCAGTCGCTCCGGAGATGATCGAGGACGAATCGCCGGTACACGGAGATGTGCCCCAGGATCCGCCTCGCGGACCTGAGCCCCAGGGTGGTCCGGACCTCGTGCACCTCGTCCGACACGATCCACGGGTTGTCCCAGGTCCGGTGCGCGGCGTCCAGCTTCTCGACCTCGGCCCGGCTCACCCACTTCCCGTCGATGCGTTCCTGGCCGGACCGGAGCTTCCTGGCCGTGGCCGGATGGACCCACCTGCGGTAGGGGTCGAACCAGACCACCTTGAACCGGGATCGTACGTCTTTCAGGGGAAAGTGTGCGGCGGCAAGCCGGGCGAGGTGCTCGAATCGTTCGGGAAATCCCCTCCTGCTGATCAGGAGCGCCACCCCGGCAAGCCGCTTGACGCAGCTGGCGTGCACCGCCCTCCTCTTCTTCTCGCACGACCTCCGGAATCCGGCTCTGGGAGTGCCTTCCCGGGAAGAGAGGTGCCCGTATTTCTTATTCTCCCTCTTCACCGGACCACGGTCGGGGTGGAGGGCCAACGCTCTCAGGAACTCCGCTCGCGCCAGGGCGTAGGCCTTGCCCTGCCTGCAGTACTTCGCGAGACGAATCAGCTCCCTGGCCGCCTGCTTCCGGGCCGTGTGCTCCTTCCGGGCGAGGTTCTTCGGCAGGTTCTGGGCAAGA
Source organism: uncultured Planctomycetota bacterium (assembly GCA_964485695.1). Lineage (GTDB taxonomy): Bacteria > Planctomycetota > JAFGQW01 > JAFGQW01 > JAFGQW01 > CAZAKZ01. Next base: position 7,092 of record CAZAKZ010000176.1, on the reverse strand, counting down.
TCCTGAGCCGAAGCCGGAGCCGCAACCAGGGCGAGGACCACAGCGAGAATCGAACCGGACGTTTTCAAGGCCTGGACTCCAGTTTCCCTGCGGAAAGGCCCTTCCGGACCCGTGGGCGAAGATTCCGCGCTCCCCTGACCGGGTTGTACAAGGAGATAGTGTAGTGCAAGATAGAGTGGATTCCTGGTGTTCCTTCGAAGACCCCCCCACGCAGCAACGTGGCCGTTATTTCGGGAACGACGGTTGCCTCCGGATCCGCAATCCGGGTGCTGCCACACGGCCCATTTATGTCCCAAATCGAGCAATTTCCGCCCCGTGGGAGGCTCCACGGCTATCCGATGGCCCGGATTTGAGCCAGAAATCGTGCGTGAGATCCGAGGGCTTTCCAATTCTCCCGGGTCATCGGTCGAGTGCTCGATCAGGCCAGCATCACTTTCCTTCCACGGTGACGCTGGCTTCTTCGATGAGGACGTCGTAACGGTACCCGAATCCGAAGTCCCGGTTCAAAGAGACCTTTCCCTCGACCAGCACGGTGTCTCCGACCCGGGCAGAAGAGGTGGTGGTGACGGTCAGGTCGTCGCTGCCCGGTTTGCCGGTGCCGTCCTGGAGGTGCAGCCAATTCTTGCCCATGATCCCGGGATGGAACTTGACGACCTTGCCCCTCACCAGGACCCCCTTCCCCTCGAGATCCTTCCTGCCTGCATGGACCTCGCCGACGGTCTTGCCCCCCTCGGGCTTCTCGAGGCCAGAGCAGGCCATGGCCGCCTCCCCGGACGTACCGGAGGTGTTTCTCCCGTGCGCACAGGAGAAATGACTGCTCGAAGCAGCGGCAGCGGCCCTGCCTGGAACCTCGATTCCGGAACAGAAGTAGATCGTCTCAAAGGTTCGGTTCAGGGTCTTGCTGTGAAACCCCTGCATCCACATTCCGTCGGGGGGGACCTTCACCTCATCCCCCGCCTTGACAGGGAAGGCCGGAGATGCCGCCCATTTCTTTCCGGTCCCGGTGTCCACGAGCACGCAGACGTATCGGCCGGTTTCCACGGCCTCGATGACTTTGCCCGAAAACCCGGGAACCCTCCCGGAATCCTCCGGATTTTCGTTCTCAATCCGGACTTCGGGTTTGACCGGCATTGACGCGGAACGGGCTCCCTCTCCGTCGCAACCCGACAGCATGGCCAGCAATACTGGCAGGACCCACACCAGACACCTTGTTTCGCGATCGATTCCAACCATCCTCCTGATCACGATTTCCCCTCTCGCAGCTTCAGGACCTCGTGCTCGTGCGTTCCCTTGTCCTTCTCCTTCTCGTAGTCAAAGGGCTTTTTCTTGTCGTACGTCGGGCTCCTTTCATTATGGCAGCGGACGCACACCTTGATGTCTTTCTTCCACATGCCCTTGGCGTACAGCTCCTGGACCTTATATTTTCTCTTGGACTTGTTGATCTCCTTGAAGACCTTGTTGTAATCGCCCCCCGGACCGTGGCACGATTCACAACCCACCCCGTGGAAATTCTTTGATTTCTTCAGTGCCCTCTTGTAGGCCTTCTCGTTCTTGAACGCAGCGCGGTCGAGAATCTTGTATCCCCCCTTCTTCCCGAAGCCCGTGACGTGGCATTCGAGACAGGTCTTGTCCTGGGTGTAGTCCTTTTCCGGGTCGAGGCCGTGCTTCTTCTTGGCCTCGACGGACTGGCCCGGCTTGAGGATTTCGAAGGCTCTGCCCATCTTGGTCTTGGCCCAGCTCTTGTAGAGTTTCAAATGGCAGATCTTGCATTTCCGGGACCCGATGTATGCGTACTTGTCCTTGGATTCGGGAGTATCCCCCGGGAGTTCCTGGGAAGCGGAATCCGCCCCGGCACCGGTTGATTTCTGTCCGTTTGCCACGGCAGGAACGAGGCTGCCCCAGAAGGGGATGACGGCGCAGCAACAGAGGATTGTCAGGATGACAGTCAATCTCGGATTCACGTTTAATTCCTCCAATCAGAGCCAATCAGGTGGCGGTTTCCGGCTGATTTCGCAATCGACATGCCAAATCGGGAAAAGTGGCGCCCTTGCATCCAGAGCCGGGAATTTCGGCCTGAAATGCACGATTCCTGGGCATCACGAACGAACTTGCCCGAGTACCGCCGAAAATCCCGGACAGACGCCCGGAGGTGTTCTCAGATTCGAGAACGACTCTGTACGCCCCAAGTGCCCTCGGTCCATTGCCAAACCTTGTTGTTCGTTGATAGATATTGAGTTGTAAAGTCCAGAGTTCCTCCGGTGTCCTCGGAGGGTTCGAACCGGGGATTCTCATACCATGGAATGTAGGCCCGGTTTCGGCCATCAAGAGGAGGAGGCACCCCTCCCCTCGGAGGCACTACTTGTAACCGAACAACATCGAATAGATGATAAGAACGACCAGGGCCAGGCCGAGAGTGAGAAAAACAGCCCCGAATGTCTTCATGGTTCTCTCCCAGGTCGGATTCAAACGACGCCGGGAGACGCGTTTTCGGAGCTGTCCACTCTTTTTCATCTCCTCGTATTCCCGTGGCCGGAACGCCCGGTATTCCTCCAGAGACGTCCATCCCGAGAAGATCACGGTGTCCATGGGGAAGACTTCGGGCCTCAGGTGCGTGTTGAAGAAATGGATCGTGAAAATGAATCCGACGGCGAGGAGCGCCTCGTCACTGTGCACGATCTGCGCCACGTTGATCAACCAGCCTGGAAGAATCAGGGTGAAGACCTCGGGAAACCAGAGCATCAGGCCGGACAATCCGATGATGGCCACCCCCCAGAAGACCGCGAAGTAGTCGAACTTCTCCCAGTATGTCCAGTGCCCGTAGGCCGGCCTGGGCCCCAATCCAACGAACCATCTGATGGTAGCCCAGAAATCCTTCAGGTCCTGCACGTTGAACATCAGGGAGTCAGGGCCGAATATCAACTTCCCCCAGCTGAGCTTGCGGCGCATCTTCATCCGAACCAGGGAACCGAGATGAATCGTGAAATATCCGAAGGTCACAACCGCGCAGATCCGATGAACGTTTCCCGCAACGGCGACGCCGCCGATCAAGCTGGCGAGGAAGCGTGCCCAGCCCATACCGGAAAATTTCAAGATCATCCCCGTCAGGGCCAGTCCGATGAAACTGATGATGACGAAGACGTGGGTCAATCGCTGGCCGGGGGTGAACCGGGAAACGAATATCCGCCCCAGCAACTCGCTCCTGGCGCCCTTCATGGCCTTCATGGCCCGCCTCTTCGCCCTCAGACCCTGGATGGACCTCGGCAACCAGAGTGCGGTGTGCAGGCCGAAGAACACAAACACGGAGACCAGAAGCGCGGTCATCGCCCAGAAGGTGAAATAGAGCACCGGAAACTTGACTCTGTCGTGGTGGGTGGCATGGGTGAGGTATCCCGTGAACCTCCGGTTGGCGTCCTGGTGACACTTCCGGCACGTGGTGATGATCTTCCTGGGCCCGACCGAGGATTCGGGATCGTTCACCGACAGAATGCTGTGGGGTTCGTGGCAATCCGAACATTTCGCGGACTTCAGGTAACCGAGCTGATACGCCTTCCCGTGCATCGTTTCCAGGTAAGACTTCGCGAGTTCGGAATGGCATCGGCCGCAGGTCTGGGTCACCTCCGTCAGGAAATCATCCTGCTCCGTTTCGGCGATTCCATGCGCCGAATGACATTGCGCGCAGGTGGGGAGGTTCTCGCTACGAGATTTCGAAAAACTGATGGAGTGGATGCTCTTCTCGTACTTCCTGAATATGCCCCTGTGGCACTTGCCGCAGGTCGCAGGAATGTTCCGGGCGTTGACGGAAGACCTTTCATCGTTCTCCTTCAGGATGAAATGGGAGTTATGGCAGTCCGTACATACCGCGCTGGGGAGAAGCCCTTTTTCCACCAGCCCCTTTCCGTGAACACTCCGGGAATAATCGAAGAACACGTTGACCGCCTTGAGGCCGGGCACGGTGGCCGCCTTGCCATCCTTCTTGTGGCACCCCCCGCAAAGAGTCGGAATGTTCGCCCGGTAGGTGGGTGACAACTCGTCGTAATGTGATTTCGCGCCATGACCGCCGTGGCAGTCGGTGCAATACGGCACCTTGGATTCTTTCAGCGAGTGAGCCCTTCCATGGCCACTCATCGAGTACTTGTGGGCGATTTCCGCATGGCAGTTGGAACAATCCACTCTTCCCGAGGTTTCACAGGGTCGTTCCAGGTCCGCGGTTACGTCGGAGTGGCATTTGACGCATGTGATGCTCCTGTGGACCGACCTCTTGATCTCCTCCTTCCGGACCTTCAAGGAGATCCTTTTCCCATCCACGACCTTGTGGATTCCTTCTTCCTCATGACATTTCAGGCAGGACCTGTCGGATATCGTGACCACGAGGTTCTGCCGATCCACCTTGTGAGGCGGGTGGCAGTCGGTACAGGCTGGAATGGCGCCCGGCTTCTTCTCCCAGAGTTCCCCCTTGATCACCTTGACATGGACGTCCTCGATGCGTGCATGACACTTCATGCACGTCGAAGCAATCCGCGAGAGAGAAATGGAAGACTTCGGATCCGTGTGCGGCAAGATCAGGTGATGGCCATGACAGTCATTACAGGTCGCGGTAACGGTCAGGCCTTTCTTGAAGAGCCCCTCTCCATGGATGCTCTGGGAATAGTTCTCCAGGATGTTGTGCTCCGAGATGTTGTACATCCGCGCCACGGGCGCCCCCTCCCTGTGGCATTTTCCACAAAGGGACGGGATGTTCATCTTGTACGTTCTCGATCTCGGATTGTCAGGATCGATGACATCATGGGCCCCGTGGCATTCCTTGCATGTCGGGGCATAGATGTCCCTGCGTCTCGCGGCCAGCCCATGAATGCCGGTCTCGTAGTTCTTGTCCGCTTTCGCGTGGCAGGCTTTGCAGCTGACCGGTTTGAGGCGCTTCGGATGCGGGAACTCCTCCACCTCGGCGTCCTTGTGGCATTCGATGCACTGCATCTTGCCGTGGGTAGATGATTCGAATACTTCCTCATCCACGTAGAGGGAGATTTTTTTCCCTCCTCGTTCGGTGGAGCAGTCCTTCTCGCCGTGGCAGAACTGACAGTCCTCGTTGTCCTGGGAAAGGGCTGGGTGGGCAAGGGCGGCGAGGAGCAAGGCGAACAGAAGCCTTCCGGTCATCGCAATCCCTTTCATCGTCCAGCCGGACAGAACGGCCTCATTTCCCGGGCCCTGATACGAGCGTGCTCTCCACGCCGTCGAATTCGTGACAGGTCGTACACTTCTCTTTTTCGTGGTGTCCCTTCATAAATTTCTCGTGGCAGGACCGGCAATTACTCGGAATATCCACTTCTTCCCAGGCATGAGCCTCGTGGCAGTCCGTGCAATTGCGGTGGCCCTTGTTCATGTGGAATTCCGAATCCTCCAGAGAGTGGCACCGGATGCAGCCGGCACTGGCCGTTGCTTTCGAGGTCGACATGGGCTGGTGGCAAACGGTGCAGGCGAACTGCATGGGAGCGTCCTCCTCCTTGTCGTGACATTCAGCACACGTCCTGTACGGATTCGATTTCCCGGTATGGCACTCCCAGCACTGCATCTCGTCATGACCGCTGCGCCAGGGATGCACGAAGGAAGCGTCGGAGGGAACCTGGATCATGGATACCCTGTCCGTGTGCCGGCTGACAAAATCGTGGCAGAGGTCGCAGTTCTTGCTGAGTGTCTTTCCTTCCCGCGATTTATGGTGCCCGCTGTGGCACCGGAAGCAACCGGGAAATTCCAGGTGACCGATGTGATCGGGATAGACGGACCAGTCGGCCTTCATCTCAGGGAAGAAGTAAATCTGGTAAATCGACTTCAACTCGGCTGCGGCGGTGAGGATGCCCTTCTCGTGCGCTCTGGCCACGTCCGGATACTTTTCCTTGAACGCGGCGACAAGGCCCTCCTCGATTCCTTTCAACGCCTCCTCGAGGCTGGAAAACTTCCGGGAGACAGCCGCCACGGCTTCCTCCTTCAGGTGGTGAATTCCCGCATCGATCTTCTTCAGGGATAGCAGCCGGTCCACCATTCTCTCGGGGCTCAAGTAAATATGGGTCGGGCGGTTGTGACAGTCCATGCAGTCCATCGAACGCCGGGGAAGTGTTGCCAGCTCCTCGGAGGTCGGGGGAGCCCTGGAATCCCGGTATTCCGTGGTGCTGCCGTCGGGGCGGACCACCTTGAACCAGGGAATATCCAGACGCTTTGCATCACGGGCAATGTACTCGACATGGTTTCCGATGTTCATGTGCCAGTGGATGCCTTCGCTGAGGGCGTGGTCCGATCCGCCTCCCCCCGTCTTCACCAGCATGAGGATCTCTCTTCGTGTGTTTCCGAAGTCAAATCCGTAGTGGACACGGGTGGCCAGCTGCGCCCCCCAGAACTTCTTTGGCCAGTGGCATTTCTCGCAAGTTTCCTGGGCTGGCCGGAGGCTCGAGATGGGCGTCGGGATCGGCCGTGGAAACTCATCCAGGACCGTGGCGTAGATCTGGTACAGTCCCGAGAACTTCGCCTTGACGTACCATTCCGCCCCCGGACCGACATGACACTCCACGCACTTCACGCGGGCGTGCGGCGAGTTCAGGTAGGTCACATATTCAGGCTCCATCACTTCGTGACATAGTTTGCCGCAAAATTGTACCGAGTCGGTGAACTCGTACGCCTTGTACCCACCGACTGAGCTCAGTAGCATAAAGACCAGGGCCACAGAGAGCATGGTGTACCCGAAAAAACGCCCTCGGGTGAGAGTGCGGTTCACCGCACGAGCGGGAAGGTCCTTCAGTCTCTTACGCCTCCGGGCCTCGATGACCATCCCGAAGCCCGAGATGAACAGGCTGAATATCATAAGGGCTGGAAAGAGGAAGAAGGTCAGGACTCCGCGATAGGGATTGGCGTGCTCCTCGTAGAAATCCAGGATGAGGAGCACAGTGCACGCTCCAAAGCAGAGAACGGCCAGGATGACACCGCCGACAGTGACGGGATTAAAAAAATAGTCTCTGAGGCGGAATTTCATGGATGATCATCCATTGTTCGATACGAGCGTAACCAAAATGCGTGCACTCACGCAGACATCTCTTGAGGCATGATCCG
>CAZAKZ010000175.1:0-10475 GCA_964485695.1 uncultured Planctomycetota bacterium | reverse complement strand
CCGCGACCACGGTGGGGGCCGAGAGGACGGCAGGGGGCTTAACGGCATTGGGTAGCGGGGAGGTTGGAGCCCGGGATTCGACTGGGCGCTGGAATCTACCGCCCGGGAGGGGAGGCCGGCTCTACTTTGAGGACCAGCCTCACAACGGATTCCAGCCGGTCGTTTACGACCACTTCCGCGGCGCCGGAACCGACGCCCACCTTGCTCCCCTGGATGCGGTAGCGACCCGGCGGGAGGAGGGGATGGACCAGCATGCCGTCCCGGTCCGTGTTGGAAAATGAATTGAAGAACGAGCCCCACTCCAGGGTCGGATTCAGGGGCTTTCGCCGGCGGAAGAGGCCTTCGATCTGGGAGAGGGTCGGAACGAACACCCTCGAGTAGTTGCCGTCGATCCTGTGGAGGTAGACCACGACGTCCTTGACAGGGTGCCCGGACTCATCCCGGGCCATAACCCGAACGGTTCCTCCCTCGGCCAGGAGGGTGATCCGGCTCCTCGCCGTCTCTCCCGTGTTGGTGTTGAAGCGATTCCAGCTTTCAATCCAGACGTCGTGGGTGGCGACAGCGAAATAATCTCCCGGGGCCAGGGATTTGAACCGGAAGGATCCGTCCGCCTCCGTCCGGGTCGAGGCGATGGCGGGAGCCAGGGGGCTTTCACGGTGGAGAGATACCTTCGTTTTTGCTGCCGGACGCCCGAGAGGATCCAGGACCACGCCTTGCACCTTGCCTCCTTCGTGGAGTTCGATGGTGAGAGGGTAGGACTCTCCCTCCCCCCCGACCGTCACGGGGAGGCGCCCCAGTGTGACCCACCCCTTGTCGGTGCCGGCTTCCACCCCGTAGGTGCCTTCTTTCAGGCCCGACCAGACGAACCGGCCCTGGGCATCCACGAATTTCTTCTCCCCGATACTTTCTCGGCGATGGAGTCGGATCCAGAACGAGGGTACGGGGGCTCCTGAACCGGCGAACACCACCTGGCCGGTGATGGCCCGTTGATCCGTCTCGAGGCCGATGCGCTCAAATCGCAGCACGGTCCGCCCGTCCCGGTTAAACGTGGTTTCAAGGATCTTGAATCTCCGGCCGGGCTGGTACGCACGAACTCGATACAGGTGACTCACCACCGGGCCGAGGGTGAACTCGCCTTTCATGTCCGTCCTGACACGCACGTGGCTCATGTAAAACGTGTCCTTCCGGTAGGCCGAGATACTCGCTGTCCGGAGCGGGAGTCCCTTTTCGTCCACGGCCTTACAGGTAGCCGTGTATCCTTTCTCGAGGATGACGGTCTCGTGATGTGGAATCCCACCCTCCGGGAGCGTGAAGGACTTTCCTTCCCCGGTTCCGTACCCGGTTGCAGAGGTCTCGAACACGTATCGCCCCACACGGAGCTTCTCGAACCGGAAGTCTCCCTCCTCGCCCGAGGTCGCGGTCTTGTAGGATTGGGCTAGGAAGAGGTACTTCATGTTTCTCCCCGGTAGCCTTCCCGGGGGGCCGAGATAGAACAGGCGAACCTTGGCCCGGGGAATGGCCGTACCCGCCTCGTCCTGGACCTTTCCGGTGATGACTCCGATGCCCGGGGACGCAGGCAAGCCCCGGGACCTTCGGGAATAGACCGTCGGCAGTTTTTCTTCACCGGGCTTGGACGGACTCGATACCCGGAGCCTCACCACGATGCCCGTCACCTCCTGGCCGTCGGCCACGGAGAACTTGGTGGATCGCCCCTCCTTGAATCCCCTCTTCCACGCGCGGACCCGGAGGTTTTGATCGGGCCACACGTCGGGGATGGTGAACTCGCCCTTCTGGTTGGTGCGGATCCTCTCGTCGATGAGGCTGACGCGGGCGAAATCCACCGGCACCCCATCCGGGCCCAGGACCACGCCCCGGATCCTGCCGGGGCGCTGCATGGTCACGTCAAGGGTCTTTTCCTTCTCCTCCTTCTTCGCCTTCACCTCGCGGTAAACGTGGAGAAACCCCTTCTTGTAGAACCGGAGGCTGATCTTCCGGGGCAGTCCATCCAGGACGAACCGCCCGTCCGGTCCCGTGAAGGACGGTTTCTGGTAGCTGACCCAGGTGAAGACCCTCACGCCCGGGAGCGGCTTTCCGGACAGGTGGTCGGTCACGGTACCTTGCACCCGGACGCCGCTCTTGACCTCGAACCGCACATGGGTCCGGTTTCGGGGCCGGATGCGCACAACGGCGTTGAGGATGGGGGGATTCTCCTCCGGGTGGACGTCCACGCGGTAGTTTCCCGGCCTCAGCTGCGCGATCTCGAAGTGACCGGCGGCATCGGTGCGAAACCGGTGGCTTCCCGGACCTTGCAGGGCGAGGGTGGCACCGGGACACGGACGCCCCTCCCGGCCTTCCACCACCACCTGGCCGGCGAGGGAGCCGGGAATCGAGAGGAGCACCTCTCTCTCCTCTCCTGGACGGAAGGAGTGGACCTCCGGATAGTAGCCGGGCGCCGTGACCTCGACCCGGTAGCCCCGAAATCGCGATGACCTTTGATCCAGGTCCAGGGGTCCCAGGCAAAAGCGTCCTGTCGAATTCGTCCGGATTTCCATGGATTTCTGTCCGGATTTTCCCGGTGGATCGGCCAGGAGGACCCGAACCCCGGGGAGGGGATTTCCCTCCGTGTCCTTCACGAGGCCCAGGAGGCTCCGCGTCAAGAGATCCAGAGGATCCGTCTTTCCGAGGAGCGGATCGGGTCGGGTCTGCGCCCGGTCAACCGAGGGGCGGATTTCAGCTGCCGGCCGCGCTGGCCCGGTCGGGGAGGCGGCCGCAGGGGCGTGGCCGGAAACGGGTGCTGAATCTGGGGTTGGATTCGAGGCAGGAGGGAGGCCCGGAGAGGAAGTTCCCGTTTCGTGGATAATGACGTAAACACAGAGTGTGAGTGCAGCAAGGAAAACGAGAACGAGAGCCGTCCGGGTCCACTTCACCCTTTGTCCTCCGATTGAGGCTGGTGGCAGTCAAACCCAATGACACGGAGGGTACCAGAACCTCCGAAAAATCCGTAGCGAATTCGATCCGTGATGATGATCAGGCGGACCTCTCGACCTCGAGGGTCCAGTCGTCGCCGCCGCCGGTGAGCCGGATATCCACGTCCAGGAACTTCTTCAATACCTCGATGTTGGTGTGCGTGTGTTGCGTCGGCTCCAGGGTTCGGAAGGACCCGCCGCCGGCCAGGGCCAGCGGCAGCAAGAGCTGGTCCGCCAGGTGAATCCCCACGGGTACGCCCGAGGCCAGGTACCTGCGCACCTCGTTCACGGCCCCGTCCGCCACCCTCTCTGCTGGAACGCCGCGCTTTCCGAACCCGGTGAAGACCTCGGTGACGTGTTCGCTCTGCACCTCGAGGAGGAGCACGTTACCGGGGCCGTCGCTATGGACTTTCTCGACCTCCAGGCACGAACGGTCCCAGGATAGCCTCGCCTCGATCCGGCGGATCTCCCTCCGGCCTATGCTCTCATTGAGGCGGGCCACCAGGGCTCGGGCCCGCCGGGCCCGGATCTCGCCGCGTTCCAGGACGCGCAGGCCGGTCAGGTGCCGACACGGCCGGATCTCCACACGGAACCGTCCACCACCGGCCGGAAAGAAACCGTGCTGCTCGAGGTCGGCACGCACCTCCGGCCCCATGCAGTTGATCAGGGGCAGGTAGGCCCGGTCCAGAAAGGGGAAGGGCGGGGCGAAAGGATTGTGGGTACCGCCCTCCAGCACCAGGGTGGAGGGCCCCTGAGCCGTGAGCAGCGCCGGCAGGACGGTCTGGAGCACAAGCGTTGCACTGCCCGCCGTTCCCACGTCGAAGTGGTAGTCTCCGGCCTCGACCTCGCTCGGCTCGAAAGTGACGCAATCGGACCCCGGGACGGCGCCCTCCACCCGGGCGCTGCTCACCGCCGCGGCCGCCTTCACGGCCGTGAGGTGCTGACGCATGAGGCCGGGCTTCCGGCGACGCGCACGGATCTTCTCGATACGCACCGGTGTCCGGGTGGCCATGGAGAGGGCCAGGGAGGTGCGGAGGATCTGGCCGCCGCCCTCTCCCAGGGAGCCGTCGAGGATCAGCATGGGGGATCCTGGAGAAAAATGATCAGAAACTTCGAAACCGGATGCCCGAGACAACGACCTTACTTCCGGATCCCCCGGATCTGCAACCAGGAATAATCCGTGGATCGGACGGCCGCCATGACAGACTTGCACAGGCGCGAGAGATGTGGTACCATTTTGGTTCCTAAATGCAACCGTCCTGATGCCATGGAGGCTCGTCCCGCCATGAACTTGACCTTGAAGAACATTCCCGAAGAGCTTTACCGCCGTCTGAAGAAAAGCGCCGAGCTGCACCGCCGCAGCCTCAACAGCGAGATCCTGGTCAATCTCGAAGCCGCCGTGCAGAGTACACGGGTGGATGTGGATGCCATTCTCTCGCGTCTGGATCGACTCCATCGAGAGCTTTCGCTTCCGCCCTTGACAGTTTCCAGGCTCCGGTCCGCCAGGAAAAAAGGCCGTCCATGATCGTCGTCGACTCCAATGTAATCGCCTACTTGATGATTCCCGGAGATCGTACGGCCTGTGCAAGGGAAGCGCTGAGGGTGGATCCGGATTGGGTCTCACCCATTCTCTGGCGCAGCGAGTTTCGCAGCGTGTTGACTCAATACCTTACCCAGGGACACCTGAAGATCGAGGACGCCTTGCGCCTCGTGGAGGCCGCCGAACAGCTCATGCGGGGGCGGGAGTACGAGATTCGGTCTGCGGATGTGCTCCGGCTGGCTGTCCGGTCTCGGTGCTCGGCCTACGACTGCGAGTTCGTGGCCCTGGCTGAGGACCTGGGTGTACCCCTGATCACCACCGACCGGGCAATACTCAAGGCGTTTCCCTCTATCGCAGTTTCCCTGGACCAGTTCGTGGCGTGAGTCACCGCACTTCCATAACCTCGAGATTCGAAAGCGCAGACCCGATGAGGGCCTGCATGGGGATGGACATCGGTGCGGGGAAGCCGGCGGGCAACTTGACCGGAAAGAGGACCAGACCGGTGCCCGGTACCCGGCCCAGGGGGATCAGGCCGATGGGCGCAGCAATGTAGAGCTTGCCCAGGCCGGGCAGGTTCACCGGGCTGGTCAGGACGCCGGCGCCGATGCCGAGGATCACGTCGGTGCCCGGAAAGCCGAAGACCTTGATCTGGATCGTACCGCCGGGGGCGGCGTTGCCCGTCTGGTAGAGGTGGGGGTGCACCTCGTCGGCCCCCATGTCAGCGGTGATGAGAGAGACGCGCGCATCGCCCTCGAAGTCCGCCGGCGGGAGGTGGTTGTTCCGGCCGTCGCCGCTGTCCACGCAGGGGGAGTAGGGCATCAGGTGGAAGTCGCCGCCCGGGGCGTCCACGAAGACCGGATCGGCGCTGATGTTGCCGGTGCCGGGCCAACCGCCCTGGATGTTGCAGTGGGTCGCCAGGGGCCGGGAATTGATCCACTCGATCTGAGGGCCGCTCCGGGTGGCGATGTTGTTCCAGAGGATGTTGTTGATGAGCGGTGTGTGGGCGTACGGCAGGTCGGCGATGAAGAGGCCCCCGCCCAGGAGGGAATCATTGCCGTGGAGGGTGTTGTTTACCACAACGGGGATCGATTTTCGCGAGTAGATACCTCCGCCCCGGGTGGATGCGTGGTTGGCGTAGAGGATGTTGTTCTTGATTCGGGTCGCGCCGCCGATGTTGGCGAGGCCGCCGCCGTGGCCGTTTCCGGGGGCCCGGTTGTGGTGGAAGACGTTTCCGAGGATGTCGTGCTGCCCCTTCTGGATGTAGATGCCGCCTCCTGACTCGGCTTCGTTGCCGTGCAGCGTGTTTCCTTCGATCCACGAGGTCACCTCCTCGTTGAGCATGATGCCGCCGCCGATCTTCCCCTTGTTCCCTTCGAAGACGTTCCCCTCGATACGCACGGATCCTTGCTGGAAGTAGAGGCCGCCGCCGAAGCCCTGTTGCGCGGTGCACACGTTCCCGCGGATGGTGTTGCGTTCGATGACGAATCCGGCGCCCAGGGCGAAGACGCCCCCGCCTCCGACCTCGGCCTGGTTGTTCTCGATGACGTTGCCCTGGATGATGGGTGTGGCCAGGCCGCAGTGGATGCCTCCACCGGTGAACTTGGCGAAGTTGTTCCGGATGACGTTCCCCACGATGGCCGGAGCCGTCAAGCGGTCGCAGTAGATGCCGCCCCCTACGCCGTACTGAAGATTGTCGGAGGCCGTGTTTTTCTCGATGCGGTTGTTCCGGATGGTGGGTGCCGCACGGCCCGAGAGGTAGATACCCGCTCCCATCGGGGGATACTGGGTTACCAAGCCGTTTAAGACGGTGAAGCCGTCGAGGATGGCCTCCTTCGGCTCCCCGGTCTGGAAGGTGACCACGGTGCCCTTCCGGTTTCCGTCGATCGTGGTGACCGCCGCGCCGGAGGTGCTCTTCAAGAGAACGGCCTTTCCCTTGAAGTCGATGTTCTCCCGGTAGGTGCCCGGAGATACGAGGATCGTGTCCCGGTCCCGGGCCTGGTCGATGGCGGCCTGGATGGTCTTGAAGTGGCCGGGGACGCGCAGCACGGCCTGGGCGCCGGCGACGGAGGAAACGAGAACGAGGCAGAGGAGCCACGCTTGTATTCTCATGGTCTGACCTTTAATGTTCGTGGGTTTGTGATCCGACTGCTACGAATCTTGATCCCCTTTTCATTGTACCGTGCATTTCCTGCAATTCCGTGTCCTCTGCCCGGGACACGGGGCTCCATCCTGGAGGACATACGTGCGGCCCTGCGGCCGTTGGCGGGCAGGATCGGGTTGCACGCAAGTCATGTGCCGGTTCTGGATCACTCCCCGGAACGCCGGAGACGGTAGCCGTCCCCGGCCGCCACGGCCCGGACTTGGTCCGGATCGCGCCACCAGGTGTCGTTTACCGACACGAGTCGTCCGTTGAGGTCGGCGGCCGCATCGCTCAGCAGGAAGAGCACCAGTTCGGCCGCGGCCTCGGGCGGGCGGTTGTGGATGCGCTGGGGGTGGGGGATTCCGGTGTGCTTCTCCTCTGTTTCGACCTTCTCCAGGGTCGGCGGATCCCATACCATGCCGGGCTCGATGCAGTTGACCCGGACGGGCGTGTCCAGGAGCTCGGCAGCCAGCTGGTCGGTGAAACGGCACAGGGCGGCCTTGGCGCTGGCGTAGGCCGTGAGGGTGGAGTTCACCTGGGGGAAGAAGGCGCCGGCGCCGGCGCAGGTGAGGATATGGGCCGCATCCCGGGTTCGGAGCACGGGCAGAGCCGCCCGGACGGCCAGGAAGGTGCCCACGAGGTTCCGCTGGACCACGTCGATCCATGCTTCGGGGTCCACGGCGTCCACGGCGGCGTCCGCGCCGAAGCCGCCGGCCAGGTTCACAAGCACGTCCAGGGTGCCGAACCGCTTCACGGTGTCCGCCACCATGGCCTCGGTCCGGGCGTGGTCCGTGACATCGGTGGGGACGATGAGGACCTCGCCGCCCGCCTCGCGGATGCGCCGGGCGGTTTCCTCGAGCCGGGCGCGATTCCGGGCGGCCAGGGTGACCCGGTAGCCCTCTCGGGCCAGGGCGAGGGCGACGGCGCGGCCGATGTTCCAGCCGCCGCCGGTGACGATGGCGACGCCGCTAATGATTCAGGTGCTCCTTCCGGATCTTGGCGCGGTGGGAAAAGGAGGCCAGCACGTCGGGACGGCCCATGTTGGCCACAGAGCAGTTCTTGCACACCGGCCGCAGTTCCAGGTCGACGAGCTGTCGGCGTAGCTCCCGGTAGGGTGCCTCCGTCCAGATCTCCTTGAAGGACTGAGTCTTGAAGGTGCCGAAGGAGGAAAACTCGAACCAGCACCCGCAGGGGAACACGGAGCCGTCGGGATTGATGTGGATGTAGAACCACGGGAAGTAGCACGGTCGCGTATGCCGCTTCTTGGGCTTCACCGCCAGGTTGAACTCCCGGTTCTTCTGGTTCAAGAACTCGGCCACTTCTTCGCTGGACAGGGTGGCGCCCTCGGGGATCAAGGCGGTGCCGCCGCCCGTATCGGCGCTGGGTGCGTCCGTGGCGTCCACGGTGGTGGCCAGGCTCACCGGGATGGGATTGGGCATGGTGGCTTCCATGTCGATGGAGTCCGCCACCCTGCGCATCTCCTCCAGGATGGTGTTGCAGATCTCCGGGTGCTTTAGCAGAGTCTCGTCTTCAATGCCGAGGTCGCCGATGACTCCCATGTGGACGAAGTTCAGGGCGTCCACCCCCCGGTCCTTCATGAACCGGATGAACTCCGGCATCTCCTCGATGTTCTTCCGCATGAGCACACTGGTGACGTAGATCTTGGGCAGCCCCGAACCGAACTCCCGCTTTCTCCTGACCATGAGGTCCAGCTTCTCTATGACCTTTGAAAAGGGAGCGGGCGTACGGATGGCCTCGAAGGTCTCCTTGACGTGAGAATCGATGGAGAAGGTGATGGAGGACATGCCGGTTTCCAGGACCTTGTCGATGATGCGATCGTTAAGGCTCACGCCGTTGGTGGAGAAGTGGAAGTAGGGGACCCTGTATTCCTGGCAAAGTTCCAGGGCGCGGGGCAGCTCCCTGGACAGCAACGGTTCGGCGCTCGACGAAGGCACCACTTCATGGGCCAGGGGAAAGGTATCCGCCGCCACCTTTTCCAGGAGCTCCCGGCTCATTTCCTCCGGATTGCCGACGAACTCCGGGTGGGAGAAGTGGCACATGACGCACTTCAGCTGACACTTGTTGGAGAGGTCGATCTTCACCCGGAGAAACCGGCGATTGACGCCAGGACGTGTTATTGTGGTGTCGGTCATGGGAGTATGATTTCAGAATTCCTTGCTCAGATACCTCTGTGGATAGATATCGAGGCCTGACAGGTGATTTCTGTCTGGATTCTTGCAACAATCATACGCAGTGGATCCGAGCAGGGCAAATACAAGGTGTGGGAAATCAGGGATTTATGAAAATTTCCCTGGAGGTCCGATATCTGTCCTGGAAAAACGGAGGAGGGTCCGGGGTTTTTTGCTACTCGCTAACATCCTTTGGGGGGATTGGATTCGAGTGCCCCGGACCTCCTCCTGATTTCGAGAGTGTTCGCCCCCTGTTCGCACCGCTTCCGCGGGCAATGGACCCTCCTCTGCATCAATCGATCCACTCGACCGAGGATGGGAACCCGTTGTTGTCTGGCAGGAATGCAGCAGCGTGTTTCAGCCGTGAGGCAGGACGATGATTGAGCCGACCGGATTGTTCGCACGGGTAGGGTCATGGCTCCAGTACTTGTCGCGACCTTTTTCCCGCTTGGTCAACTCGACGTAAACAGTATGCTTATCTATCCCGGGTGTCAAGCCTTCATTAATAATGGAAACACGGCGGGGAAGCCATGAGTCGAGATCCCGAGGTGGCCGTACTCGTTCCCACGATGACCGGCCTCCGGTTCCTTCCTGCATGCCTCGATGCTCTGAAGAGCCAGCGATACCCGCGGTTCCGGATCCTGGTCCTCGACAACGCGACGGAAGAAGACAGCACTGCGGACTGGATCGAAAAGACACACCCGGAGGTGGAGATCCTCTCTCTGGGCCGAAACCACGGCTTTGCCCGGGCAATCAACATCGGGCTCGAGGCCACGAAAGAGCCGCTGGTGGCACTCTGCAACGACGACGCCCGGCCCGAGCCGGGATGGTTGGAGGCACTGGTCTACGCCCTCGAGGAAGAACCGGCCGGGGCCGATCTATCCTTTGTCTGTGGAAAGGTGTTGTTCGACAAGGATCCAGAGCGACTCGACAGCGTGGGTGACGGCATGAGCAGTCTCCTGCTCCCGTATCCCATCGGCCGATTCGAGGTGGACCAGGATTACTACGGAGCGTCGAGGACTGTGCTCCTGGCCTCGGGATGCGCCTCTCTGTTTCGTCGCTCCCTCTTCGAGGACACAGGCGTCTTCGAGGCGTCCTTCTTCGCTTACATGGAGGATGTGGATCTCGGCCTCAGGGCTGCGCTCCTCGGGCACCGGGGGAGGTATGTGCCCGGTGCGGTCACCCGGCATATCGGCAGCGCCACCACCGGGGGCATGATCAACGCGGTCACGGTCCGCCTCTCCACCCGGAACCTCGTCCGAGTCCAGGCGAGAAATCTGCCGGTCTCTCTGATCCTGGGCCGCTTCCATCGCCTCGCTGCCGGTCACATCTACTGGTTCCTGAAGATGGCGGTGAAGGAAGGGCATCCCCTGGCCTGGGGCCTTGGATTCACGGCCGGACTGATGCGATTGCCGGGCGACTGGATCGCCCGACGCGACCTGATGCGGCGGCGGCGCATCGACGATCGGACCCTGAAGGCCTTGCTGGAGGCCTCAGCCGGGGAGGTCCGGGAGTCGATCCGTCGGAAACGGCGCCTGAAGGAACGCCACCTCTCGTAGATATTCCGGCGGGAGGCCGAAATCGGTCCTTCGGGGGTATCCATTTAACCGGACCCGTCCAGGCCCGTAGTCCTCCAGGGG
>CAZAKZ010000174.1:0-10501 GCA_964485695.1 uncultured Planctomycetota bacterium | reverse complement strand
GAGCGTAACGAGGGGAGGGATGATCCCCAATCCAATCGAATTTTGCCGCGATAGCTTTTTCTCGTTCTGATGGTACCCCTGGCCGTAGCGCAGGACTCGCAGGACTATGATAAAAACCAGGAAGAACTCCAGAAAAACCGGGAAAGACTGAACGAACTCACACAGGATTCCGCCGCCGGGTTTGCCGCGTGTGGGGTCATATTTCTCTTCATCATACTCGCACACCTGGTCCTGGCCATCATTCTCATGGTCTGGGTCGCCAAGGACGCCAAGGCCCGGGGAGAAAGTGCTGCCCTCTGGGTCATCGTCCAGTTCTTCCTCGGAATCATCGGCCTCATCATATGGTTGCTGGCGCGGCCCAAGGGCGCCCTCGTCATCTGCCCGAACTGCCGGAACAAGCGCCTGGATGTCAGCAAGCAATGCCCGCACTGCGGTCACGAATAAGGCGCCCGGAGACCTGGCTCGGCCTCCTGGGCCTCGTCACGCTGCTCGGTGTCCTGGATTCGTTCCGGACTCCGGCAAGCCAGATGACCGGGAGACTCTACACCGGTGCCGTGGAGGTCTACCAGAAGGTGCGGGGGGACCGCCTCGAGAAATACGTTCGCTGCCGGTTTTACCCGAGCTGCTCGGACTACTCGATGGAGGCGGTCCGGGTTCACGGCATCCGGCACGGCCTGGTCCTGACCGTGAATCGGCTCTGTCGTTGCACCGAGGCGACGCCCCTCAATTCTCGGGACCCGGTGCCAGATCCGGATCCCTGCGCATCGCCTCCTCCAGGTCGGCCCGGGCTTTCCGGATCTGAACCAGTCGCTCGAATGCCCGGCTTCGCTCCAGGTAGGGCTCGGCCCAGCCGGGCTCATTCCGGATCGCCTCGGTGAAATCAGACACGGCCTCCTCGAGATTCTCCAGGTCCGCGTGGGCCAGCCCGCGGTAATAACAGGCCTCCGCGTCATCCGGATCGTTCCGGATCAGGTGACTCCAGTCCTGGATGGCCAGGTCATACTTCTCCAGGGCGTCGTAGGCGAGGGCCCGGGTGCGGTGGGGCTCCAGGGAATCGGGTGACAGGTCGAGGGTTCGGGTGCAGTCGCTGACGGCCCGGTCGTAGTGCTTCAGTTCAAGGTGGGCCATGCCCCGGTGCAGGTGGATCTCCCCGTCCTCGGGCTCGAGGTGGATGGCCCGGTCGAACTCGGCCAGGGCGTTCACGAACTCTCCGTTACTGAAGAACACGAGCCCCCGGGTGAAACAGGTGTCCGCGGAGTCGTGGGAATCGGCAAACACGTCCACCTCTCGGTCCTTCACTTCGTAGGGATCGCCGGCATCCTCTTCCGGTGGCGCCGTCAGTTCTTTCCGGCCGGGGAACCAGGTGGCCGGGTCCTGGTGATAGAAGTCCGCGAAGATGTCGTAGAGGTCTGGATGCTGGTGCTTCATCTCTACGGGCTGTTCGAAGAAGCATTCCGTGGCCACGGCGAAGAACTCGGCCCGGTTCGAGGCGCCGTAGTCGTTCAGCAGCGTGATCTCCCCCCGATCGGTGCGGTTGACCAGGCGAAGGTATTCCCTTTCGGCCACCTCTCGCCAGCGCCGGTATTGCCGCCGGGTGCCGAGGGGCGGTGTGCCGTGCATCCCGCCCTCCAGGCCGTCGAGCTTGTGGGCGAACTCGTGCAGCACCACGTTCAGGCCGTCGCGCGGGTCCTTTCCGCCGTGGAGGACGTGCTCCCAGGACAGGATCACGGGCCCCTGCGGCCACGCCTCCCCGAAGGTCGCGTCCGTGGTCGCCTCGCCCCGGAAGGCATCGGGATACACGAGGATGCTCAGCACCTCATCGAAGTAGTATCTACCCGGGCCGCCCAGGAGCAGCAGGCCGGCTTGGGCCGCGATGGTGATCTTGACCTCGTCGGTGATCTCCAGGCCGTTGCAGCCGACCCACTCCTTCTCGGCGGCGATGATAACGGCAGCCCCGCGGAGCTTTGCTTGATCCCCGGACGAAAGGTAGGCGTAGTGGCGGACGTTTTTCCGCAGAACGTCCAGCCACGCCGGGGGAAACCGAGCGGCCAGGAGCTTTTTCCGCCGCCTCTTTTTCAGCCAGGAAAAGATCAAGAGTATTCTTCACTGAAGGGACAGACTCCATATTTTCCACATTTCAACGTGTCCATAAAGGTATCTGTCTCTGGATTTCGTGATACACTTCCGGTTTCGAGAAAGGAAGTAGTCGTTGAAGCTCCGGATCGAGTGGATCCTGGCCGCGTTGATGATCCTGGTCCTCGCGTCCTACTGGACGTCGCTGGGCGGCGATTTCGTCTACGACGACCAGGATCTCATCTTCAACAACGCGGTGCTGCAGAAGTGCATGGCCGGGATCCGGGACGACCGGGGCGGCCCCCTGGGGCGTGTCGGGTCCATGCTGACCGCCGATTTCGCCCAGATCGGAAACGAGTCCGAGAACACCTCCGGACTCGCGAAGATCAACTACTGGCGTCCTGTCATCGCGGCGACCTACATCCTGGACGCCCTGGTGTGGGGCGTGGCCGAGAAGGACGCCACGGGCCGCGTCACGTGGGTTCACCTCAACCCGGTCGGATTCCACGTGACCAACCTCCTGTTTCACGCCCTGAACGTTCTACTGGTGTTCCTTCTGGCCCGCGCGCTCCTCCGGAATCGGGTGGCGGGCGCCCTGGTCGCCGCCCTCTTCGCAGTGCATCCCATCCATACCGAGAGCGTGAGCTGGATTGCCGGCCGCACGGACGTCATCGCCGCCACATTTTTTCTGGCGGCCTTCTGGGCCTACCTCCGATTTCGTCGCAGGGGAAGCCGGCTTGCGTACTGGATCAGCGTGGGCCTTCTCCTGGTCGGGGTGTTCGCCAAGGAGATGGTCGCGAGCCTGGGTTTCCTCCTCATCCTCTACGAAGTCCTCAATCAGTTGTACGGCCGGACCGGGCACCGGGGTAGGCTCCGCCCCTCCATGGGAATCAGGCTGGTGCAGGTGCTCCCCTTCTTCCTGGTGATCGTCCCGTACTTCCTGCTGAAGGACATGCTGTCCGGTTCGGGAACGCCCATGGACAACTGGAAGGACGTGGACCACATCACCCGCATCGCCTCCTTCTTCGTAGCTGGCGCCTGGTACATGGGCAAGGTCCTGTGGCCCTGTCCCCTGGACATCTATCCCATCCTTCCGTTCGCGGCCTTGGGCACGGGGATCCTGTTCCTCTGCCTGCACCTGGCCGTGGCCGGCGCGGCGATCGGGCTCACGTGGCGGTTCAGGGCGTCCGTGGCGGCGTTCTCGGCCCTGGGTTTCTACCTGTCCCTGGCTCCGCTGAGTTCCATCGTCAAGGGCACCCTGCTCCTGCGGTTCAGCGAGGATGTCGATTTCCCGGTGTCGGAGCGGTTTCTCTACATCCCCTCTTTGTTTCTCCTCCTGGGTGTCGGCTGGGTCCTGTGGAAGGCGGGAGAGCGCCGGGGCCGGGCCGGGCGCGCGGTGGCGGGATGCGTGGCGGGGCTGCTGATCCTCGCCTGTGGTGCAGCCACGGCCGTGCGGGGACTCGACTGGAGGAACAACCTCGAGCTCTACACCGCGGCCGTCAAGACGGCTCCCCAAAGCGTCCGTATGCACAGCAACCTGGGGCTGGAACTCCTCGGTGTCTTCCGGATCGAGGAGGCGAAATCCGAGCTCTTCGAATGCCTTCGCCTCCAGGAGGAGCTCTACAGCCGGCAGAAAATAATGCGCGGCGTGGACCCCTTTGCGTACCAGCACCTCGGGCGGTGCTATCTCATGGAGGGGGATATCGACAGGGCGGTGAACTATTACCGCAATGGCATGCTCCAATACCCCGACCTTCTTCCCAGCGCGAACAACTTCGGATTCGTGGCCACGGTCGTGGCGGCGCTCAAGAAGAACACCCAGCTGGCTGGCGAAGGCTACGGGGCGTACATGCGGGTGCTCGAACAGGATCCGAATAACGAACTGGCGCTGGAACGCATCAACTTCTTGAAGAACGTGGTGGCCGCCTGGGGATTCTATTTCGAGAAGGGGATGCGCACGGATCGAGCGTGCTCCCTCCTGGCTCGGTCCTACCAGATCATTGCCAGGAATTGCCGCGAGGTGAGTGACGATCCGCGCCCCGTCCAGACCCTCGAGATCCTCCGCATCGCAGTCGCGGCGCTTCCGCCCGTGGATGCGGAGAAGATGCCCACCACGGCGGAAGACATGAAGGGAATGGAGGCCCTCTACAAGGACACCGTAACCTTCGGCCGGGACTACTACGACAAGCTGCTCGAGCGCTGGCCGGACCGGCCTCACCTCTATTTCCTGCGGGGGGAGGTGGAGCGCCTCGCTTATGAGCGGTCCCGTGATCCGGCGGAGCGGGATAAGGCCAAGCACCAATATCGCCGGGCCCTCGAGATGTCCCCCCACCTCACGATTGCCGCCCTCCCCCTGGCCACCCTTCTGCGGCGGGAGGGCCGGGAAGAGGAAGCCCTCCGCGTGGTGGACGCGTCGGCGTCGGCCTGCGTCCGGGCCGGGAAGAAATTCTGGCACGAAGTCGCCCTCCAGCTTGCCGCCAGAGCCTACGAGGGCGCGGGTCGGGGGGCTGCCTGGCGCGGCCTTCTCGGGCGGGTCCTGGCTTCCATCGCCGGGAAGCTCGGAGCTACGGCCGGCAACAGCGGCCAGGCGTGGAACGACCTCGGGTTCATCCATGACCAGGCAGCACGATTCCTGGGCGACCGGCGGCGGTTCGAGGATGCACTGAAGTGCTTTCAGCGCGCCCTGAAGCTGGATCCGCTCCTGGTCAACGCTGCCGGCGGCTGGGTCGTGGCCCTGCGGAACCTGGGCCGGTCCGAGGAGGCGGAGGCCCGGCGAGTGGAATTCCGGCAACGGTTTCCCCGGCATCCCTTCTTCAAGTAGCCGGCCGTACGTATACTGGTCCCTTGCAGCCATTCTGGAGGAGTGAATCCTTGGCCCATGACCGAGTAACCATCACCCTGGACGGAAAATCCCTCCCGGTCCATTCGGTAAATACCCTGGTCATCGGGAGCGGAGCGGCCGGCCTCAACGCCGCACTCCAGGTCTTCGACCAGGGTTGTAAGGACGTTCTGATCCTGACCGAGCAGTGGGAGGCCGGCACGTCGAGGAACGCGGGATCGGACAAGCAGACCTACTACAAGCTGGCCCTTGCAGGCAGGGCTCCGGACTCACCCCTGGACATGGCCGGGGACCTGTTCAGCGGCAAGTGCATGCACGGCGACATCGCCCTCATCGAGGCGCACCATTCGCCGCAGGCGTTCTTCAACCTCGTTCGCCACCGCGTGCCGTTTCCCCACGACCGGTACGGGGGCTACGTGGGATTCCGAACGGATCACGACACCCGCAGCCGAGGCACTTCGGCCGGGCCCCTCACCTCCCGGTACATGTGCGAGTGCCTGGGGCGAGCGGTTCGCGACAAGGGGATCCCTGTCCTCGACGGCCACGTGGCCGTGGCCCTGCTCTGCGACCGTGACGATCGGGGACGGCGGTGCGTGTGCGGCGTGGTGGCCGTGGACAGGAGCCGGCAGACGGACGCGTCCTTCGGCTTCGTCCTCCTCAACGCCGTCAACGTGGTGCTGGCCACGGGCGGGCCCGGCGGCATGTACGAGTCGTCGGTCTACCCGGTGAGTCAGACCGGGTCCACGGGTCTGGCCCTGGCCGTCGGCGCCGTGGCCCAGAACCTCACGGAGTCCCAGTTCGGCCTGGCCTCCATCCACGTCCGGTGGAACGTGTCCGGGAGCTACCAGCAGGTGATCCCCCGGTACGTGTCGACGGACCCCGATGGCGGGGACGAGCAGGAGTTCCTTGCGGACCAGTTCCCCGACCTCCGATCCCTGGCCGGGGCGATCTTCCGCAAGGGCTACCAGTGGCCCTTCGACGTGGAAAAGGTGGCGAACCACGGCTCCTCCCTCATCGACGTTCTGGTCTTCCGGGAGACTGTGGAGCGGGGCCGCCGCGTGTATCTCGACTACACCCGAAATCCAGGCCATGCGCCCACCGGCGAGGCCTTCTCCCTCGACGGCCTGGACGACGAGGCCGCCACCTACCTCCGCCGGTCGAGCGCCTGGCTTCCCACGCCCATCGAACGTCTCCAGGCCATGAATCCCCAGGCCGTGGAGCTCTACGCCTCCCATGACATCGACCTGTCCCGGGACCGCCTCGAGATCGCGGTATGCGCCCAGCACTCCAACGGCGGGCTCCGGGCCGACCTCTGGTGGGAGTCGAACCTCAAGCATCTCTTTCCCGTGGGCGAGGTGAACGGCAGCCACGGCGTCCGGCGGCCCGGCGGCGCCGCATTGAACGCGGGCCAGGTGGGGGGGATCCGGGCGGCGCTCTACATCGCGCACGAATACAGCGACCCGCCTCCGGATATCGAGGCGTTCCTCGGCCGGACGGGCGATCAGGTGACAGCCTGTCTTGCCTTTGCCGGAAAGGTGGCAGGCGAGGAGGCTGCCGGGAAGTCTCTCACACCGGACCGGGCCGTGCGGGAGATCCGGGAGCGTATGACCCGGTGTGCTTCACACGTCCGGGATCCCGACCGGGTCCAGGAGGCCGTGGAAATGGCCTGGGCGCTGGTGGAGAGGCTGTGGAGCGATCTCCGGATCCGCCCCGAGGGCGGCCTGGTCCGGGCCTTCCGCGCCGTGGACCTGGCATTGACCCATGCAGTCTACCTCGAGGCCATTGCCGAGTACCTCCGCAAGGGGGGAAGGTCCCGGGGCTCGGCCCTCGTCCGGGATCCCGGGGGCGAAGCACCGTGCCCGGGCCTGGGCGAGGCGTGGCGCCACGTCCTTACGCCCCCGGACGACTTCGTGAACCGTAAGATCCTGGAGGTGCGTCTGGGCGAGGGTTTCAAGGTGGAGAAGGAGTGGGTGGATGTACGCCCCGTTCCCGGGGAGGCGGGGTGGTTCGAGACCGTGTGGAGCGACTACTTGAACGGCCGCGTCATCGGCGGAGAGGAGTGACATGGGGCCTCGATCCGTAGCTTTCGTCACCGGCGCGGGCCGCGGCATCGGCCGCGGCATTGCCCTGGAGCTGGCGAGGGGAGGCTTTGACATCGTCGGCAACGACCTCGCCTACGATCCGGAGTGCAAGGACGCGGGCCTGGCCGAGGTGGAGGCCCTTGTCGAGGCGCTGGGCGGTGCATTTCTTCCCGCGCCCGGAGACATCGCCGACCTCGATGCCCACCCGCAGCTCCTGGAGACGGCCATGGATCGGTTCGGGAAGGTGGACGTCCTGGTGAACAACGCGGGCATCGCTCCGAAGGAGCGTCTGGACGTGCTGAACACCACGCCCGAGAGCTTCGACCGGGTACATTCGGTGAACGCCAGGGGCACGTTCTTTCTGGCCCAGTGCTTTGCCAGGCACATGGTGGGCCGGGTGAAGCTGGAGCCGGAGGCCAGGCCGGTCATCGTGTTCATCTCCTCGATTTCGGCCTACGTGTCCTCCCTGAACCGGGCGGAATACTGCATGTCCAAGGCCGCGGTCCACCAGGCCGCCCGTGTCTTCGCGCACCGTTTGGCCGGGGACGGCATCGTTGTGTTCGAGGTGCAGCCCGGCCTCATCGAGACCGACATGACCGCGGGGGTGAAGGAGAAGTACGACGCCCTCATCCGGGAGGGGCTGGTTCCCCGGAACCGGTGGGGCCGGCCCGAGGACGTGGGCCGCGCGGTCCGCGCCCTGGCGTCCGGAGACTTCGGCTACTCCACCGGTATGGTGGTGGACGTGAGCGGCGGGATGCACATCCAGCGTCTGTGAAAAAGGAGGCGAGGCGTGGATTCAAATGAGCGGCTGTGGAAGGCGCTGAAGAAGAACCGGCTCATTGCGCTGCTGGCGCCGAAGCGCGTGGAGGACTGTCTGCGGGCGTACGAAGCGCTCGACGAACTGGGTGTGGTCCTGGAAATCGCCTTCCGGACCGACGCAGCGGCCGCCGGCATCCGGGCGATCCTGGAGAAGCACCCCGACGCCCTCCTCCTCGCGGGCACGGTGCTCACCCCCGCTCAGGTCGAGGAGGCCGTTGAGGCGGGTGCAGCAGGCGTGGTGTCGCCGGACTACATTCCCGGGGTGGTGGACGCGTGCGTGAAGCGCGATGTCATGTGCGTGCCCGGTGGATTGAGTGACGTGGGTAAGCAACTTGTGTACAAGGCCGAAGCATACGGCGTGGATCTGGAGACGCTTCGCACGCGGCATCCACACCACTGGGTCTACAAGGTCTTTCCAGCCATGGCCGGCGCCCCGGCCTGGCTCGAGGCGGCCGCGGCCTGGAAGTCCGTCTACCAGGGACTGACCCTGGTCTACACCGGGGGGATTCACGTCGGCAACGTGGCGGAGATCGCCCGGCGCGATCCCGAGGGCATCGTTTGCGCCTCCGCCCTGACCCGGCACGTGGACGATGCCGGGAAGATGCGTGCCGAGGCCCGGCAGTGGCTGGCCGTGCTGGGGGATCCGGCGGCCGGGCCAGCCAGGGTAAAGGGGACCGTGAAGACCACCGCCGAGGGCGCCGTCGTCACCTTCGGCGAGATCATGGTGCGCCTCTCCCCACCCGGCGCGCTTCGCCTCTCCCAGGCCACCGCCCTGGAGGTCTCCTACGGAGGGGCTGAAGCCAACGTGGCCGTGGCGCTGGCCAAGTACGGCGTGAACGCCCGGTTCGTCACCGCGGTTCCGGACCACGCCGTCGGCCGCCGCGCCGTGGACGTGCTCCGGTCCCACGGCGTGGACACCTCGCACGTCCTGCGACAGGGCGATCGCTTGGGCGTCTACTACCTCGAGCACGGGGCATCGCAGCGGCCTTCCCGGGTGATCTACGACCGAGCCGGCTCGGCCGTGTCCGGAATGCGACCGGGTCAGGTGGACTGGGAGGCGGTGTTCGCGAATGCTCAGTGGTTCCACACCACGGGCATCACGCCGGCCCTGAGCGACACCACGGCCGCCGTCACCCTGGAGGCATTGCGGGCCGCCCGGAAGGCGGGGGTCACCGTGAGCCTGGATCTGAACTACCGCGGCAAGCTCTGGTCGAAGGAAAAAGCCCGGGAGGTCATGACGCCCATGATGGACTATGTGGACGTGGTCGTCGGCAACGAGGCGGACGCCGCGGACGTGTTCGGCATCGGTGCGGGAGACTCGGACGAGGATTCGGGCGACCTGGACACGGCGGGGTACGAGGCCGCGGCCCGGGAGCTGGTGCGTCGCTTCGACCTGCGGATGGCGGCCATCACGCTCAGGGAGAGCCTCTCGGCCTCGGACAACCGCTGGTCCGCGTGTCTCTTCGACGGGAAGGAGTTCCTCCTCGGCCCGAAGTACGCCGTCCACCTCGTGGACCGCGTGGGCGGCGGCGACGCCTTCACCGCGGGCCTCATCTTCGGCCTCCTCACGGGGAAGTCCCACCCCGAGGCCCTGGAGTTCGCCGTGGCCGCTTCCTGCCTGAAGCAGACCATCCCCGGGGACTTCAACCTCGTCACGGCCGAGGAGGTGGAGGCCCTGGCGGGTGGGAAGGGCTCAGGGAGGATCGAGCGGTAGCTGGCCTTTTCGAGAAATAAATTTGTTCAAAAAACTGTGTAACTCCGTACGTTTTTTAGCGACTTCATTTCTCAAGGCGGCATTCGAGCCGCGGTTGTTCTTTCTGGGCCATGACTACCTATTGACATATAACGTTATGCGTTATAGAATCATCCAATGATACGTTCCTTTGCCTGTAAAGAGACGGAAAGTCTGTTTATTCGAATCAGATCCAGAGTTTTCCCTCACGAGATCCAGCGAGTCGCATTTAGAAAACTGCGGATGCTGAACCGAGCACAAGATTTGAGAGACTTACGGGCTCCTCCCGCAAATCGACTCGAGCGGTTGAAGGGAGATCGTCTCGGTCAATACAGTATTCGCGTCAATGAACAGTGGCGAATTTGCTTCCGCTGGGCCAGGGGGGATGCTTTTGACGTCGCGATCGTCGATTACCATTGAGGACACTACGTGATGGCAAATCGTAAACTGGCTCCCGTTCATCCAGGAGAGGTATTGCAGGAGGAGTTCCTGAAACCGATGAACCTCAGCCAGAATCGGTTGGCGAAGGACATCGGAGTTCCTCCCAGGCGGATCAACGAGATCGTGCTCGGAAAGCGCAAGATCACGGCGGACACCGCACTGAGGCTGGCAAGGTACTTCAACATGTCGCCCCAGTTCTGGCTGGGTCTGCAGATGGATCATGATCTGGATGTGGAAACGGACAAGCTCGGGGACCGCCTGCAAAAAGAAGTCGGCCGCTATTCGCACACGGGGTAGGTTTACCCTCCATTCATTCGGACATTCTCATGGCCCCCACCCGAGGAGCCGTCTGCCATGATCGCCGCCGCCGGTGAGCACTTCGCGCGCGTTGCAAAGCGCTGGATACCCGACCCGTTCATCTTCGCAATCCTCCTCACGGCCCTCACCGCACTGCTCGCCGTCACCCTGGCGCCCGACGTGGACGGCCACGTGTTGGAGCGGAGGGGTGGCGGTGAA
>CAZAKZ010000173.1:0-10558 GCA_964485695.1 uncultured Planctomycetota bacterium | reverse complement strand
GCAGGACGCGCTTCAGTCCGCAGCCTCCTGGAGCTTAACGGCATTGGGTAGCGACCGGCCGCAGCAGCTGTACCCCCTATTTGGGTTACCTCGTGAACATTCATCCCGGCGGTACATCCACGACGATCGCCAACTTTCCCTTTCCCGACTTCTTCAGCGATGGCTACGAGCTCGATCACGATGGAAGGTGGGTGCTTTCAGTGAATAGCCCCCATACGTATCCGAGGAAAAACTACATCCTCGGCGTCGACCACTCCACCGGCGTGATAACTACCTTCACCCAGTTCAACACGAACCCCGGTTTCAACGAAATAACCATTGACCGGGATCCAGGTTCGCACCCGGGAGGGGACCTTCCCTACGTCATCGTCACCTGGTCACCCGCGTGGATGTTGAGGGCGAACCGGCTGGGCACGATGACCACCCTGGCCATGGCCCCCGGAATCCAAGGGTTCTACGCTGTTGAAGTTCACCCTCGATCCGGGGACTACATCGTCGGTGGTAGTACGGGATTGTTGCGAGTGGACAAGATGGGCGCCATGAATACTCTGTACTATCCTTCTATCCCGAACGCCATCAAGATCACGCAAGACGACTTCGCCTGGGTTGTACACGTAACGGCTCCCCCTGCGCATTCGATACTCAAGTACGACCTCTCGCAAAAAGCCGTTGTGACCATGTTCTCTTCCGGGGTTCCCCAGGGTCAGGGGATAACCGGCATCGAGGTCTACGGCAGCCGGTCCCTTGTGTGCCGTCAAGCACCGACCGCCCCGGGCGTCGTCACGGTCAACGTACAGAGCCGGGATTCGCTTGCTGCCGGAGCATCCTATATCCTGGCCGCCAGCCCTGCTCGTAGACCAGGAATGAAGTTCCCGAACGGCGAATGGCTGGACCTCGACGTGACTCATCCGCTCTTCATCACGTCGGCCTTGGGGTGGGCACCGGGCACCTTCCAGGACTTTCAGGGCACCCTCGATTCCAAGGGGAATGCCTCTGCCCAGGTGAACATCCCTCCGGGCCTACCTAAGATGAACGACATGGCCATCTTCGTGGCCGGGGTCATTTATAGGGGCACGAACATCCTCGAAGTCACCAACACCCACTGGTTCGTGCTGTGAATCGGCCGCGGCAGAGTTTCAGTCCGGAGTCTGCGAGTGCAGACTCCGCTCAAAACCCGATACCGACGTCCTCCAGGGATTCCGCAGTGACAAACCGATCCAGCCATGTATCCAGCCGTTCCAGATCGCTCTCGGCCTGGATTACCGTCTCTGTCTTCTCGGGCAGCTCACCGAAACGAACACGCAGCAGACGGATCAGGGTCGCACGGGCCTTTTCAAGCTGACCCCGGGCATGGCCTTCAGCATGCCCCTTTTCCATCAGGTCTTCTGCAATCGTCTTTCCCATCCTGAACACCTCCTGTCGGCGGGTGTCTGTCACCACGGAGGCCTCGATCTCCTGCTGGAGCCAAGGCTGCTCCTCGGGGTGCCGTACATGATATACCAGGGCGTGGATGTACTCAAGAAACCCCTGCCAGCGAGCGCGGTCCGCCTCCGGTATGGATCCAAGGTGGCGAATGATTCGAGCAAGGAGCCGCCGGAACGCACCACGCTCCTCGTTCCGGGCCTGCGTCAGCTGGAGCACCCACCCGAAGAAACCACCCTCCGTCTTCAGAACCTCGGACGCGACAGCGGCAGGCTCAGGAACAGGGGATGCAGGACAGGTATCTCGTTCTGGAATCGCTCGCCGGGTGTGACAAGGTCCGCGAGCGTTCCCACATCGTCCCAGCGGCTACTCCCCGTGTAAAATACAACCGGCAGCACGGGCTCGAAGCGAAGGCGCTCATGCGACCCGTGATGCCACCTCCACTCTCGCTCCTGGAACCGGTAGATCTCCACCACGTACTCCAGCATCCGGAGCGGCATGGTCGGATCCTTCTCAGACTGGTGCTCGATGAGGATGTAGATCCAGAGCCTCTTCTTCCCTTCCTGCTCCGGAACCAGCGGCGCATGTAGCACCACATCCGCCTCCACGTGGCGGTACGATCGCTTGACGAACGTCTCCTTCACGGACGTCGATTGGTCGAAATCGACATCCTCCACAATCCCCCGGCCCGTGAGGGCAAGGAGGTCGCGGACGTTCTTCGGGTTCTCCAGGAGGATTTTCATCCCGTTCTCGGGAAAGTTACGGATGATCTCCCGCAGTCGAGGTCGTTCCATGGTGCTGCTCCGCTTCCGGGGGATCGGTACGCGGTCGGGCGGTGAGTCGCAGCAGAACAGCGCGGGTTAACAGGATTTTCAAAAAAAATCCAGGTCATGATGGCGGGAGTGGGCATCCGGTTGTCCAAACTCAGTACCGGATCACGATCTTCTCGATAGCCACCTCGTTGGGCGCGGACACTCCTTTATCCCGCTTGCCGATGTCGAACAGGATCCGGAAGCGGAGGTGACGGAGGTCGCCCTGTTTCCGGATCTTGCTGATATCCGTCTCCCAGTTCTTGCACGGGTTCTCCACCGTGTTCCCCGGGGGATACCAGGTGGCGGGTTCCGGGTCGGGCCCGCCGTCTCTGTGCCGGGCGCCCTGAAACATGAGGGTCACGGTCTGCCACTGCACGGGCTCGTTGAGCCACTCCAGGTCTCTGCCGGGCACTGCAAGGCCGGTCTGGGGATCGCTGGAATCGAAGTGCCAGTCCGGAGCGGCCTTACCCGAGTCATACCAGGCCGAGTAGGCCTCGGACTTGCCGTTTACGGAGGGATTGAAGAGGCTGCGCTGCGATACCACCGCCGGGGTGATGGTGGCGCCAGTCTGGATGGCGGGGGAGCCGCCCCGGTCGCGGACGATGATGTAGCCCAGGCCTCCGTTGCCGTCCCAGCCGGGCCTCGACGGATTGGGATTTCCGATACCGCCCGTGGCGTCCAGGGTCACGCCACCCTGCACGGTGACCGAGGTGGCGCTCAGCCAGAGGGAGCCGCCCGCGCCCCCGGCGCCCCATCCGCCGCGGACCGTGGAACTGCCAACCACCGTGGAAAATCCGGCACCTCCGCCGCCGCCCGTGGCGAGCAAAGCAGCTTTCCCCCGGACCTCCAGGCTGCCGGCGCACTGGAACTCCACGCCCCCGCCACCGCCGCCGCCCGAGCCGCCGACAATGTCGTCACCTGGGGAAGGAATGCCCGTGGAGGCAACGGCATTGCCGCCTGCGCCTCCGGCCGCCGCTCCAGTGAGGGTTCCGACGCCGCCCGGTCCGGTGGTCACGACCCACTTCAGGCCGAACTCCCGGCCGAACCTCAGGATGTTCTGACAGTTGTAGTCGGTAGGATTGCCGTCGGCAGCGTGGCCGCCGCCGTTGCCACTGCAGCCGTCCCTGAACACGATTCCCACGGGCGTGCCGCGGTTGCCGCCGAAGCCGCCGCCGCAGTTGGACTCCAGCCCGACGAGGCGGTTGTCGGACTTGTTCAGGTCCATACACGTGGTGGCCTTGGGATATCCCGGCCCGCCCCGGAGTTCCTGGGGGAGAGCGCCGAGGGCAGGATGGGTATTGGCATCCGCTCCCGCGCCACCCCCGGGACCGCCTCGGCCGCCGGGGATCCGGCCCACGGCCGAAGCCTTGCCCGGCGGCCCACTCACCCCGCTCCTCCCTGAAGCATCGACGATGCCTTCCAGGCGCAACGTCCGCATCGCATTGATCCGGATGGGGTATTTCCCCTTCAGGGTTAGAGTGCCCTGGGGCGTGACGACCAGGTTTTCGAAGTTCCAGGCGACAGCGCCGTCGGGTCCCGGTGTGCGGGTGTCGGAGTCGAGGGTGAGCGAGCCCGTCACGGTCCTGTCGCCGTCCGATCCGTTGCCGCCATAGCCGAAGGTGGAGTAGAGGCCGGCCCGGCCGCTGCGGGTCCAGGATGCGGTAGTGTGGCACGTCGTGGAAACATGGGTGTCGTCGTCAAAGTCCTCCACGATGGCATCCAGGCCCACCAGGTCGCTCCGGGTCTGGAATGCCCAGGCCACCTGGATGTTCTCGGGCGCGGTTCCGGCTCCGGTGTAGGGGAGCGGATGGATGTATCCCAACGTCACGGGATCGTTGCCGTCGTCCAGGGCCCGGATCCAGCCCGTCCTCCTGGGATAGGCGAGGGGGAAATCGTTCAGGTCGCGAATGCCCCTGTTCTTCCGGGCCGGGTCGACCCAGTTCTCCTCCTGTAACGTCCTCATGAACACGACGACGGTGGCGGGTTCATTGGGCCTGGAACGGGGAAAGCCGGCCAGGGGCCTCAGGGTCACAGCGGATTGCCCGTCCAGGATCTCGTGGGTGATGCCCTGCCTCGAGGCGCCCTTCAGCGTCGAGGCGGGAGCAATCGGATCATACTTCAGGCCGCCCGATCCGTCGGTCACCCGGTACATGGCGAAGTTGTCCAGGGACACCGAGAACGGATTCAGGGCCTCGCTGAAGGTAATCCTGACCTCGGTGGCCTTGAGGGCGTCGCCTGGCGCCACGCGGCGGGTGATGCCCTGGCTGACCTCGGCGGTGAAGGGCGGCGTCCTGTAGCCGACCGTGTCGAAGTTGGGCCCGGATCCCTTCAAGGTCACGACCTCGGCGGAGGTGTTGGTAGCGACGGCCCAGGACGCTTCCACGGGCGGTGAGGAGCTGTCGCGGATGGTGAGGACGCCGCCGCGATCGCGGAACTCGTCCTCGACCAGGGTCCGGCTCGGACCGGAAAGGACCACCGCGAGGGGATCCCTGGAGGCCACGTCCTTCAAGGGATCAAAGGGACTGGTCACGGTCTCCACGAGCGGGGAGGATACGTACCAGTAGCTGGGCACCTCGGTGGTGGTGCCGGGGACCATGGTGGTAGGCGGGACGGCACTGAGGGTTGAGAGGACACCCGCGTGCCAGACCTGGCCCGACACGAGATTGACCACGGGATTCAGCACCTGCTCAACTCCCACGGCGTCCGCCACGGTGACGCGGACCACCTCGGGCCTCATGCGCGCCCTCTCCGGCCTGAATGCATCGCTCGAGCCGCTCACCTTCACCGTGATAAAGCGCTCGGTCCGGGTACCGTTCAGGCCCCGGCCGCTCGTGTTCCGGACGCCCGGAGCGTTCTGAATGTAGACGGAGCACGCGTCGTGCGGTCGGGGGACGCACACGGTGTACTCCGTGTCGGGCAGGAAACCACCGTCGTCGAGGGTTGGACTTGTGGGCAGTTGCGGCGTGAAGATGACGCGGTTTCCCTTGACCGTGTAGTTCCCGAAGGCGCGCCTGGACCCGGCACCCGACGAGGGATAGATGTAGATCCCCGAGAAGACGGTCCGGGGATCCACGTCCTCGGAGAACACGATCTCGATCGAGTCGTTGAGATAGACCCGGGGCGATTGCAGGGTGGCCGAAAAATCGAGGACCTCGAAACTACCCCCCGACCCTCCGCCGGAGCCGCCCGTGCACTGGATGCACACAAGAGCCAGGCCGAGGATCAACATCGTCCTGAACCAGCGATTCAGACGCCGCGGTTTTTTGGGGTTACTGCACGTGTACATGGAACCTCCTCCTGATGCAACGGGTGCACTGACTGGCCCGCTTTACCTGGATGTACACTTCAATGAAGTGTTCATGTACGCTTTGGAGAGCCTGAACAAGAGATCGAGGGCGCGGTTCAGGACCGCACGGTTCATCTTCGCTCGTAACAGGCTCCGCAGTAATCGACCTCGCACTGGAAAGGATGCCGGAAAAACCGCGGCCTCGCATCCAGGTAGCCGAAAAATTGTGGGACTTTTGAAGGACAATGGATCTCGTACAGACCGGAAGATGACTTCTCTGCATTCACCTGCTACCATTGCCCTTGATTATTTTTTCTACCGACCGGTAGGCAGCAAAACGATGAAACACGTTCTGGCACTGATACGCCTGCTGGCCATGGCGGGCGTCTCGCTCTTCTTGCTCCCGTTCGCATTGGGCGCCTGGTGCCTGGCCTGGTGCACCGGCCCCCGCGGCCGGGCTCGGGCACTCCGGTTCCTGCCCCACATCACCAGCGCCTGGGCCCGCGCCCTGCTCTTTCTGTTCGGGATCCGGGTCACGCTCCCGGACAAGCGCCCGGCCCGGGCCGGCATGATCACCTCCAACCACCTGTCCTATGTGGACATCCTGGTCATCGCCTCCATCTTCCCGAGCCGGTTCATCGCCAAGAAGGAGATCGCCTCCTGGCCGGTGATCGGCCTGCTCACCCGCAGCGTGGGCACCCTCTATCTGAACCGGGGCAGGAGCAGCGATCTGATGCCCATGGGGGAGGAGATCCAGAAGACCCTGGACGCGGGCATCTCGGTGGTGCTTTTCCCCGAAGGCGGCTGCTCGGACGGAACCACCGTTCAACCCTTCTTCGGGGGTCTTCTTGAAGTCGCCGTGCGAAAGTCCATCGAGTGCCTGCCGGTGTGCCTCCACTACGAGATCCCCGACCGGTCCCTGTCCCCGGCCAGTGTCGTCTGCTGGGCGGGCAACACGCCTCTCCTTTCCCACGCCTGGCAACTCCTGTGCCTCGGCCGCATCGAGGCCACGGTCCGGTGGAGCTCCACCGTGCCCGCCTCCGGGGACCGCAAGGAGCTGACCGCCCGCCTCCACCGGGAAACCCTCGCCGTGTTCACGCCGATCCGGCAGGAAACTGAAAAGGGGTGAATGCCCAAAATCGTGGGCACTCAGGCCTTTTCAAGGGATTCAAAAGGCCTGAGTGACCCTGGAAATGGACAGAACGGGTCTTTCAGTTTGTGGGACTCACTTCACGGGCTTGAACCGCTGATCATCCGGGTGACGTTCGGCCGCTTTCTTTTTCAGCGCCTCGGCCTCCTCGTTACGCCCGAGCTTTTGCAACACGTGAATCTTGTTCAGAGTGGGGCCCGGCCGGAGGGATTCGAGAGCCAGGGCGTAGTCCAGGTGCTCGAGGGCCCGGTTCAGGCGGTCCGGTTCCTCAAGGGCCTCGGCGGCAAGGACCTCGAGGTAGGCGAGGTTGTTCCAGGCCTCGGGATCTTTTCCTTTCATACTCGATTCAGCATGGTCTTTCTGAGCCTGTAGGGCCGCCTCGTAGGTCCGGCGCAGGAATGCCCGCCATGTCTTTGACTTTCCCTCATCGCCGGCCGCCTTCACGGCCTTTTGGGCCAGGGCCATGGCCTCCCTGGAGCGGGGAACAGGCTGCGCCTCGGGTTCACCCTGCCACGGCCGCCGGGGCTCGAGGAGTGCGCGGACCACGGAATCCAACACAGCCATGGCTTCAGCCTCCTTGCCGGTTGAACAGAGAACCTCGGTCAGACCCCGGGCAGCGCCGCCGTGGTCGGCTTCCAGGGCCAGGACCTTTCGGTAGCAGTCCTCGGCCCGGTCCCTCAGCTTAGCGTCCCCCTTCCTGCGCCACCCGATCCGGCACACCTCGCCCAGGAGAAACCGGAGCGTGGGTGTTGCCTGTTCGTTTCCGGCATATTGGCCGAGGAGCTTCTCGTACTTGTCGAGACCCTTCTTCAGGCACGACTCGAAGAGATCGGCCATTATCTTCTTCACCTCTCGGGCCCCTTCCAGCTCGGCCCCGTCCGGTAATTTCTCGACTCCCCCGATCTTTTCGATGTTCGCGGCGATGGCCCCCTCCTTGAAGATCTTCTCCATCTCCTCGTCCGTTGGCATATTTCTGAGACCCGAGTCGAGGATCTGCATGGCCTGGAGGTACCCGGGATCGTCGCTCTCGGAGATGCTTCGAGCGGAGTAGAGGAACGAATTCCCGAACGACTGCACTACCAAAGGATGCCGGATCTTCTGGTTCAGATAGCGGTCCCAGGTAATCCACACGTTCCGCATGAACTTGACGCTGGCACTGGCGAAAACGTATTGGGGCGCCAGCTCCACGGCCCGCTGGTAGTAGCCGAGGCCTTCGCGGATCATGTCCTGGTTCATGGTGATGGATCCGAAGATCCCCATGAGCGCGCCCAGGTTGTTGGCCGTCACCGGATTCTTTGAATCCTGGGCGATGGCCTTGCGGAAGTATTCGAGAGCCCGGTCAAAGTCGCCCTGAAGGTAGGAGAGATGTCCCAGGTTCATGCAGGCCAACGGCAGGGACCGGCTCTTCTTCGCACTCTTGTTCAGTTGAATACACCGATGAAACTCTTCCCGGGCGCGGGTGAGCTCCCATTTGGTGAGGAGAAAGAAACCCACGTTGTTGGCCCACAGGACGTCCATTCCATACTCCTGGTACCGAGTTTCATCGGGATGAAAACCCCGGCGGTCTCGGTACGCCATGAGGAGGGCCTCGTTCATTGAAAGCGAGAGGTTCTTCCTGAAGTCCCGGTCAACTGTCTTACGAGCATTCCGAAGAAAATAGTCCTGCAACTCCGTCACATAGCTGAGACGAGGTGCGGGGGGAACCTCGGGTTCTCCCCTCCAGGGAAGAGCGGGATCCAGAAGATGGTTAGCCGCGGACTGGAACGCCACTGCAGCTTCCTCCGTTTTCCCCAATCCCAGCAGGACTTCGGTCAACCCATGGACCGAGATGCCGTACTCGGGATCTCCTGCGTGCGCTGCTTGATAGCAGGCCACGGCACGCTGTCCGGCCTGGATATCCTTGCTCCTTCGCCACTTCATCCGGTGAACCTCGCCCAGGAGGAAGGCCAGCCCGGCGTGATCCGGAATCCCCTCTCGGGTCTTTTTCGCATCCAGCTCACGGGCCGCCTCGTCGTACATCTTGAGCGCGTTCTTCCGGCACTCTTCGAAGAGCGTGTCCATGAAGTGAACCACGATCCGGGTCTGGTCCATTCGATCGACCGCGGCGGCTTCGGGCAGGTTTGCATAACCGATGTCCAGGACGCGCATGGCCAGATGGAATCCTGCAGGGTCCTTCTCCAGGATCTTCCGCGCCAGATCCAGATAGGTCACCATGAACGCCTTGACCACGGAATCGGTCTTGCCGCCGTCCTTGGTGAACGCCTTGAAGACTTGTGCCAGATCTTCAGGTATCTCCGCCTCGGACGAGATGTCCCCCCTTTGATCATCGCGGAACGCTCGATCCCTGAAATGCAGGGCCGCGGCGATCTTCTTCAGCTCCTCGAGAGATCCGTCTTTTGCCTCCCCGGCAGAACGATACTCTCCTGCACTCCGGAAATACCGAAACGCCAAGTAGTCCCACCCGAACAGGAGGTACAACCTTCCCATCGCCTCGAAGGGCTCGGGCCGGACGTGCTTGCCCTGGAACACGTCCTGGATGAGATACACGCTCCGCAGGAACTCCTGCTTGGCGCCGGTGAGGTCCCAGGCCTTGAGGCACTCGTTTCCCTTGCGGCAGGACGCCGCGATGAGGTCGGGGCTGATTTCCTGGCCGCTACACGGTGAGACGAACAGGAGCAACAGTGAGATCAGGCAGACGAGTCTCGACACCATGACTACCTCCTTGTACTCGAACCCATTGGAATGTACATTCGACTATATTCGAGGCCCTACTCCCCGTCAATCAGGCGTACCTCGTAGTCCCCTTCACCTTGCCGGCCGGACACCTTCAGGACGTATTGCCCGGACTCGGGCAGGCGCACCGCCATGAGGCTGTCCGAGCCCACGCCGCCGTCGTCGTCGCTCTTCAGACCGGCCCCGTCCGGGCCGAAGAGTTCCACGGCCACGTCACAGGTCGCGGACCGGGCGAGGACCAGAACCGTCCGGCCCTTCTCACCCCGGAAGCTCCAGTAAGCCTCGCTGCCGGAACCGAGTCGGCCGGTGCCGCGCTTTCCGATCTTGAGCGCCGGCACGGCCTCCACCTCGTGGCGGACGCGGAACGCGCCGCCCCCGCCATTGCCCGTGGACGAGATCTGCAGGCGGTAGCGGTCGCTCCTCTTGACCAGGAGGGAGATCCGGCTGTTCAGGTTTTCACCGCCGTCGTCGTTCTTCACCAGGAGGTTGCCCTGCCCGTCGTAGAGCCGGAGGAAGGCATCGAAGCTTCCGGAATCCACGGAGGCGTTGATGATCTGGCCGGCGGTGGCCTGGATCGTGTAGAGGGCAGTCCCCCCCACCGCTATGCGTCCGTCCAGTGCGCTGCCGGCCGGGAGGGGCAGCGTCGGGTCGAACATGCGGAGGCGATACGTCAAACGAGACCGGGCCAGGAGGTGAACCTCGAACCGGCCAGCCCGCCGGAACAATACGTGATCTCTCCGCACGTCTCCCTTGCGGCTGGAGGGGAAGGTGACGAACGCCGATCCCTCGTCCCTACGGTCCACCTGCAGGCCCTCCTCCTTCTCCGGCACCGCCACCGGGACCAGCTGCGAGAGGATGTTCCCCTGCTTCTGCACCTCCATCACCCGGAAGCGATCCGCCGCGGCGTCGAATCGCCACACGTCCATCTCCCCCGCCTCGAGAGTTCCGCTCGCAACACTCTCGTCCTTCCAGTCGCGAAGGCGCGCTTCCCGCATGAGAAGGCTGTAGCCCTCCCGTGGCCGGCCCGAAAGCGTGATGGTGTGTTCGCCGGTCGACTCCGCACGAACGGTCCCGGACCAGTCCGCGAGATTCTGTCCCTTAGTGGTCGGTTCCATAAATACATTGACGTATAATTTTTGCATATTCTCTCGACAT
>CAZAKZ010000172.1:0-10797 GCA_964485695.1 uncultured Planctomycetota bacterium | reverse complement strand
CGCCTCTGCCTCCCAAGCAAATCCCACGCCAACCGAATTTCGGAACGATGGACGTGAAGGGGAGGGGCGACGAGGATCGCGAAAGAAGCAACTTCTTCGTTTGACCCGAAGCCGGAGGCGACGGCGGGTATTACGTACGGAGGATCCATCCCACCGCTCGCCATCGCCTCCGTCTTCGGGCTAAACGGCGTTGACAATCGAGGCGGTGAGTTGCGTTTGTGCCTACCTTACTGTTCCGAAGGCGGCCGGTAGTTCGCCATCTTCGGCTTCGCCTCTTAGGGGCGTGTCTTCCGCTGGAGGCGCTGATTCCTCTTCGACATCCAACGACTTTATCAGTTTGCCGATCTCTTCCGTATCCGAGTCCGAGATAATCAAGAACAAACGGCCCTCGTTCGCCGTATCGTCTTTCTTTTCGCCGGACTTCAGTGTGGTGAGATCGACGTCGATTCCAAGGCCGCGAAGCACTGCGGCAATCTCCTGGGGTTCGCGATGCGTCACTGGAACAACCTGGCACCCGAGAGACTCGGACAGGCTCTCCTCTAGACTGTCCTCCGTCGAATCGAGCATGGCCGCAAGGCGAAGCACCTGTTCGACCGCGTCCTTTTCACCACGGACAATCAGAGTATTGGTGCGAACATCCACCGCCAGTCGGAACGGTGGTGACGATGAGCTCGTGCTCGTGTGGCGGACAGGGCGTGCTGGATGCGTCGATGGGGAGTAGTACGTTGTCGCCGTGCTCGGCACATTGGCAGCAGGCCACGACGGCGCAATTCCTGGCGTTGGAGCCTGGATGACCGGTGAAACAATCTGGCCGGGGGATGGGCCAGGAACGCGAGGAGGGATGTGATAGGGACTGGTCTGCGCAGTGGTCGCTTCTTCGCTCGCTGACGCGAACGCGAGAACGAAGGGACTGCCATCCGAAGCGGCTTGTGCGCGGGCCATGACCGCCGCCAGAATCTGCAACACATCCAACGCGTCGCGTTCCTTCAATCGCAGCGATTCGATAGTCATGGGCGGACTGATGTCCTTGAGCGCGGGAACCGGGATCGCCGCGCCGGGCGGCGGCTCGGCCGGTGCCAGTGGATTGGCGAGCTCACTTGCAGTAGGGGCTGGTGCGATGGTGCGCCGATTGACCGGGGCCGGTTGGTATGGTAACGCCGCGGGCGGTGCCGCAGGCGGCGAAAAACTAGGTGTGGGTTCGGCGGCGTACGCCGGTGACGGGAAAGAGGGTCTCGGGTCAGCGGCATCAAGCTGGGCGTCGGTTCGTTTGTTCGCCGGACTCACGTTGGTCTTTCGCCAACCCCCGGCTTCCGACTCGGAGGACCCTACAGCCTTCGGCTCCGCGGCGGCCGCAGTTTCTTTGGCTGATTCGCTGGTGCTTGGCGTGGCTGCATCGACACTGGGAGGTGTCTTTGATTCATCCCCTTGACCCAGCGACCACCCTGGCAGCACAACCCCGGCGACCAGCAAAACCACCATCGCACCGGTCCATGACAACTTGTGTGATACATCATCTCGGAAAATCATACCTAGCCTCCTTTCGAAATTGCGTCGTACTTCCCCGATCGCTCCCAAGGCGGGAGCGACGGTTGTCCTGTTTGAAACGGAACGAGATACTTCCACCAGTGATTCGGCATAGGCTCGACGATCATCGGGGAACGCCCACACAACCCATGCGTCACACGCCAACTCGGCCGATTGATGGATCCGACGACGGACGTACCAGAACACCGGATTCCACCACCAAAAACACGCGGCCACCAATTCCAGCCATATCACCCAATGATCGCGCCGGCGCAGATGGGCCAGTTCGTGGGCGATCATGCCGCGAACGTGATCTCGTACATGCGGCTCGGCCAGCGCGGTGGGCCAGAGCAGCTTAGGGCGGCCCCAGCACCAGAGCACGGGGCTGATGAGCCGTTCGCAGAACACCGAAGTGGGCGAGGAGATCGAAAAACGAGTTGCCAGTTCGGCTAGATCGGCGGCGAACCAAGCCGGCGCTGTATTGCCTTGGGCAGCCAGACGTCTGAATCTGATCACGTGGACGAGTTGCAGTAGACCGATCACGCCTGCTCCCGCTGCCCACACGATAAGAAGCATCGTCTGCCATTGAAGCGGCCCCCGGTCATGCCGACCGCCCACGGCGGGGACAGCGAACCTGTCCTGCTGTGGCGTTGACTCGGTGATGTTTGGGGTCGCAGTATGCGTGCGGCTCGCGTGTTGCTTGTAGGACGGCTCTCCCGAGCCGACCGGACGGGCCGGGGGCCCCCTCCTACGTTGGTCACCGTCTTCGGTTGCACTGGGTAAGACGTTTGCGTTAGCCGGGGGGACAAACTTTTCCGGCGCCACGATCGCTGACACATATGAGTTGTCACCGGAGTCGCGCGGCACGTCTTCCTCTGCCAATCGTGCCGCCAAGTCTGTTCTACCTTCGGACGCCGGGAACCAGCGACTGCAAAACTCCTCCAGTGACCACGGCCAAATGAACCATGCGGGCGTCAGTAGCTTCAACAGTACCAACAGCCAAAGCGCGTGCTGAACGGCTGGCCGGCGGCGGCAGAACAGGCACGCGATCAATACCAACGCAGCGAGCGCGGCCGATGCAACGGCGTTCTGCACTAGCCAGATAAGCATGTCGCGATTCCTTTCCGCTACGCTAGCAGGACGGTTTGAACAGACTGTCAAGACGTCTTATTGGCCAACGTCTTGCGCCCTCGATTCTTCGTTGTCCCGCCGCCTCTTGCCTTTCTCTGATGCTCTGCCGCCAGACGATCTATCAACTCCTGCAACTGGTCGATATCTTCGGCCGAGAACTTGTGGTCCTCGACCAACGCGAGAACCAACGGCGTTGCGATCCCGCCGGCCAGCTTCTCGACCAGTTCGCCCAATCGGCGACGAAGCAATCCGTCGCGCGACACTTCG
Source organism: uncultured Planctomycetota bacterium (assembly GCA_964485695.1). Taxonomy (GTDB): domain Bacteria; phylum Planctomycetota; class JAFGQW01; order JAFGQW01; family JAFGQW01; genus CAZAKZ01. The sequence continues at coordinate 7,875 of CAZAKZ010000172.1, read as the reverse complement.
TAGCGGAACACATGGGCAAAACCGCTCCGATCACACGTGACGTACCCTTTCTTCTCCAGCCGAGCCAGCAACGTTTGTACCGTCGTGTAGGCCCAACGTGGCAGTCTTTCGTTGATCCGGCGAACCGTGGCTGGCCCGTACTCCCAGAGCACTTCAAGCACACGGAATTCCGTCTCGCTGATCGCCCCCAACTCGTCCACGTCACTCTCCTTTCCTCGTCGGCGCCCGCGTCCTACAGGCTGTCGGAGAGTATTCTACGACGAGTTGTAGGAAGGGGCAAGGTCATTTTCTACCGAATATTCTGGGCGAATTCGGCTTCATGAAATGCGCTGGCCAGCCAGCGTTGTATGGAAGGACTGCAGACCCGTGGCATGTGGCCGGGACGGGACGCTCTGCGGCGGAGAGGCCATCCCATGAGACCGTCGGAACAAGCTCAAATGCTGACGGTTATTTTTCCGCCCCGTGCTCGACCAAGAGCTCAATTGTACGCCTCTGAAGGCTCCTTCTATTGCCGCCGGACACTCCGGTCGCTGCCTTGACGAGGTCGTTTGGTGTCTTTCCGCTTGCGGCCTTGGCGTTGACATCCGCGCCTTTCGCGATCAACAGTGCGATCATGTCCAGCCTGAAGTGCTTTGCCGCGGCGTGTAGGAGCGTGAGACCCATTTCATCTTCCTCGTCCGCCGTGACATTGAAGTCGGCGCCCTCGGCCAAAAGCAGTTTGACGGCCTCGGTATTGCCTTTGGCGGCGGCTTCGTACAGGGCGGTGGCGCCGTTGTCGGCCTTGGCGTCAACGTCTGCGCCCGCGGCAATAAGGACTTTCATTGTCGCCGTGGGGTCAGTGTTGTATTCAGAGACTCTGGTATGCGTCCTGGCAGCACCGGAGTGCAGCGGCGTACGCCCTTTGCCGTCTTGGGCGTTGAGGTCGGCCCCTTCGGCAATCAGCGTTTCGACCAAACGTGGCTCTCCGTATGCCGCCGCGCGATGAATGGGCATACGCCCTCTTTCGTCTCTTGCGTCGATATCTGCTCCGTGGGCGATGAGGAGAGCGGCACCGGTCGGGTCAGCGCTGTGCAGTGCCGTGGCTCCGTAACGGTCCTTTGCGTTTACGTCTGCGCCTTGAGCGATAAGCAGCTTGACTATCTTGGGCCTGTCCCTCAAGGCCGCTTCGTGCAGCGGCGATCGGCCGCCGATCCATTCGAATGGCGGCGTGTCGCCGTCACCGGCTCGGGCGTTGACCGTCGCCCCATGCTCCAGAAGCAGCTTCACTACTTCCGTGTGACCTTGCACGGCAGCCCACCCGAGCGGCGTCCGACCGCACAAGCCTTTAGCGTCCGGATCGGCGCCATGGTTCAGCAGCACGGCTGCTACGTCGTGGTGCCCGTAACGAACTGCACAGCCCAGGGGCCTGATCGTACGGACGCCCTCGCCGCAGGCGGCGTTTGGGTCGGCGCCTTTCGAAAGCAGAACCTCGACCATGCCTTTGTCACCGCGCTCGGCGGCTCGATTCAGGACCGTACGGCGGCGCGTTTCTCTCGCCTCGATATCCGCTCCGTTGTCCAGTAGGAATTCAATCACTTGTCGCTGGCCGCCCAGGGCCGCAAGAAACAGCGGCGTTTGTTCGTCGTTGTCCCTCGAATCCACGTCCGTGCCCTGTTCGACCAGCTTCTTCACCTCTGGCAGGTCCCCCATGAAGGCAGCGAAGTGCAGGGCGGGAAAGGTGACCGCCGCGCCGTTTTCAAGCATCAGTTCAGCCATCTGCCGGTCGCCGGCCATGATCGCTTCGTACAGGGCCTTTCGGTCGGCCTCGGCGCCGGAGGCGATGAGCAACCGGGCAATTTCAAGATGACCGCCCGAGGCGGCCTTCATCAACGGGGTCTTGTCACCCGTGCCCTCTCGGTTCACATCGGCACCAGCCGCAACGAGCAATCTTGCCGTTTCGAGGTGCCCGGCGCTAACTGTCTGGCCAAGTGGCGTTGCCCCGCCATTGCCGACCGTGTTGACTTCGGCACCGGCAGCGAGCAGGATCTTGACGGTCGGTGCGTGCCCATTGGCCGAGGCTTGACTCAATGGCGTGAAGCCGAGGTTGCTCTTCAGCTTCACACCTGCACCCTTGGCGATCAGGAACGTGACAAGATCAGCATGGCCGTTGGCCGCCGCGTGAAACAGCGGCGTCTTGTACCAGATGTCCTTTGATTCAATCGTGGCTCCTTTGGCCAGCAGCAGATCGACCATCTCTTTGTGGCCGGCGTCTGCAGCCACGGCCAAGGGCGTGCGACCGTAGCCGTTCTTCGCCTCGATATCCGCGCCGGTGGAGATCAGTCGATTGGCGAGATCCCCGTGGCCGTTCTGGGCCGCCCAATGGAGGGGCTTGTCGGGCTTTGGCTGAGGTGCGATTGCGGCCCGCTCAACTGGCTTCGCGGGCTTGTCTTCGTTGACTGGCCTCGCGGGGCGAGTCTGGGCTAAGGCAACGCCGAGCCCGATGCTTGCCGTTGCCAGACCTACAGCCACGAGCCAAAGCAGGCCGGCTCTTGGATTGGGGCATCTGCCTGCCAGGACGCGGCGAATCCTCCCGGCCAAGCCATTCTTGCTACGGAGGACCGTCGGGACGAAGGCCATCTGGCCTTGGGGCACCAGGTCGAGCAGTGATTCAGCGTAGTCGGCACACGGGCGTCCCCAGGCCAGTACCCAGTCGTCGCATGCCCGCTCGCTCAGACTCAGCAGGCGTTTCTTCGCCCACCACAGGAGGACCTGCCAAGGCAAGAAACAGATGGCCAACTCGGCCAGCAACCCGGCAATGTGGTCCCGGCGTTTGAAGTGCGCCAGTTCGTGGCAGAAGACACTGAGCCAGTCGATTCCGTCGTGGTTGCGGTCGGCGCGTGGGAGCAACAAAGCCGGCTCGGTGCTCCAGCACCAGATCATTGGGCTATGAACGCGCTCGTTGGTCAAGAGGCGGACCGATCCACCGATTCCGACCTCGGCGCCTGCAAGGTGGGCGGCTTCGCGGATGTCTTGCCAATCGGCGGGGACAGCGGATTTTGCCAAGCGGGCGCCCATGACGAACTTGAGGACCAGGCGCATTGTGAGCATCGCACTCACGGTCACCCAGGCAAAGAGGAGAGCCGTGCGCCATGGGAATTGCCTGCTCTCGGATGGCGTTGGGAGCGGAGCGGAGTATCTGTCAACCCGCGGGCGGGCGGGCTTCACTTCAACACCCTCGGTTTCCACAAGTGAGACAGACTCCAGGGAACGGTCTGTCCTCGACTCAAGGTGCATAAGCGCAGCCTCGGTGACATCGAGCCGAGGTGCAGCGGGTAGATTGACCGCGACAGGTTCTGCGGGCGCCGCGATCGCGACCGGCTCGGCTTTAAGGAGTCCGAGTCCAAGATGCCTGACCGATACGGTGGCCAGGGGCACGACAACGGCGGCGACGATCGCCAGAAGCAGAATGTGATGCGCTCTGGACGGGCGGCGTCCGAATGCGAAAGCGGCAGCGAGGCCCACCGTGAGGAAGGCCGCACTTTGCCAAAGGAAGGTCCACAAGAGAGCGTTCTCGGTCAGGATCTGCTGCATCATTTCTTGCTCTCCTTTCGCTTCTGGTTGATCAGTTTGCGCAGCTCGACCAGCTCCGAGTCGGTCAGCTTGCTTTCGCGCATCAAGTGCTGGAACATCAGGACGGCGTCGCCGCCGAACATGCGATCGACGAACCCACGGACGGACCTTGCTCCGGCCTCCTCGCGGGTGCGAGTGGGCTCGTAGACGTAGCTCTTGCCTTCCGAGCGGTGGCGGAGCCAGCCGGCCTTTTCCAGCTTCTGCATTGTCGTCAGGACGGTTGTGTACGCCAGCTTCCTTGTGCCGGCGAGTTGCTCGCGGACCTGGTGGACGCTGGCCCGATCGAGGTCCCAGACTATCTCGATGACCGCCCGCTGAAGCTCGCCCAAATCGTCAAGTGCTTTCTTGCCCACGCGATTCTCTCCGCAGATCAAGTTCAACTGTCATTTTGTTACTACGAACCAACGTACTATAGACAGTAGTAGATGTCAATAGGGGCCAGCGCAATTATCCGAGAGGACGCGATTCTTCAGTCGACCGCATTCTCCGGTCATGCGAGTTTGACTCGCGCATCCGTGCAGGTAAACTGAACTGATTGCCCAGACCGGAACCGCGAGCTGGAAAAAGGGGACTGGCCATGAGTTCTCGTAAGAACAGACGAGGTGAGTTGGGTCGAGGAGGTCGAGTCGTCTTGTTGCTGGTCGCGGTCGGTCTGTTGCCTTGGGCTTTGGCCCGTGCCGCAATCGCGGTTCTTCCAGCCTCCGGATCTGATGCGACAGAAACCTCCGTTGCCAGAGCCACCGAAGCGTCCGCGCAATCGTCAACAGACACGCTCCACGAGAGGTGGAAGGAACTCGGATGTGAGGACCCTGTGAAGGGGCGAGAGATTGTTCGGTCCCTGAAGGCGTCGCGAGAGAAGAGCGCGCCGTTCTTGGCCAAGATGCTCCAACCGCCCAAGGTCGACGATGCCTCGCTGGATCGCCTGATCCGCGAGCTGGACGCTCCGGAATTCAAGGTCAGGAGGGGAGCATTTGAACAACTGGCGCGGATCGGCAGAGTGGCTGAGGAGAAACTGCGCGATGCTGTCAAGAAGACAAAGTCGGGCGAAGTGAAGTATTCCGCTGGCTTGTTGCTCGAAGCTTGTGAAAAGCCGTTGTACGCCACCAACTCGACGCGACAAAAAGTGCGAGCGATCTGGGCGTTGGAGGCGATCGGCGGCGCCTCCGCTCGACAGGCGCTCGAGCAGCTTGCGGCCGGAGATTCGCGATGTCCCACGGTCGGCCTGGCCATTGCGGCGTTGGCCCGGCTCGACGGCCGACCCGAGCGCGCCGGTGACTACGTCCCGAAACTGCGTTACGAGGCCAAGCCTAAGGAAACGTCTATACCCTGTAACGGCAAACTGGTGTTCGAGACTCGCCTGATCAACGAGGGCAAGGTTCCGGCCGTCGTCTACTGGGGTGACGTTGCATACGAGGACACGTATCGGTTCACCGTCACGCGCAAGGATGGTTTGGAGATTCCGCCGCCTCGCGAGCGTTTGACGCCCCCGAACGGCACCGTGCGCGAGGAGTACTTCCGAGAGATCCTTCCGGGCGAGTCCGTGTCCTATGACGTTTACTTGTCATCCGCGCCCGCTGCGAACGGCTCGCGGTTCTACTTCCGCCTTCCAGGTGTCTACACGGTTCGGCCCAGTTTCTCGGCAACAATTACCAAGTCGTTGGCGGCCGCACCCGGCCAAGACGGCGAGATACCTGGCGTCTGGACGGGTGAACTGGATGCGGAGCCAGTCAACATAACGATCGAAGGCGACCCGAACATCGAGACCGAGTGCTTCCAACTGTGCGGCCAAGTCGTCGACCCGGACGGCAAACCCGTGGTCGGTGCGTACGTAGTCGCCCAGCGCCGCAGAACGAGTTCCTCCTCCTTCACGGGTTACGCACTATCGAATGTGCAGCAGACGTACACCGACGCCGAAGGACGATACTCGCTGCTGGGTCTGCCGCTTGATTCTCCGTTGTTTTTCGTCGTAGTCACGCACACACAGTGGCCGAGGGCCAGAAAGACCGTGACCATGACTCCGCCGAAGAAGCGGTACGAGACGAAGATCGTATTGCCCCAAGGAGTCACGCTTCGTGGCGAGGCGGTGGATGCTTCTGGTAAGCCTTTGGCCGGAGTCCGCGTCGACTGCCGAGGAAAACGGGGCTGGACTGACGGCAACGGACGTTTCGTCCTGGAGGGAGTGTCCAAGCGAGAAGATGAAGATGAAGACGAATTTGGGATCAGCTTCTGGAAGAGGGACTCCATCTCCAGGACGGTGTACGTCCCACGGGAGCAAGCAATAGGCAAGTCGTGCCGTATCAAGGTTCTGCCCATGGACGAGTTGACCGCCGCCGGACGCGCGGTCTTCACAGACGGCAGCCCGGCCGCGAACTTGACGCTCGATTTCCACATCCCAGGCAAGCTGGACTGGGTCCGCCAAGCCAAAACCGACCGAGACGGACGGTTTTCCGTCGAACTGCCCGAGCCCCGCGTGTTCAAAGGCCACGTCGATGCGATTGGGCCCGGCGAGTCGCACCTGCCGCGCAGGCGATGGTGCACCAAGATCGACGCCATCAAACCGGGACAAAGCGATCTGAGGCTCGTCTTCGACAACCGCGCCCGCATTCACGTAACGGTCAAACCGGCCAATGCTCTTCCGACTTCACTGCACTTCGACGTAACTTGCGAGATGTCCAAACTCAGTCGCGGCCTCGCGACGATTGCGACCGAGACGCTCTTCTTTGAGGGCGGAGAGATTGATTTGGAGAACCTGGCCCCTGGCAAGTATCGCCTGACCGTCAGAGTGAAAGAAGCAGGACACTGGAATTGGAGCCGGGAGGTTGTTGTCGGAGAAGGTGCGGAGGAGCGTTTGGTCGAGGTCGAGTTCAAGCTGCCCACGATGGAATTCGGCAACGTCAAGGCCTTGGTACTCCAGCCGGACGGGAAGACGCCTGTTCCCCGCGGCCGGATCTGGTTCGATAGCAGCAAGTCCCACGGCGGTGTTCAGTTCTCCAACGGCAAAGTGGAACTGAAGGACATCCCAATCGGCAGGATCCGCTTGGAGACTACGGTCGACGGAATGGCACAGCAGTCCGTTGTAGGTACCGTAACCGCGAATCAGACGACGGACCTTGGACAGATCGTCGTCAAGAGACTTGAAGACGCTGCTGGATGGGTGGAAGGCCGCGTTCTTTATGACGATGGCACGCCCGCGTTGGGAACCGAACTTGGCAGTGACGGCCCAATGGGGGCCCCTGCCGTCGGCGCCGAGGGAGACTTTCGATTCCACTTGATGGCAGGCGAGAACGCGGTGGACTTCAACTTGTCGCAAGCGCCGGGCTGGCCGGCGTCGGCCGCGTTCATGGAGGAATACAAGGGCCCGCCCGGTTTCGTCATCCGCCCATACGACTCGATCGTGGCGCCGGTAGAGGTCAAGCCCGGTAAGACGGTCAGCCATGACGTCGTCCTGCCGCGCAAGCCACTTCGCAAGCTCACGCTCAACTGGAAGGGTGATCCCGAGAAGTCACTGTTCATTGGCGTGATCGTCGATATGAAGGGCTACCGACAGATTCGTCGGTACCCCTCCGGACTCGTCAAGGGCGAACAGATCGAAATGTCCCATCTCGGCACGGGTCCCACCGTGGTGTCAGTCTATGCAAAGGATTTTTTCGGTTACCGGGAAGTCGGCGCCGGCGTGGATGACGCTGCGGTGACGTTTGATCCCGATAAGGCCGGCTTCATTGAGGTCCGGACGGAGCGACCCGACGGCACGCCGCCGGAACGTGTCTGGGTCCACGCCCGGCCTGCCTCGCTTGCGCCGATCGGTCCCATCCGCGGTTTGCGCTCTGGCCGCTTGGTCTTCAATATGGTGCGAGGGCTGATCTGGCCAAGCAGGCAGACCAGTGCCGAACAGAAGACCTCCGTTCGAGCCGCTTGCAGCCCCGGCCGTTACGTCATTACCGCGCAAGCGGACCCAGATACTGCGCAAACAGTCGAAGTGAAAACGGGGCAAACGACGAAGGTCACATTCGTCGTCGAAAGCCACTGAGCGGCTACTATACCGCTCCCGGTCAAGTCTGACGCATCGCACACTAGCCCGAAGCGCAAGCGAGGCAGTAGGTTACGTCCCTCGCTTGCGCTTCGGGCTTGTGTGATTTCGGGCCGGGGGCGGTATAGCATGTCACTGCCAACGAATAGCCTTTGGGCATCAATCTTCAGACAATGCCGCCGAATGTAAATAATCGCCGAAGGGGTGGATTGGCAGACAATTGATCTGGCGGAGATGGG
>CAZAKZ010000171.1:0-10940 GCA_964485695.1 uncultured Planctomycetota bacterium | reverse complement strand
TAAATCCTTTGCAGGTACCGAGTTGCGCTGCACGATTCGAACTTACACTCAATCCTTTCTGTGGTTCTTTCTCTCGATCCGCTTCTCCACGAGGTGGGCCTCGTTTCCGGCGATATCCAGGGTGAACCGGCGGTTCAGCCCGCGCACCAGGATCTGGATCGAGAGGAAGGCCAGCACCGCTGCCGCCAGACCCGCCATAGTATTTCCCGCATCCTCGAGAAGCGGAGGATACTGGGTGAAGACCACCCCGACCACGATCGCAAGAAGGAGGGTCAGGATGGCTCCCAGCACGCGGCCGGGAACCCGCTCAGCCTTGAGGCGCTGGAGTTCTTCGCGGGTGAGGCTTCGGGTCTTCATGGCTGCTGGAGTCTTTCCCGGTGAGGATCCTCGAGGACCAGGCCACGATCCGATATCTGCTTGCTACACCTCGAATTCTACAGGAGAGGCACACGTGATTCCAGAAGGGATATTTCCTGAAATCACTAAACCCATCTTTCATTGCTCCAGCGCGCGGAGCAGCTCCTCGAATTTCGGTCGATGCTCTGCCGGCAGCCGGGGGGAGTTCAGGTAGCCCCGGACCATGGCCAGGGCCGACTTTGCCTCACCCACCTTCCTCAATGCGTCCACGTAGGCCAGTACGGCCGGGATCCGCTCCGGATTCAGTTCCTTCGTCTCGAGGATCGACAGGGATCGACCGAGGAGATTCACCGCGGCCTTGAACCTGCCCTGCCGGTACTCGATGAGACCTCGGAACATCGCGTAGGTCGCTTCCGTGGACTTCTGCTCCGCTTGCAGGTCGAGGCCCTCGAGGCCCTTCTCCCCCTCATCCAGGAGTTTGTTCATCGCCTCGACGTTGTTGTCCTCGTACGCGTACCAGAGCAACGCCACCCGGGCCAACCGGCCTACCGTGGTCGCCGGACGACTCGTCATGGCGGTCTCGAAGTATTGTCTCGCCTCTTCCCGCCGGCCGAGGCTCAGGCTCAAGATGCCCAAGTTGTGGTGGAGGTATTGCGTGTCCGCTTCGTCCAGGAGAGGAGAACCGAGGGCCCCGCGAAAGCATTTCTCGGCCTCCACGAGGTTTCTCTCCTCGAGGAGAAACATGCCGCGGGCGATGGATATCGCGGGGGCATCGGGATCGAGGCGCCGGGCCGTAGCCATGAAGCGCTCCCTCCCGAATCTGTCCCCCTTCCTGTGCCGGATGGACGCTGCCTGCAGGTTCAGAAACAGTGACCTCGGCTGCGTCTCCACGTCGGCGAGATAGAGGGTCTCGTTGTCGTGCCAGTCGAAGCTGCGCTTCACGCACTGGGCGCCGCAGACTAGGCACCAGAGAGCGGCTGCAAACCAGAATCCTTGTCGGAGCCCGCCCCGCGGAATCCGACCGGCGGCCCAGGCCGCGGCCAGGGAGAGTCCCAGCGCCGGCGTGTAGAGGAGGCGTTCACCGAAGATCGTCTCGATGGGCACCGGGATGTTAGACGTGAGGAAGGCGAAGCCCAGGAACACGGCCATGGACGCGAACAGGAGGGGATGCCGGCGGAAGACCGCGAGGCCCCCGGCGGTGACGACCAGGAGAGCGGCCAGGGCGCCCAGGAACCTCGGGTCCGTCCAGGACTCCGCGATGCGAAACACGTAGACGCCGTAGTCGCAGCTCAGGCCCAGCGGAGCAAGGACTTTCCAGAGGCCGTACCCGAGGAGCACGATCCCCGTGAGGACGCGTTGACCCGCGTCCCCGTGATAGAGAGGATTCGCGTTGTAGGTGACCGCAAATTGCCGGCCGTATTCCAGGAGCATCGCGTTCCGCGCCAGGAAGAACAGAAGGAGCGGCGGGCCCACGACGAGGAACGCGGCCAGGGCCTGTCTCCTGCAAACAGCCAGGATCGACGCCTCGGAATCGGTACGGAGAGCGACCACGAGGGAATACAGCGGCAGGAACACCGCCCAGACCACTGCGCTCTCCTTGGAGGCAAAGGCGAGGAAGAGGAGCAAGGCGGCCAGGGGGATCCTCCAGTTCCTCCAGGTGGGTCCGGCCAGGCCGCGCAGGTGGACCAGGATTGCCGAGGCCCCGAACACGAATCCCAGGAGCTCCCCCCGGCCGACGATGGAGATCACGGCGTCGCTGCGCAGTGCGTGCACCCCGAAGACCAGGGCGGCCAGGAGAGGCGGCGCGCCCGGGCCCGTGAACGCGGCAACCATCCTGTAGACCAGCCACACGCCGAGGAGATGCAGCAGGATATTGAGGACGTGGTGGGGCCAGGCAGGATCGGAACCTCCACCCTGAGCGGCGGAGTCCTGACTGAAGGCATTGTGGGTCAGGGCGAAGGTGTAGACCGTGACGGGCCGGAATCCCCGGGTGTACTTGCTCATCGGATAACCGTAGGGTCGCTTGAAGTACTCCGAGAAGGGCTTGAGGTCCTGGACCATCACGTTGGGCCCCTCCGGGGTTTGCGCCATCACATAGAGCCGATCGTCGTAGGTGAAACCGTTCCACGCGGCCGGCGCATAGATCCCGGCGCAGACCACCAGGATCAGGAGAAGCAGGAAGCGGTCGCTCCCGCCGGCGGGAGGATCGAACAGGAATTTCTTGATACTCGCTCGCAAGGGGCTATTCCCCGAAGATCCGTAGGTAGTCCTCGTGGTTCCAGGGCCCCACGGCCTCGCCGTACCGGGCCGACATGACGCGCGCAGCCTGGGCGATGTGGGAAAGGTCGTGGACCACCCAGGTGGCCAGGAGGTTTTCCAGCGTGACCCGACCCAGGCTCGGGTGCATGCCGGTGAGGGTCATCTGTTCCGGCGCCGGACCCAGATCCCGGAGGACCGCCAGGTTGCCGGCGCGAAGCTCCGCGAAGGTCTCCAGGAGCTCAATGAGGTTCTTGCCCCTGCTCTCCTCGAACTGCGCAAACCGGTCATAGACGGGAAAGGTGGCCGACTCCCCCTGCTCCAGGACCATCCGGAGCCGGACCATCCAGTCGGTCTTCTCGCCGTGAATGAGGTGTCCCACGATGTCGAAAGGGGTCCAGGCGCCCTCCTTCGCCGGGTTCCGGGTCCATCCGTCCGACAGGGGGCCGAACCAGGTCTTCAGGACCGACGGGGTGGTCTCGAGGATCTCGATGGCTTCCGGTAATTGAAACGACATGTTTACCTGCCCTTCCTCATCCACCTCCGGTAGTCCAGGTCCAGGGCCGGAGGCTCGTCCAGGCGGTGGTCGCCCGGTTTCAGATAGTGGTCGAACCACCGGAGGCTACGGATGCAGTAGTCGAACCGGTAGACGTTCAGGCGGTTGCCGTGGCCCTCCCCCGGATACTGAACGTAGCGCACCGGGGTCGGGGTGGCGAACTTGACCGCTCGGTAGAGCATGAACGGCTGGCTGGGGTGAACCCGCGAGTCGGACGTCCCGCCGCAGATGAGGAGCGGGGTCCGACAGGCCGGTGCGTGGGTGAGGGGACTTCGCTCCGCCAGGAACGATACCTGCTCGTGGGGCCACTTCTCCTCGTAGTGCACCAGAAAGAACTCGTTCGGGATATCCGACGTGTACCACTTGGTCCTGACGTCCACGAACGGAACGAAGGCGACCGCCGCCGCAAAGTGCTTGCTGTGCCGGGTTGCGGCCCAGGCCGCGGCGTATCCGCCGTACGAGCCGCCGCCCAGACCCACGCGTCGGGGATCGATGAGGCCCTCCGCGTCCAGGGCCTTGACGGCGTCGAGGTGATCCTCGAATTCCCTTCCCATGGGATCGCCGTGGTTCGCCTTCGCAAAGGCCACGCCGTACCCGGTGGAGGCCCGGTAGTTTGGATACCAGACGAAGTAGCCGCGCGCCGCCAGCATCTGGCCCCACCGGCCGTAGTCGGTGTGCCAGCCGTTGGAGAAGTGCGACTCGGGGCCCCCGTGCACGAGGATCACCAGGGGATATCGCAAGCCCTTCTTGTAGTCCACGGGAACCATGAGAAGCCCCTCAATGGCCAGACCGTCTCGGGCCTTGAAAGCGAAGACCCGCTGCCGGCCGAGGGCCACGTTCTTCATCCACGGATTCGAGTGGGTGAGCCTCTCGAGGCCGCCTCCCTCCTTCACCCGGAAGACCTCGCCGGGGTGGGTTGCTGTGGAGCCCGTCAGGAAGATTGCCTTGCCGTTGCCGGACCGCGTGAAATGGCGAAACGCCACGTCCCCCCCGCTCAGCAACGTCGAGGTGCGGCCGTCGGCGACGCGAATCTCGTAGAGGTGGGAGTAGACGCCGGTGGTCACCGCGGCATGCAGGGTGTCGTCGTCCTTCCACTTTACCTCGTGCACCATGCCCTTGAAGCCCTCGGTGAGACACCTCGGCTTCTTCTCTGCGGCGTCCACCACGTAGAGCATGCCCGCATGGGGATCGCGGCGATCCGCGCCGGCGATGTAGGCCAGCCGGGTGGAATCCGGAGACCAGGCGTACCCGCCCAGCTTGCCGGGATTCTCCACCAGAGGCTCCATGATCTTGCCGCCTCTCCCCGGAAAGGGCCGCACCAGCCACAGACGCGTGAACATGTAGCGGTCGTCGATGAGGTTTCGCGGGGCCATGCCCACGGCGAGCTTCCTGCCGTCCGGAGCCCACTCGAACGAGATCACCGTGCGGCCCCGGGTGAGGCGCCTGGACTTGCCGGTCTTCCGGTCCCGGACATACAGGCTGACGCCGGTCCAGTCCTCGTCCATCACCTTCGGCCTGAATCCCATCTTCCGGGCCGTGGACCTGAGTCGCGGCAGCCGGTCCGTGGCCGTGTAGGCCAGGGCCGCGCCGTCCGGGGACCACTTGAAGGACAGAACGCCGCGCGCAGTCCGGGTCACGCGCCGCGGCTCACCGCCGTCCATGGGCAGGGCGTAGACCTCGGCGTGCTTGTCCCCTTCCCCTCTCTTCAGGAAGTGGATCTCTTTCCAGTCGGGACTCCAGCAGACACCCCCCACCCGGTTCTTTCCGCCCAGGAGGAGGCGCTCCGGCTCCCCGGACTTCCTGGCGAACAGGTGAACGAAGGCGCTTCCCGGCCCCGTCTCGAGGGGCCGCTGGACGAGCCTCGTGAAGGCCACCTCGGAGCCGTCTTGGTCGGGGTAGACGCCGAGAACGTATTGAATGCGGGCCACGTCCGCGGGGGTGAGTCCTTTTGCCTGGGCCGCGAGGCCGCAATCGAGATTCAAGAAGACCGATCCGAACAGGACGATCCACAGAGCTATACTTGGGGTCATGATCCGGATGTTCCTTCTCCTTGCAGGCTGTCGTTCAAATCCGTCCGCCATGTCGGCGCGACCCGAGACCGCATAGGATCGGTCACGAGGTCCGGGTTGTCAACGGCCGGAGGACAATGACATTAACTGAACCCCTCGCGTCCGGAATCCGTTCCTGCCCCCCAGGTCCTGATAGAGGCATTCCGATGTTCCGGAGCCAAGCGCAGAAGCCCCCAGCCCTTATCCTCGTCCTCACGCCCATGATCGATGTGGTCTTCCTGCTCCTGGTCTACGCCCTGGTCTGCATCACGCACCACCCGAGGGAAGTCATGCTTGGGCAGAACCTGCCGGCCCTCGGCAGGAGCGTATTCGAACCGGCCGAGTGGATCCGGATCCGGCTGCAGATACAGGATCGACGTTGCCTCTGCTCCATCAACGACCGTCCCGCAGGCGTGGTGCCGGGAGCAAAGAAGGCGATCTACCGGAAGATACGGGGATTGCTCCGGGAGAGCCCCCGGAGGCCGGCTCACATCTGTGCGGGCCCCCGGGTGCGCCACCAGCTCGTGGTGAACGTCATGGACGAGTGCATCCGGGCCGGGGTCGAGGACATCCTCTTCACGCTTCCCGCATCGATGGCACCGAAAAAAAAGGTCAACCGAGCCCGAGGACCCGCCGCACAAAGGCGTCGATGATCGGCAGGGTGCTCCGCCGGATTCCGTGGCCGCCGCGGTGGAGGTGCAGGACGGCATCGAGCCGGTGGCGCCGTAGAACCTCGAAGGCCTCCTTCTGGGGCCCGGGCAGGACGCTCTGGTCCTTCTCTCCGTGAATGCCCAGAACCGGGTACCCGGCAGCGGCGGCCAGTTCAGGGCCCAGGACCTCGTGTTTGATGCGGCAGGACACGGCCACCAGACCGGCAAACCGGTCCCGGTGCCTCAGGGCCGTATACGACGCCAGGTATCCCCCCTGGCTGTGGCCCAGGGCCACAACGCGCCGCGCATCAACGTCGTGGTGGCCGGCCACCTGGTCGACACACTCCAGCAGGATCGACTCGGCCCGGCAGAGCTCCTCCAGGAGCGCGTCCGGATCGCCGGTGTAGCTGTACCACGACCGACCCACCGAACAGCCTTTCCCCGCCTCTCCCAGGATCATGGGAACGGGGCCCGAGGGAAAGAGCCGCGCGTAGGGAAGCGGCTCGGATACCCGGAATCGTTCGGCCAGGCGCTCTCCGGTGTCCCCCTTGCAGTGCAGCGCGACCAGGAGAGGCCAGCCGTCCGCGGGAGCGCGCCCGGTAGGAAGCTCCAGCCGATACGACGCCTCCACGTAAATGGAGTAAGTTCCGTGGACGGGTTCAGGGGTGTTCATGTTGCTTGGGATCGCCGATCTGACAGCGGTTTTTTAGCTCATTCCGAGCTAATTTCAGGCCGTCAGGCGCCTCACGACCCAAAATTTGCTCGATTCGAGCAAAAAATCAATCGTCAGATCGGCCGGCCTTCATGCCTGGCTGCGCCTGCTTCCCGGACTTTCCTCCGGCCTCTTTCTTCCATTTTCGGATCTGCTCGAGCCAGATCGATCTCGCCTCCTTTTCCGTGAGGATGCGCACCTCTCCCTTGCCCACGACGGGCCATAGAGTCGCCTCGGTTTGCAAAGTATGGGGATTCAGACTGGAGAGAAGTCCCAGCATACTAAACCGCAACGAGCAGGTAAGTCTAAACTTCACGTCACTCCACCCGGCCGGAGCCAGCTTTGTGACCGTGATGCGAATCCCTGTCTTTTCCTGCATGCGGTCGAGCACTGCTCCGATCGAGGCCGACCGGACTTCGTCCCGTGTGAGCCACACCTCTTCGAGGCGTTTCATGGTATCGGGTGCAAGGTAGTAGTTGAGCATCACGAGGGGTCCATCGACCATCAACACTTCGCGTGCTGCGGAATCCTGGATCCTGGCGAGCCCAACGGCCGCCATGCGCCGGAGCTCGGCCCCCCGTTTCCTGCCCTTTGGGTCGAGGTGCTTCCACAGCGTCTCTCGATGGCCTCCGGGGTCGAGATTGCCGATTGCATGGAGAACCATCAACTTCATTAACGGTTCCTCCTCTTCGATGAGCCGCGCCACCTCGGATGCATCTTCCTTGCTGCCGCACACGGCGAGGGCCATCACGGCCGTAAACCGTACGGAATCCTCCTCGTCACGGAGCAGCTTGACCAGATCGGCCGCCGCCTCTCTCATCCGGAGCTTCTTCATGAGCATCACAGCGGCATAACGGACCTTGTCACTCGGATCCTCGAAGAGACCGACGAGCCGGGGATAGGGATCGTCGTCGCCGAAATCGTACAGCATGTTCGCGGCCGCGATCCTGAGCGCTGGTTTTTTGTGGTCGAGGAACGGCCGGATATCAGGTATGGCCTCCCGCACATGAAGTCGGGCCAACGCGTCGATCGCGGCCTTCTGGATCTCGGGATTGTCCTCCTTCAGGAGCATGCGGAGATCGGCCACGGCCTCGCGTCCGAGGCGTTCTAGAAACTTGTCCACTTCTGCCTGTAACACGCCCGCCGGGTCATCGACAGTGGTCGTCTTCCGGAGAGTTTCGATGAGCTGCTTCCGCATTTCCTCGATGCGCGGCTGCATGCGACTGCTCTTCAGGAACTCGGCCATTGCCGGCAGCTCGGTGTCGGCGCGAGGCACCAGCTTCCGGAGCGATTCGGCGGCGGCTTCGGCGACGCTGAACTCCGGGTCCTCGAGAGCGGACGAAAGGGCCCGCACCACGGCATCGGAGCGCCCGGCCCGGGAAAGGGTCACGGCCGCGCACCGGCGCGTCTCGGCGCCTGCATTCGAAAGCAACTTCAGAAGTTGTGGAACGGCCCGTTTCACCCGGTTCGGATACATGCCGATCGCCTGGAAGGCGGCTGCTCGCACCTCCGGATCAGGATCTTCAGTACAGCGCAGGAGCGCACGGAACGCCGTTTTCGAGGATGGCTCTCCCAGGAGCGCCTCCTTTGCAATCTCCAGACGATCTTCGCCGTCCAGGACGGCCAGTCTTTTCTCCGCATCCGGAAGGGCATCCGCCTTCATGAGGGCGAACAGGGACGCCCGTCGCGTGATTTCTTTCGGGTGATCGAGAAGGGGGATCAGCATCTCGATGCCTCGTTTCTCGAGCCTGGCGAGATCATCGGCCGCGTCCTGGGCGACGTCTATGTCCTCGGTCTCGACCACGAGGGTACGCAACGTCCGGACCGCCTTTTCCGGAATCGTATCCATCTCGAAGAGGACACCCCTGGCTGATGACCGGACCTCGCCCACCGAGTGCCCCAGAAGGCGTATCACCGCATCGACACCACTGGGTCCTGCGGCAACGAGCAGCTCTGACGCGGCCCAGCTCCGACTGCCTTGCTCCACGGCGCAGGCACAGACCGTGTCGACCAGATCGGGAATGAGCGGGACGAGGCCGCTGCCCATCTCACGAAGTACTTCGGCAGCGGCGAGGGCGACGCGGCCCTCCGTGTCGAAATCGAGAACCTCGAGCAGAAGCCCGGCCGCGGGGGAGCCGATTCCGGCGAGGGCCCGGACCACCGAGCATCGGACCTCAGCTCCCTCGTCGCCGTCGTGGCGGGTGAGCATGGCATCCAGGTCGGGAAGCGCAGCAGGGCCGGCGCGCCCGAGCGTATCGATCTTCGCCTGCAGGGCCGGGGTCCAGTCGCTACCTTCGCGTTTCCCCTCGACCAGTTCCAGGCGTCGGATCCTCACCCGGACCTGGGGGGACTCGATCCCGGAATGCATACCGATCATCCAGCCCTTGGCCACATTGAGCCTGAGTTCACGAAACCGGCGGGGATCATGGTATCGGTCGCCGTAGAAATGGTGAAGCGGGAGCTCCACTGAAGTGAGTTCGGTTCCCAGAGCGGGCATGGCCGTCCTGAGAGCCGGACGATGGCCCTCGCCGCCGATCATGAGTTCGATCCACAGGGTGTTATTTTCCACGGCGGGCTCGACTCCCACCAGAAGGCGAACGGCGCGGTACGGGCGAAGGTCTGCGGGAAAACCGCGCACACGCAGGCGGGGGGACGTGTCCCGGCCCATTTGATCCGTGTAACAGCGCGGATTCCATTCGAGCACGTTTCCCTCCGGGGTTTCGACCCTCCGCACTCCCCCGTCCGGGACCG
Organism: uncultured Planctomycetota bacterium; assembly: GCA_964485695.1. GTDB lineage: Bacteria > Planctomycetota > JAFGQW01 > JAFGQW01 > JAFGQW01 > CAZAKZ01. Next base: position 1,610 of record CAZAKZ010000171.1, on the reverse strand, counting down.
CCCAGACGCGGTCGAGACAGTCGCCGGCCGCCGGGTCCAGCACGGCGTTGGGCGCCGATGCTTCTTTTGGCCCCTCACCACGCTTCCAGGCAATGTCGTCGATCCCGATTCGCCCCGGTTCAGAAGTGCTCAGCACACCGAACTCGATGCAGGCCGCCTTCGAGGGATCGAACTCCCCGGAGGGTTTCATGAAGTGGAGTGGCACCGTGTACACGGCCCAGTGGTTCATGGGTGGATTGAGATAGGTGAAAATAAAACTCTTGTACGTTCCATCCACGATACGCACGAGGAGCGGCTCCCTGGACGGGTGCCCCGAATAGACCTTGAACTGGAAAGCCCGGAAGTTGCGGAGATCCCCGGGCGCCGAATAGATCCGGATCAATGACCACTGACGAGACTCGCCCTCGACGGTCCATTCCAGGCAGTGGCCCTTTCCACCCGAATAGGCGTGGAGCGCCGCCTTCGCGCTCACTACCCGGATGCGCTTCATGCAGTCCGGGTCCTCGAACGTGAGGTCGTATTCGCTGCCTGGCGATTGAGCGTCCAGAGCAGAGAGTGCAACGAGAATCAGGGCGATGGCGACCAGCGTCTGAACCTTCATGACTGCACCTCCGGCTTGGGGTCCGGCCAGTCTACCACGGGATCGCGTGTGTGGTGTCTGGACGCAAACAACCCAGCCAGAGAGAATGGGCTCTTACTGAGTCTGCAATCCGTTTCCTCATCGATGCTGAATTCCTAAGCTACCCGTTCATGACCGAAAATCCGTGTGAACTGAACAATGTCCTCCTCTGATTGTGCCGGCGAGGGATTTCCTTCAGCAGTACGGCTTGACCCCTCCAGATGTTAGGTATATATTAGGGCACCTGGTCGTACAGGTTAAACCGGAAGTAGCGAGGAATAGAAGGCAGCACAAGATGTGTTCAATGCAAGAGTTCGGCGGAGATTGGACGGAAAAGAAGCTCGACCGTCTCGAGAAGTACCTGCAGGCGTATTTGAGGATCTTCACCTCAAACGAGAGAGCACGGAACTTTCACAGAATCTACGTCGACGGCTTTGCAGGATCGGGATTCCGCCGACCGCGTGGGATTCACACGGAAACAAAATCGCTCTTCGATGAGGAAGAGCAAGAGGTCTTGGGCTACAGGCGTGGAAGCGCCGAACGGGCACTGCAACTCTCTCCCACATTCCACGAGTATGTTTTCATCGATCGTGATCCAGCGTGCACGGCTGAACTCGAGAAACTGAAGGAGAGACACGCAAATACGAAAGCAGCGATCAACATCGTTACTGAGGATGCCAACGACTTTCTTCAAGACTGGTGTAAAAGACGCAACTGGCAGCGCGATCGGGCTGTGGTTTTTCTCGATCCTTTCGGTATGCAAGTTGAATTTGCCACTCTTGAAGCCATCGCGAAAACCCAGGCCATCGATTTATGGCTTCTGTTTCCGATCGGCCAGGCGGTGAATCGACTGCTCATGAAGCGGCAGATCCCCACGGATCAATGGGCCGACCGGTTGACAGCCTTGTTCGGAACGGAAGAATGGAAGGATGAGTTCTACCTGTATTATCCAAGGACATATGTCCGGAAAATAGCCTTTGAACATGCACAA
>CAZAKZ010000170.1:0-10964 GCA_964485695.1 uncultured Planctomycetota bacterium | reverse complement strand
GGCTTCGCATGTAGCGACATACCGTGGCGTACGAAGGAAGGACACCCAGGCCCGGCGTCTTCGTGCCCTGCGTCCGGACCTGCGGGTGACGGCCCTGGATCAAGAGGTCCAGGCCGTTCCCCTGGGCCGCCTTCGGAGTTCTATGATTCTGACGTGCCTGGATTCCCGGGTCTCCAGACGCTGGGTGAACCAGGCAATATTCCGGCTGGGTGTGCCGTGGATCGATGCAGGCGTTCAGGCAGACGGGCTTCTGGCACGGGTGACCGTGTATCTTCCGGGCCCGGGTGAGCCGTGTCTCGAATGTGCCTGGGATGAAAGCGATTACGCTCACCTGGAGGTGGAATACCCCTGCGGTGGTACAGTCAATACGGGAACCGCTCCCACCGGGGCCCCATCCGGCCTGGGCGCCCTGGCTGCGTCCCTCCAGGCCCTGGAGTGTCAGAAACGGCTTTTCGGAACCGTTTCCAGGGACGGAAACCGTGAGGCACCGGGGGCCGGCCAGGAGGTACTTCTGGATGCGCGAAATCATAAACACTACGTGACGCGCCTCGTACGGAACCCGGACTGCCGCTTCGACCACGAGACCTGGCGGGCCGAGCGCCTGGATCGCCCGCCGGCCCGGATCTCCCTCCAGGACGCCTTTGACCTGGGCGGGTCCGGCAAGGGCGAGTTCCTGGAGGTGGAAGAGCGGTCCTTTGCAACTCGATTGTGCTGCCGCACGTGCGGGCATACCCGGCGCACTCTCCTGCTTCAGGAAAAGATTGACAACATTCCGGCCTCGGGCCGTGTCTGTCCCGGATGTGGGGGCGAACTCATGGCTCCAGGTTTCGAGCTCCTCGAACGTCTCGAGGCAAAGGCGGTTTCCGCAGGCCAGCTCCGGCGATCCCTTCATTCCCTCGGTTTCCGGCCCGGGGACCTGGTCAGCCTGGAGTCGGCCGGACGCAGGATGCACTTCGAGCTCGGGGGGCTCGGGGAGTAAACCTCCTGCGGGTTTCCGCAGCAAAAAACGCAAGGGTCGTCACGCCGTCTTTACCATGGCGGCATATTGAAAAGCTCTGTGGGGCATTCATGCGGCTCACCTTCACCCGGTGGAGGATTTCATCATGCCAGAAAAGAAGTACGAAGATCACGTGTACCACAGCTTTCTGGAAGTCCAGCGCCAGGAAGGAACGGCCCTGGCTGCGGAGAGCGACCTCCTGGATCTCGTGCCCCTGCCCAATCCCGGGAGATGTATCCCCGTCAAGTACATCGCGAGGTTTCACTGCAAGGGCCTGGTGCAGGATCCTGTGACTCGGAGAATCGAGGATCACCACGGATTCGACGTGGGAATCTGGTTTCCTCCGAATTACCTCCGGCACGTGGACCCTCTTCGCATCGCCACCCTGCTCGAACCAAGAAAAGCGTGGCACCCGAACATCTACTGGCCGTTCATTTGCCTGGGTCGGTTGACTCCGGGCACCACACTGGTGGACCTGGTCTACCAGGCGTTCGAGGTCATCACCTATAAAAAGTTCACGTCCAGGGAGGACGACGCCCTCAACGCGACGGCCTGCGCCTGGGCACGCAGGCACATGGATCGCTTTCCGGTGGACACCCGGCCGCTCAAGGGTTCTGCCGCGTCGTTTCATATGGATCATATGGAGCCCTTGGCCCCTATTAGGGTGCGTGAGGAGGGTGCATCATGAAGATCGTTAGAGACGTTCGAAGCGTTCTTGGCATTCCGCGCCCGCCCCGGGGAGCGACCGTGCAGGACCGCATTCATGACCTCCTCTCTTCAATGTGTAATGGGGGTAATGGGGGCACTGGAGGTAGGGGACGTAAACGGGGCAATCCCGTCAAGGCCGTGTCCGGAGGTTGGATTCTTTCTCTCGGCACTCGCGGTGCTCCCGCTGTGGCTGCGAAGCTGGAGACCGACTGGCTCCGGTTCATTGCTGAAGTGGGGAGAAAATCAAAGCAGAGCCGTACGTGGGCTGGTGCCAGTGAGGATTTTCCGTGGAACCTGCTCCGCCTGAACAGCGAGCTGCCGGGCGGTGTCGGATTTGCCCTCGAGCCGGTGCCTGACCATGTTTCTGATTCAGGAAATTCTGCGCATTCGAAAGTCGTGCTCACCGCCGGCATCCCGGTTCGGTCCGGCCGGGACTTCGATCCGGGCACCTGTGATACCTGTGAAAGAATCCGTGCGGGGTTCCTCGAGGGAGCACGTCGGTATGCGGGGCACAAGTCCCGCTACAGTCAGAACAACAGCACGAATAACAAAAGAACGAATAGCAAAACGAATAGCAAAACGAATAGCAAAGTAGATTCCGGGAACGAGGATCCGGGGGAATCCCTCGGGGCAGTTGACCCCCAGGCCCTTCTGCAGGAAGGAGGCTGGCCCACAGATGCCAACGCAGAGGATTCTGGAGATCGGCCGGGTAAGAAGTTCACGGTACCACTCCTGGAGATGCCGGAATACCTTTCCGCCCGGGTTGAGGCGTACGCCTTGCGAGGAAATCACACCGGGAAACTTCCTTCCCGGACCGAGCGAGGCGTCCGGGTTTCAGTGGAGTTCGCCCGCATAGAGGGCAACTTGAATGGCAACTTGAATGGCAACTCTGCCCTCACCCGCCGGGCAGTGGGCCACTTTCTCCTGGGCGTCAGCCGCCGCCTGCGCTGGGTGCGGCCCGTGACCCGGCAGGAAAACGCCTCCGGCAGTGTATCCGTAGGCCTGGAAGTGTGCCTGCCGGGTGAGCCGAGGGTGGAGGACCTGTCCGATGCCTTGTCGGCCTGCGCTGTGGGGGGGCGGCTCTGCACCGGCGAGGTGAAGAGTCTTCAGGATGAGGAGTGTGCCAGGGTCTTCCTGGCGTTTCAGCCTTTGATCAATGGTCTTGAGCAGATTTGATTCTTCTGTCTTCTGAAAAAGGAGGAAATCGCGATGGTCACGAGAACGAATGGAAGCCTGGTTCTCGAGGTGAGTGACGTTTCGGGTCAGAAGCGGGTGAAGGCGCGCGGCGTGCAGCGCGATGCCCTGGTGGGTGAGTTTGTCCGTGGGGCGGTGGACAGGATGGGTCTGCCCCGCATCTCCAGCAACGGAGAGCCCTTCACTTATCATGCCCGGCTGGAGAGAGAGGGGCGGCATCTGCACGCCTCCGAGCGGGTCGGGGAGGCACTCAGGCCCGACGACCGGATCGTGCTTCAGCCCAACGTCGACGCGGGGTAGACCATGCTTCCCGCCGTGGAGCGGGCTTCCTGCTCGCTCCGCGGCACTCCCGTTACATACCTGGGGGATGGCCATGGGCAGTTTTCGATATTTCATGAATCTCTACCGCCAGTCCGAAGTCCAGTTAGATCTGGTTGCTTCGGTTCCGGTGCCGGTCGAGCGCTTTCAGCCCGTACTCGAGTGGTTGCAGTTCCAGGCTGTCCGTCACGGCAAGACGCCTCCTCATCTGGGGGGAGAGATCCCCTGGGAGGCGGAACCCATCTGGGATTCTGCTCTCGGCGACCCCTTCGTCTCCGGGGTGGGGATGTCTATCCGGGCGGAAACTGGAGCGAAATCTTCCCCAGTGGCGGCTGCACCCCTCGAATCTTGTGACCTCGACGTGGACTACTTCAAGTCCATGGCCCTGGATGCGGTGGTGGTGCTGGCCCGTACCGGGAAGTTGACCAAAGGAGACCGGACCTCGTACCGCATCCTGGCCCTGGCAGGTGAGGATCAGGCTTCAAAGGGGGAGGCTCTCACGGCTGAAGAGACTGAGGATGGTTATTCTGGGGATGGTTTTTCTGGGGGTGGTTTTACCGTGGAGGAGATCGAACAGGTCCTGCCGGTGCAGGACGCTTCCATGGACGCCTTTCTCGAGGGTGCGCGGGCCTGCGACGAACCGGGTCCCGAGGACATGCCCGTCTTTCTGCCGCAGGAGATCCTCGATGAGGTGCTGGCCCTGAAGGCAGAGGCGGACGGGGTGGAGACCGGAGGCATCCTGGTCGGCCGGCTCCACTGCGACTCTGTCCGGTCCGAGATCTTTGCAGAGGTGACGGCCCAGATCCCCGCCAGGCATACCCGGGCCGGTGCAGTGAGCCTCGAGTTCACCAAGGAGACATGGACTGCCGTCCAGGACGCCATCGACCTCAGGGGGAACACCGAGATCATGGTCGGGTGGTGGCATTCCCACGTGGCTAGGACCTGGTGCAAGGAGTGCGATGCGGAATGCCTGAAGAAGTGCCCCCTGGCGCAGTCCTTCTTCTCCACATCTGATTCCAAGCTCCACCAGGTGGTCTTTCCCCGGGCCTACAGCGTGGCCCTGGTCGTGGGGGATGCTGTGGGGGATACCACAGAGAACATTACTACAGAGAACAATACAGAGGGGGGCGAACTGTGGCGGGACTATCACGCGATGTACGGCTGGAACCGTGGACTTCTGAAGCGCCGCGGCTTCCACATCATTGGTTCCGAAGTGATTTCTGAAATGAATTGCCCTGAGCCCGATCCCGTGAAGGACCCGGGGGCCAGCCTGAGCAAGTCTGATTGAATCCATCCGAGTGAATCCAGAGGTGAATCTCATGGCCAGAAGAAGCAGAAGAATCCCGCCCCAGATGCTGGCGAGCCTGCTTGGCGGCGCAAATGCCACCGGGGAGAGACTTGATGGGAGAATAGAGGAGAGACTGGACTTCATGTCCAACCTGCGCGGCGAATCTCCGGAAGCGTCCAGAGATCTGGACAGGTCCCTGCTCCTGGAAGTCTCGCGGGTGCGCGAGGCACTGGAGGCCGCCAAGGCAACCCAGGCAGAGATGCGGGAGCTCCTGGAAAAGCTGACCGCGCCTCCCTGGCACGTGGCCACGTTCCTGGCCAGCGTCACGACCGCCTTCGGCCAGCGCTTCGAGGTGCTTCACCGCGACGCCCGCCGTCTGGTGGCGGTGCACCAGGATGTGGAGCTGTCCGAGTTGCGGTGCGGCGATGAGGTCTATCTCAACGAGGGGCTGAACATGGTGATGGGGAAATCCCTGGTGCTCTCGCCGGGGGAGACTGCCGTCTTCGACCGCCACCTGGCGGACGGCCGCCTGGTGATCCGGTCCCGCGACGAGGAAATCGTGGTTCTGGCCGCTGCGGTCCTCGGGGACGAAACTCTCGAGCAGGGCAACCTGGTGCGGTGGAGCCGGACTTCCATGATGGCCTACGAGCGGGTGGAGAGCGCAAAGGGCGAGGGCCTGTTCCTGGAGGGCAAGCCGGCGGAGACATTCAACGACATCGGCGGCCTCGACCAGGAGATCGAAAAGCTGAAGCGGGCCATCCTACTCCGGCACGACCACCCGGACAAGGCCCGGAAGTACGATCTCAGCCGGGCCGGTTCGGTGCTGCTGGTGGGCCCCCCTGGTACGGGAAAAACCCTCATTGCCAAGGGATTGGCCAGCTGGCTCGGAGACCTGAGTCCATCGGGCCGCAGCCGATTCATGAACATCAAGCCCGGAAGCCTCCACAGCGTCTGGTATTCCCAGTCCGAGCAGAACTACCGCGAGGTGTTCCGCATCGCCCGGGAAGCGGGCGAGCAGGATCCGGACGTTCCGGTGGTTCTGTTCTTCGACGAGGTGGACGCGGTCTCCTCCACCCGGGGCGCCTCCATGACCCGGGTTGACGATCGGGTCCTCATGGCGTTCGCCGCCGAGCTGGACGGCCTGGAGTCCCGGGGCAACGTCATGGTGGTGGGGGCCACGAACCGGCCCGATTCCGTGGACCCGGCCATCATGCGTCCGGGGCGGCTGGCCGACCGCATCATCAACGTGCCGCGCCCGGATCGCAGGGCCTCGGGGGAGATCTTCGGAAAGCACCTCAGACCGGACATGCCGTACAGGATGAACGGCAATGGCCACGACAACGAATCCGCCCGGCAGGAGATCTTCGAATCGGCCTTGTCGCGCATCTTCTCCCCCAACGGGGCGGGCGACCTGGCGTCCGTTTCCTTTGCGGACGGATCCCGCCGTTCGGTGCGCCCCGGCGACCTGATCAGCGGCGCGCTCATCGCCAGCATCGCCCTCGGGGCCCGGGAACGGGCCTGTGCGCGGGAGGTGGATACCGGCGAAGGAGGCATCAGCCTGGAAGACGTCCTCGTGGCCAGCGAGGAGGTGTTCGCGGAGACAGCCCGGGTCCTGACGCGGGCCAACTGTTCGAACTACCTCCAGGACATGCCCCAGGACCTTGCTGTGACCCGCGTGGACCTGACCCCCAGGCGCGTACACCGGCAGCACCGGTATCTGAGTGATCAATAAACCAGGAAGGAACGGGTGGCGTCATGCAGGCAATGGTGGAAAAGAGGGGATCGATCCCGGTGCTGCCCAAGGTCTGTGGTGCGGATATCGAGCTGGGCAACTTCATCCTGGGATTACCTGAAGGGATTACTGAAGGGATTACTGGGACAGCAGGAGACAACCGCTCGGGCTGGTCCGCTTCCCGCGCCCTCCTGGATGAAATTCAGGGCGTGCTGCAGGGGGAACTGCAGGGGGAACTGAACAACGTGGGTGTCGCGGGCGTGGCCGCCGGTGCGGCTGCTGGCTCGGATGCAACGACCGTCACGGACGTCGTCGTGCCTTCCTCCAGCTGGACCTCGTTCTGGGCGGACACCTGGCAGGATATGGCTCAGGCCGATGGTACCACCACCATCAACCTCCAGGACTGGGGCCGGAAGTTCCTCGCTACCAACGGCGGCTGCGTCTACATCGACCTGGGTCACCTGGAGCTCTGTATTCCCGAGGTCATCAGTGCGTTCGACCACGTGGCCTGCTGGCACGCCATGCTCAAGATCGCCGGCGCGGCCCGCCGGGCGGCCAGCGAAGGTCTGGCCGAGGGCCGGGAGATCAAGGTCCTGGCCAACAACAGCGACGGCAAGGGCAACGCCTACGGCAGCCACCTGAACTTCCTCATCACCCGGCGCTGCTACGAGAACATCTTCCGGCGAAAGCTCCACCATATGCTGTTTCTGGCCTCGTACCTGGCCAGCAGCATCCTGTTCACCGGCGCGGGCAAGGTGGGCGTGGAGGAGGGGGCCGTGGGCGGTCCGAACGGGAACGGGGCTGACCCAAACACGGACTATCAAATCGCCCAGCGGGCCGATTTCTTCAAGACCCTGACCGGCCCGCAGACCACCTTCGACCGCCCCCTCATCAACAGCCGCGATGAGAGCCACGCCCGGGAGGACATGGCCAGGCTGCACGTCATCTTCTTCGACAGCACCCTGGCCCACGGCTCGAGTCTCCTCAAGGTGGGGGTGACCCAGATCATCCTGGCCATGGTGGAGCAGGAATACGTGGACAGCCGGCTGGTGCTGGAAGATCCGGTCCGGGCGCTCAAGGTGTGGAGCGCCGACCCCGACCTCCAGCGGACGGCTCCCCTGGCCACCGGGGAACGCTACACCGCCCTGGACATGCAGCGGGCCCTGTTCGACCGGGCGAGCCAGTTCGTTTCCCGGGGCCGGGCGGACGGCCTGGTGCCCCGGGTCCGGGAGATCATGGATCTCTGGGAGGACACCCTGGCCCGGCTGGCCACGGACGTCTCCTCCCTGGCGGGACGCATCGACTGGATCCTGAAGCGGAGCATTCTGGACCGGGCGGCCGAGACGCGCGGCCTGGCACCGGGAGGGCCTGAGCTCAGGCACCTCGACCAGATCTATCACTCCCTGGATCCGGGCGAGGGCCTTTTCTGGGCCTACCACAACCAGGGCATCGTGGAACGCCTGGTACCCGAGGAGAGGATCGACCACTTCCTCCGGGAGCCGCCGGAGGACACCCGTGCGTATGCTCGCGCTCGCCTGCTCCGGCTGGGCGGGCGGGAGAGCGTGGACCGGGTCGACTGGGATTCGATCCGGTTCCGCATACAGGAGAGGGGATATTGGCCCCGGTACCGGACGCAGGAGCTGGCAGATCCCCTGGCCTTCACCCGGGAGGAGACCGAGACTGCCTTTGATTCCAGTTCGAATTTGGATGACGTGTTGGATACTCTTTGAACAGGAGGTGAGTACCATGAGAAACCGAAGACGAGAAGACCTTGAAAATACGCGCAGGATCGGTTCCGGGAATCCTCCGGGTGGAGGATCCCTCGAGTCCCTCGAGTCCATGCGGAGGGCGGGCGAGGACCTCCTGTCCGCCGCCGACAAGGCCATCCAGCGAGCCCTGTCCGGCGACAGCGAGGCGTTTCTCCGGGCAAACCGCCAGGAGGGGGGCCAGTAGCCGTGGAGCAGTGGCTTTTCGGCGTGAATCACTGGTTGTTCGGCGTGGAGACGGAGTACGCCTTCACGGCGTTCAACGGCCAGGGTACCCGGATCTTCAACGCCGAGGCCTTGCCGGCCCTCCTGGAACTGGCCCGGAGAAAGGTGCCCAACCTTCCGGGCCGGAGAAAGGGTCTGTTCCTCCAGAACGGGTCCCGGTTCTACCTGGACTACGGCAACCATCCGGAGCTGTGCACCCCGGAGTGCACCACGCCCGTGGAACTGGTGCGATACCTCCTGGCGGGTGAGCGCGTCCTGGCGGACCTGGCCCGGGACATGGTGGAAGAGGTCGGCTCAAACATAAAAACAGGTGTCTCCGGGGCGACCTTCTACAAGTGCAACGTCGACTACAGCGGCACGGGCTCGACCTGGGGAAGCCACGAGAGTTATCTCCACCGGGCCAATCCGCGATGGCTGCCCGCCCAGCTCCTGCCCCATCTGGTGACGCGGCTGATCTACACCGGAGCCGGCGGCTTCGACAACACCCACCCCGGCATCCGGTTCGTGATCTCGCCGCGGGCACCCCACATGCATTGCGACGTCTCATCCGAATCCACGTGCTGCCGGGGTATCTTCCACACCAGGAACGAGCCCTTGACCCGCGGCCAGTTCAATCGACTGCACCTGCTCTGCGGCGAGAGCCTCTGCTCCCAGCGGGCCATGGGGCTCCGGGTGGGCACCACGGCCCTGGTGCTGTCGCTGGTGGAGAGAGGCTTCCGGCCGGGGAGTCGCAACGTTCTGAAATCACCGGTCCAGGCCATGCGCGCCTTTGCCGCGGATCCGCGGTGCGAGGTGGAGGCGCCCCTGGAGGCCGGAGGTACGACCACGGCCGAGGCCGTCCAGCGCCACTACCTCGAGTGCGTGGAAGCGAACCTGGATCAGCGGTTCACGCCGCCGTGGGCCGTGGCCGTATGCCGGGAGTGGCGAACGGTGCTGGATCACCTGAAGCAGTCCCCGGAGGCCCTGGACCGCGTCCTGGACTGGCGGATCAAGGCCCAGGTGTTCTCGGACCACGTCCGCCGCCGTGGTATGTCCTGGGAGAAAGTGCAGCACTGGAATCCCGTGCTGGAAAAGCTCCAGGCTGCGGCCCGCAGCAAGGATGTGCCCGTGGTGTCCAAGCCCCGGCCTCTCCTGGACCTGGTCCGGTCCAGGAGAGGCCCCCTGGCCGTCGCAGTGAAGCAACTCACGCCCGAGCTGGCAGCCCATGGTCTGGACTGGAACGGCCTGGAGCCCTTCCTGAACCTGAGGCAGGAGCTCTTCGAGATCGACACGCGGTTCGGCCAGGTGGGGCCGGATGGCATCTTCGCCGGCCTCGACCGGGCGGGTGTGCTCACCCACCACCTCGAAGGGGTGGAGGCCATCGAGGAGGCCGTGGAATCCCCGCCCGCCACCACGCGCGCGGGCCTCCGCGGCAAGCTGGTGCGGGAGCTTTCCGGAAAAAGCAGCAAGGCCGGAAAGACGCTCTGCGACTGGAACGGGGTCTGGAACCTGGACCGACGGGAGGTGCTGGACCTGGGCGACCCCTTCACCCGGGACGCGCGGTGGAAAAAGCTGCCGCAGATTCGGTCGCGAGAGCTGGAGGAGATCATATTCGAGGAGGGCCTGGAGGGTCTAGAGGGGCTCGAGGACTACCAGGACTTCGGGGATCATGAGGAGTCCGATGAGGACCTCTCCGGGGATACTCCGTTCTGATCCGCGAGAGTTGATCCACAGGCTGCTGACCCGGCCCGTCCGGAAGCTCCAGTGCCTTTTTCCAGAAGTCAGACCCGCCCAGAATCTGCGCCCGGACACACCCCTTGATCGGGCACGCCAAGACGCCTCAAGGCCGTGATCACGATGCGATCGAATGCAGCCGGCGTGTGGTTCCTGGACCAGAAATCGCGCCCCGCCCGCGAAAGGCGCCGGCCGAGCGCCGCGTCACGAAGCAGGCGTACGCACTGTTCTGCAAACGACCGCGGATTATCCTCGACGAGCAGGTGCTCGCCCGGCACCACATCCAGGCCCTCGCATCCTACCGTCGTTGATACGACAGGCCGTCCGTGGGCGAATGCCTCGATGATCTTCACCCGCGTCCCCCCGCCGAACCGGATTGGAGCCAAACACACGGTTGCCTGACGGTAGTACGGAGACACGTCAGACACATCTGTTCGAACCTCGAATTCAGGTCTTTTCAGGAGGCGACGCAGGCCTTCCTCTCTTTCCTTCCGCGGACGTCGACCCACGATCATGAACGTGGCGTCCGGATAGCATCGGTGAATCTCCGGCCAGATTTCATGGACAAGGAACCTCAGTCCGTCCTGATTCGGGGGGTAGTCGAGGTTGCCGACAAACAACAGTCGGCGTTTTCCAGCTGATGAAAATTCACTGTCGGCTTCACCTTGAGGAACCTCCACCGTGTTGGGAGCCACGTAGACCATCCCCTGGATCGGAACATCGACCGCCTCGAGCTCCGAGCAGACGAATACAGCTGAGAAACGGTTCAGTTCTCGAAAGAAAAACCTCCGGTCGCGGAAGTCGTTCCATATTTTCATGACCCGGTGCCTGACGTTCATGGGCTGCCTATCGGGTGTCTCGTGTAACAACCGCCTCCGCCTCACATTCCAGGGAGCCTCGTCCAGATCACACACCGTCCTCTTTGCGTGGTGGTCCAGATGCGGACGAAGATACCAGGAGTTTTTGCATACTGGGGTATCCATTTAACCGGACCGGTGGTAAGCTGAGTCGATGGATCACCCT
>CAZAKZ010000169.1:0-10995 GCA_964485695.1 uncultured Planctomycetota bacterium | reverse complement strand
CGGGCCATATCACACCCGTGGGGTGCTCCACGTGTGAGAACCGGCCCGATTCTGGCCAGAATTCCTCCGTGGGATCCGGGCCTGGTCCAGGTTGCTCCGAAAACGGACACACGGTGTAGCAGCGTGATTCGGGTATCCATGTTCCCGTGCAAACCGAAGGCCGCCCGGCCCGCTCTTCTCCATTTCCGTCCCCCATTGTAGCGGCCCGGGACTCGTCTTAGTATTATCCTGGCCCGTCTCGAACCCGGCGGCTCGCCGGATCAGAGGATTTCCCGGTCCGGACTCCCCGAGCCGTCCCCCCGGGGTAGAGTCATTAACTTTTTTTGGACCCAGCAGCTGTGATGAGTCACAAAACCGATATCCAGACCGAATCCGGAGAGTTTCTTCCCCGGGGCTCCCTCGCCAAAGTCGATCCCGACGTTCAGCGTCTGATCCGCCACGAGGATGAACGCCAGCGACGCCGCATCATCCTCATCGCCTCCGAGAGCATCTGCCCGGAGCCCGTCCGGAGCGCCCTGGCCTCGCGGTTCTCCAACATCTACGCCGAGGGCTACCCCTCCTGGCGCATGACCGAGGCCGAGAACACCCGGCCCCTGGACTACGTCCACCACCTGGCTTACTACCGCCGCTACTCCGACGGTCGCTACTACAAGGGGTGCGACTACGTGGACTTCGCCGAGACCCTGGCCCAGAAGCGGATCATAGACCTCTTCGCCAATCCGAATGCGCCGGCCCACCGCATCTTCGCCAACGTCCAGCCCCTGTCCGGAGCGGCCGCCAACAACGCGGTCTACGAGGCCCTGTGTGAGCCGGGCGACAGCGTCCTGGGCATGAACCTGGCTCACGGAGGCCACCTCACCCACGGCAGCCCCATCAACCGGTCCGGAAAGCGCTACAACATCATCCCCTACGGAGTGGACCTCGCCACCGGACGGATCGACTACGACGCCCTCCTGGACCTGGCCCGGGAGCACCGGCCGCGCATGATCATCGGCGGCGCCTCGGCCTATCCCTTCTCCATCGACTGGGAGAAGATGCGCGAGGCCGCGGACCTGGCGGGCGCCTACCTCCTGGCCGACATCGCCCACCCTGCGGGCCTGGTCGTCACCGGCCACTTCCCCAATCCAGTGGGCATCGCCGACGTCACCACCTTCACCACCCACAAGACAATGTGCGGCCCCCGCGGCGCCTGCATTCTCACCACCAATCCTAAACTGGCTGCAAAGATGAACACCTCGGTGTTTCCTGGTGAACAGGGCGGGCCCCACATCAACGCCATCATCGCCAAGGCCGTGGCCTTCAAGCTGGCGGGGGGCCCGGCCTTCCAGCGCATGATGCAGCGGGTGCGGGAAAACGTCGAGGCCATGTGCGAGGCGCTGCGGTCCCGGGACGTGGCGCTGCTGGGCGACGGCAGCGACAGCCACCTCCTCATGATCGACCTGGACAGGCTCCCCTCGCCCACCGGCCTGCCCCTGAAGGGCGAGGTGGCTTCGCGCATACTGGAGCTGGCCGGCATCGTGCTGAACAAGAACACCAAGCCCGGTGACACCAGCGCCGCCCATCCGGGTGCCTTGCGCATCGGCACCGTGTGGATTTCCCAGCTCGGATACGGCCCGAAGGAGGCCGAGGAGATCGCCGACATCATCGCCGGCCTGCTCAAAAACACCCACCCTTTCAACTACATGGAGTCCAGGGGGTACGCGGGCCGGGGCAAGGTGGATCTGGGGCTCCTGGAGGAGGCCCGCCACCGCGTCAACGCCCTGACCCGACAGTTCCCGGTAGCCGACGACATGGACGCGCAATCCCAGGACGGCTATCCCCACTACGAGCCCTCCGTCGCCGTGCCCCCTGATGTGATCCCCATTGGCATTGACGACTCCGGGGGCGCCGAGGCAGCCCTGAAGCAAGCGGCTCTGGTGCATCACCTGGGTGCCGAGGTCCTGGAGCTGAGCGCCGAACGATCCCACTACACCGTCCACTCCATGGCCACCTCGGACACGGCCGCCCTTGAGCCCATGACCGGCCAGCGTGCCTTCCTCCTGGATCGCCACGGGAAAGCCCTGGACGACGTGTCCATCCTTCGACTCGAGGACCTGGCCCCGGGCCAGCGCCGGTTCCTGGTCATCAGCACCACACGCCGGGCCTTCGACACCAAGCGGTGGCTCCGGGCCCTGAGCGACGGCTACGTGCTCTTCGATGCGGACGACGTGTTCAAGAAGGTGGAGGGTCCGGCCCTGGTGGAGGACCGTCTGCACCCCGAGGATTCCAGCGAGCCGGACCGCGCCCCTCCCCTCGCCCTCTTCTGCCTCCACGGCCCCGAGGCGGCGTCCGTGGTCCAATCGAACTGGGACGGACCGGCCCTCGACCCCGTCGGGACCGTGGCCGTGGGCCACCTGGGCGGCGTTCCCGCCACCGTGCACCGGACGGCCCTGGGCGGCAACGAGGGCGCCTGCTTCGAGATCCTGGTCGAGGCGACCCGGGCCGGGGACCTGAGGGAAGCGCTCACCCGCACCATCCCCCTGGTCAGTGCCCGGGCGGAGGCGGTGGTGCGGAGCGTGTACCGGCTCCCGGACTACGACGGCACGGCACCGGATGCGGCCGCCCTCGTGGAGGCGCACCCGGAGATGTTCGCCCCGGAAAAGGTCTACTTCGTGGGCCACCAGCACGTGAAACCGGTGCCTCCGGCCCTGCCCGACTACGTCGAGGCCCTGGAGACCCCGCCCGTCCGGAAGACCCCCCTCAACGAGGAGCACCACAACCTCGGCGGCAAGATGGTGCCGTTCGCCGGGTGGGAGATGCCGGTGCGTTACAGGACGCCCCTCGACCAGGAGCACGAGGCCGTGCGCAAGACGTGCGGGCTCTTCGACGTGAGCCACATGGGCGTCCTCGATTTCCGCGGCGACCACGCCCAGCGGTTCCTGGACGCCCTGACCACCAACTACGTGGCCTGGCTCCGGGACGGCCAGTGCCACTACTCGTACCTGTGCCTGCCCGATGGCACCGTGCTGGACGACATCCTGGTCTACCGCCGCGCGTGGAACAACTACATGATGGTGGTGAACGCCGCCAATGCCGAGAAGGACCTGGCGTGGATCCGCGCCGTGGCGAGCGGTGAGGTCAACATCGACGGCGTCTTCCCCTGGAAGGTGGCCGAGGGGCCGGTGGAGATCCGCGACCTCCGCGACCCTGCAAGCGGCGACGACCGCCGCGTCGACCTGGCGCTCCAGGGCCCAAGGGCCACCGACGTCCTGGCCGCCGCCGGCGCCACCCCGGAGCTCCTGGACGCCCTCGGCCTCTGCAAGCGATTCGAGTTTGCCGAAGGCGAGGTGGCAGGCATGAACATCATCGCCTCCAAGACGGGATACACGGGTTCGGCCGGATACGAGATCTACGTGCACCCGGTAGGTGCCGTGAAGTTGTGGCGGCTCCTCCTGGAGAAAGGCGGGCCCCTGGGCCTCATCCCCACCGGACTGGGCGCCCGCGATTCCACCCGCACCGAGGCGGGCTATCCCCTCCACGGCCACGAGCTGGCCGGCCCGTACGCCGTCACACCCATCGAGGCGGGCTACGGCAACAGCGTCAAGTTCCACAAGCCGTTCTTCATCGGACGCACCGCGCTCCTGGACCACGAACTGAACCGGGATCGCGTCATCGTGCGCCTCCGCCTCCCCGGCAAGGGCGTGAAGATGGTGCGCACCGGCAACCCGGTGCTGAACCGACGCGGCGAGTACGTCGGCACCATCACCAGCGGCGTCCTCATCGGCGGGGAACAGATCGCCCTGGCCATCGTGGACCGTCGCTTCAACAAAGCCGGCACGGTGCTCCACGCCATTCCCATGCCAACGCGGGTGCCCCCGGCCAAGGCTTTCGACCGCCTCGAGAAAGGCGACGCCGTGGTGCTACCGCTGGAGGCCAAGGTCATCCGGCGGTTCATGTAGAGCCAAGGGAGTTCTCCATGGATGATTCTGTCCGGACTCCATACAATGGGCCGGACAGATAACCCTTCAGAGGAGATCCCCATGCTCCAGGCAAAGCTTTCCACCGCCCTCTTCCTGGCCCTGGCCTACCTCGCCCCCGTGCTGGCCTACCTCGCCCCCGTGGCCGACGCCCGGCAGGCGCCCCATACTCCCAGGGGCATCGCCGTGCTCTCCTCGGCCATCGGTCATGATATCGAGGCGGAGGAGATCCTGACCTTTGTCAAGGAGTGCCGCATCAATTTTGTGGTCGTCGACTTCGCCTGGATCACCCACCACTGGCCCCGCACCGACCTGAAGGCGGTGTACGGCCTGGTGCGGGACCTTCAGCTCAATGGCGTGGTCACGGCCGCCATGTACCGGCCGCGAGCGCTCCGGCCCCAGGGGATCAAGGCCCATTTCGCCAGACTGGAGGACGGAACCATACCCCGGCACCACAACCACCTCTGCTTCGCCCACGAGGACTCGGTAGAGTGGGGTGCGTCGTGGGGAGAGAAGATCCTCGAGGCCTGCCCCTCCCTGGATCGGATCCTCCTCTACAACCTGGCGGCCCTCTGCCGCTGCAAGAAGTGCGGCGGGGAAAAGGGCCGCGCACACGTGGCTGCATTCCTGGACGCTTGCCGGAAGAAGTGGCGGAAGATTCGCCAGGGTGTCCAGGTGGGCCACGTGGGAGTCCGCCTGGAATACGCGGACCGGGTGGACTTTTTCTGCCCCTTCCTCTCCCTCAACCGGTCGGTGGCTTCCCGTCCCGTGGCCACCTCGAGGCTCGTGAAGAACATACTCTCCCTGCGGAGGAGCGCCGGCGACAAGGCCGTACTGCCGCTGGTGAAGGTGTGCTGGGCCTCGTCCACCCGCAACACCACCGTGGACATCGTGAACGTGATCCGGGACACCGAGGAGGCGGGTCTCGGCTTCCTGCTCTGGTACTACGGATGGATCTTCCATCCGGAGGAGAACCGGTACGACGCCGCGGCCCTGGTCAAGGCCCTGGGCGGGAACTGGAAGGTGCTGAAACCCTTCTTCGAGGACTTGAAGAAGAAGCCGGCCCCGCGGGTGGGGCAGCCGGGGTGGATCTATTTCCCGAGCCGCGAGAGCAAGGAGGGGAAGCCCCCGCGCCTGGTCCTCACTCCTGCGGCCGGACGGGCCCGGACCCTGACGGCTTCCCGGGACGTGATTCTCATCAAGTACCTGGCTACTCGGGCCTTCGGCAGGCACCCTCAGCTGGCCGTGGGGAACAAGGACCAGAACCGGTGCCTCCTCGCCTTCGACCTTCCGAAATCAATGCGCAAGAAGGCCCTCAAGAAGGCGGAACTGGTCCTCGACTTGAAGCTCTCCAAGAGACCCCCCACCGCTCCCTTCACGATCGCCGTCCACGTGGTGGAGGGGGCCTGGGACGAGAAGACCACCTCCTGGAAGCGCCATCCGGCCTACTGCGAGGAACCCCTCCTCAGCGTGGAGATGGAACCCAAAGCCATCGAGGTGCGGTGGGACGTGACGGACATCGGGCGGAAGTGGCTGTCGGGCCAGACGCCCAACCACGGCCTGCTCATCGTCATGGGCAAAATAGGCGGCACCGTGCCGAACCTGGCCGCGCAGCTGCTCCAGATCCTACCCTGGGAAAACGATACCCCTGCAGCCCTGAAGAAGGCCGCCGCACAGAAACGCCTGGTGCTGACCTGCGTCCGGGGCGCCCACAACCCCACCGCAGAGAACCTGGCCGAGATGCTGCTCATGGCCGTGGTGTTCGCCGATCCCATGGTGGCCGCCCTGGTGAAGCAACGCTTCGTGCCGCTTCGCGTCTCGTACAGCCCCCGGGCCTACACCCACGGCCGGAGCCTCGGCGCCCGCGATCCTCTGGCTCCCCTCGGCGGCGACTGCACCAAGATCAAGGCGCCGGCGCTGTGCGTGTCCACCCCCGGCGGGAAGCTCCTCGCTTCCCTGGAGACCATCGGGACCTTCGATCCGGAGCTGGTCTACAGGTTCCTGCAGGCGGCCCTTACAAAGACGAAGAAATACTCCCGACCCCCGGCCGGCGACGCGGACACGCTCCTGGAGGCGGGCGCTCTGGACGCGGCCGAAAAGGCGTTCCAGAAGCTTCCCGCCCTCCGGAAGGCGTACGGTCTCAGCCGCGTGGCAGCGCTCAAGGGCGACCACGACCTGGCCGTACGCCTGGCCCACGATGCCGCCGGCAAGGCGTCGGACCTGGCGGCGGACGCGTGCGTCCAGGGCGGCGTGAGCCTCATGCGCAAGGGCGACTTCGAGCGGGCGGCCCGGCTCTTCACGGAGGCAATGGAAAAACGACCGCCTCCCCACCGGGCCGCCGAGGCCCTCTACTACCTGGGCTGCCTGGCCCGGGTCCGCCGGGATGCCCGGGCCACCGGAGACGCCTGGAAACGACTCCGGAAGGAGTTCTCGAAGAGTCTCTGGGCCCTGAAGGCGGCCGCGCGAACCACGTGGCCGGACCGCGTGGGGCCGGCCGAGACCCTGCGGTCGATTCCGGACCTCCCGCCGGAGCTGGCGAGCACGGAGCGCGCAGTGGCGGCGGACCGCACGAAGGTCCTGGTCCGCCGGGCCCTGAACTACCTTCTGGACTACCAGGCACCGGACGGTTCGTGGCCCTGCGAGGTGGATCAGTACCGGAGCTCGGTGACCGCTCTCGTGACCAAGGCCCTGGATGCGTGGTCCAGGGATGTCCAGGGCACGCTCCGGAATCGGACCGAGGCGGCCGTGGGCCGGGGCACGGATTGGATCGAGACCTGGCTCTCCAGCCGCGATCCCAAGACAGCCAGCCACTTCGGCGGTGCGTACGTCCTCGACTACCTTCTGGCCCGGTTCTCGCGTCATCAAACCCCGGCTCTGAAGAAGACCGCGCAGAAGGCCGTGGACTTTCTCCTGGCGGGCCAGTGCCCGAACGGCGCCTGGAGCTACAGCCATCGATTCGCCGTCACCTGGAAGGGCGGCTTCGGCGGCTGGCCCCGGACCACCCGGGGACGCACCCACAGCATGAACACCGGGCCGGCGCTCCTCAACCTGGCCCGGGCCAGAGACCTGGGATTCAAGGTGGATGCCAGGGCCCTGAAGCGGGCGGTGGCCGTGCTGAAGAAGATGCGCACCGATCCCGGTGTCTACACCTACACCTATCCCGATCCGATCTCCTTCCGGAAGCCGGACCAGTCCATCGCCCGGGGCCCGGCGTGCGAGCAGGCGCTCTACCGGTGCAAGGCCGTGGGGAAGAAGGAGCTCCACCAGACCGTTCGGACCTTCATGAAGTACCGTGACGCCCTGCGCATCCCGGTGAAGATCAACAAGAGCTGGGGCAACCCCCACGCCTTTTCCAGCTACTTTTACTTCTACGCCTACTACCACGCCGGCCTGGCGATCCAGGATCTCGGAAAGAACGCCTCGACCCCCCTGCTCCAGGAACTCCGCGAGGACATCCTGCGCGTGCCCGAGCTGGACAGCACCTGGGTGGACTATCACCAGGGGGGCAAGCCCTACGGCACGGCCATGGCCCTGCTGGTGCTTCGCATGGGAAAGTAGGCCTCCATGAACCCACGGAATAACCATCGACCGATCATGAACACGAAAATTCGAGGGGAATGACCCATGGCAAAAAAAGACAGCGCTCCGAAGGACGCCCTGGCCGGCAAAGACAGGAGGAAGTACCGCTTCACTCCCTGGAAGAAGGCGCTCCTGGTTCTGGCGGCGTTGCTGGTAGTGGGGGGCGTGGCCCTGGCTTTCGTGGAGCCGGCCCCGGAGAAGGACACGGGCACCTCGTCCAGCCCTGTCCCCGGCCCGGGAGGCGGCACCTCCACGGACCCGGGCCTCGTCAAGGGTTTCGGGGGCAGCCGGACCGGAACCTCGCCGACCATCCGGGTGGAGATCGATCCCGGCCAGCAGCCGGCCGAGGCCTCGGAAGGCGCCTGGTCCAAGGCGCTCCTCCAGGGCGGGATCAGCTTCTTCGTGGCCTTCTGCGCCGCCTTTGCCCTGCGCACCTTCCTGCGCATCGCCGCGGTGTTCCTGGGCGTCTGGGCCCTGTCCCTCTTCCTGCTCTCGTACGTGGACTGGGTCACCGTGGACTGGAATGAGATGGACCGACAGTTCCGGGACCTGGCTCCAAAGCTCGAGGCCCAGTTCTGGAGCTTCAAGACCTTCCTCACGGGAAGCCTGCCCTCGGCTGCCATGGCGGGCCTGGGCCTCTTGACCGGCTTCAAGAAGAAGTGAGCGGCTTGGCGGCTTCCTGCTTGTCGACCACGGGACTTGGGGTTACGATCGCCGTGGAGATTCCAACCTCGGGCACCGGGGTCTGCTTCCCCCCCCGCGTGGAATCCTGTTCCTGAACCAATTGGCACTCCGGGAGCACCGCCCGGAAAGGAGTTGACCGATGAACCGCACCCTGATCCTTCTCGCCGCCGTGCTGGCGGCGGCACTCCTGCTTACTCCGGTCCCGGCCCAGGAAGAGGCCGCCGGCGACACCGGCAAGGCCGGCAACGCGGACGAAAAGATCACCAATCTGATCAAGAGCTACGACGAGGCCTTCAAGGACAAGGCAAAGCGCCAGAAAATCGTCTCGACCCTCTACCCCCTCGGAGAAGGGGCCATGGCGCGGGTGGAGACCCGGGCCGAAGAGGTGAAGAAGCGCCTCGAGGCGCTGAAGGCGCAGAAGAAAGCCGACCCGGAGGCGGACCTGGCCGCGGCGCTGGAGAAGACCGCCCGGGAGGAGAAGCAGGCCCGGGCGCTCAAAGAAGCCATGTACATGGAGATCCTGGTGAACGAGTTCCGGGCGCTGGAGAAGAAGTACCCGGACCAGAGCCTGGTCTTCGTGGGTCAGTTCACCCACATGAAGAAGCACGGCAAGCGGGCCGTCCAGGGCGCGTTGCTCCTCATGAAGGACTTCAACTTGCACGAAGACCAGC
The DNA here is from genome assembly GCA_964485695.1 of uncultured Planctomycetota bacterium. GTDB lineage: Bacteria > Planctomycetota > JAFGQW01 > JAFGQW01 > JAFGQW01 > CAZAKZ01. The sequence goes on along the minus strand of CAZAKZ010000169.1, from coordinate 2,105 downwards.
ACCACTACAAGGCGTGGGAGGTGCTGGCCGACCTGGGGGACAAGTCCGTGCTGAAGGAGCTGAAGGACATCTCCGAGGACTTCCTCATGGACGACAGTATCCAGCTCGCCGCGGTCTACGCCCGGTCGGCGCTGGGCGACACCTCGGGCATCCAGAAGAAGGTCAAGGAGTACGAGGACAGGATCCAGGACGAGCCGCAGCGAACCCTGGGCTACAAGCTGCAGATCGCCAACATCTACTACCACGGCCGGATGTTCAAGGAAGCGGTGAAGATCTACCTGCCCGTCATCAAGTACTTCGATGACATCCTGAAGGAGCGCGGCAGCGAACTGGACGAGAAGCAGGTGAAGGGCATACAGCAGAACATCGCCAACCTGTGCTACAACTGCGCCTGCAACCTCTGCCTGGCCAAGAACCTCCCCGGGTCCTACGCCCTCCTCGCCCGGTGCCTCAAGCTGGACAAGGAAAAGGGGACCTACATCAAGAGCATTCTCCGGGACGGCGACCTCCGGGAGCTCCGGAAGAACAAGGCGTTCAAGGCGTGGTACGACAACGCCAAGAAGGGCGAGTTCCCGGATGTTCCCCCCGGCGCCAAGATGCCCCCGAAAAAGGAGACCGGTGGCGAGGAAGATCTGCACAAGTCGTGAGCGTCGCCTGAGGCCATGGCCACCCTGCGCATCCGGGATGCCCGGATCCTGACCCCGCCGGACTTCGATGCCCGGATCCGGGGCGACGTGGTGGTGGAGGACGGCATCATCGTCCATGTGGGCCCCGATGGAAGCCGGCGCGCCGACCGGATCCTCGAGGCCGAGGGCGCGTTCTGCCTGCCCGGCTGGGTCCAGACCCACGTGCACCTGTGCCAGACCCTCATGCGAGGTCTGGCCGACGACCTGGCGCTGCTGGACTGGCTCGAGCAGCGCGTCTGGCCCCTCGAGGCTGCCCACACCCGCGAGAGCATCCGCGCCTCGGCCCGGCTGGGCATTGCCGAGCTGCTCCTGGGCGGCACCACCACCGTGCTGTCCATGGAGACCGTCCGGCATACCGGCGCCGTGTTCGAGGCGGTGGAGGAATTGGGGATCCGGGCCGTTCTGGGCAAGGCCCACATGGACCGTCCCGACGCCTACCCGGGCCTGCGTGAAAACACCGACGCCTCGCTCGAGGAGGCCGAGGATCTCTGCCGCACCTGGCACGGCCGAGCCGGCGACCGCATCCGCTACGCGTACGCCCCCCGGTTCGCCCTGAGCTGCACCCGGCAGTGCCTCGAGGGCACGGCCGCCCTGGCCCGGCGTGATAACACGCTCCTCCACACCCACGCCGGAGAGAACCCGGACGAATGCGCCCGGGTGCAGCAGGAGACCGGCCTGGGGAACATCGAATACCTGGACGCCCTGGGGTGCCTCGGCGAGAACACCGTGTTGGCCCACTGCGTTCACCTCACGGCCGCCGAAGCAAAACGCCTCGCTGACACCGGCACCCGGGTGGCCCACTGCCCCACGTGCAACCTGAAGCTCGGCAGCGGAATCGCCGACGTGCCGGGCCTTTTGAAGGCCGGCGTAACCGTCTCGCTCGGCGCCGACGGCGCGCCCTGTAACAACGCCCTGGACATGTTCGAAGAGATGAAGCTCGCGGCCCTGGTACACAATGTGAAGGCCGGCGCCGGGGCCCTGCCCGCCCGCCGCATCCTGGAAATGGCCACCCTGGACGGAGCCCGGGCCCTGCACCTCGAGGACCGCATCGGCACCTTGGAGCCGGGCAAGCAGGGCGACGTGGTGGTGGTGGCCCCGTCGGGCCCCCGGGCCTGGCCACTTTCCACGGTCCACCCCGCTTCCCTGCTGGTCTACACCGGCCGATCCCACGACGTTAAGCACGTGGTGGTGGACGGTGAGATCCTGGTGGAGAACCGGAAGCTCCTCACCGCCGATCTGGACGCGATCCTCTCCGAGGCCGAGTCCGAGGCTCTGGAATTGCGGCGTCGGGCCGGAGTTTGAGCACGCGGACGGGGCCGAACCGCTTCTCCTCGAGGATCGCCCCGGGCATGTCTGGCGTGCGGTCCCACTCCAGGATCAGAAACTGCGGAGCCGGGAAAATGAATGCTCTCCGGAGAG
>CAZAKZ010000168.1:0-11010 GCA_964485695.1 uncultured Planctomycetota bacterium | reverse complement strand
CTGAGGCGGGAATTCTAATTGTCGCTGACCGGAATTCTAATTGTCGCTGATCAAGCGGTGCTATCTGTATGGACATTCGGGATTTCCAGGTGCGAGAACTCGTCACGGACCCCAGGATTCCTCCTGGCATCCAGCAAGCCCGGCCGATCCGGCCGCTGCAGAGCCTGCCACAAATTTATATATGAAGATTAGGTGCCATGAAAGGACAGAAGCGGCCTGAAGCGGTCAGAAGGAAGTGCACCAGGGGCGCGGCCGTTGTCGCCAGGAATCCGTGGCGCCCCACAAACAAAATGAATCTCACCGCGTAGTCATACTCATGCGAAATCACGTGATGTAATGGTGGTCTTCTATCTCGAGGAGCCCCTACCACGGAGAGAGGAATCAGAAGATGCGCCGCCGCACGACCAGGACGGTCCAGCTTCTCGGCATCCTGGCCCTGACGCTGCTGATCGGCTCTTGTGCCACCCCGAACATCGTCGGAGACGAGGGGTACGACTGGCCGGACAACACCCGGCCCTACTGGCCCACACGTGCCTGGAAGTCGGCGCCCATGGAGGCCTGCGGCATCGATCCGGCGAGAATGGCCGAAGCCGACGCCTTCGCACGCCGGGACCCGTTGACCCGGTGCCTGCTGGTCGTCAGGGACGGCCGCATCGTTTTCGAGCAATACTATGGTGACGGCGGTCGCGACCGCAGCACCGAAGTGTGGTCGATCACGAAGAGCTTTACCTCGGCCCTGGTGGGCATCGCGATCGACAAGGGCTTCCTGAACGGCTCAGATGACCTGATGGTCGACCACCTGCCCGCATATCCCGCTTTCAACGACATCCGGCTGGGTCACGTTCTCACCCACACCACGGGCCTGCGTTTCTCGGAGGAGGGTATCAGCTGGATGCGCTGGGTCTGGTCTCCGGACTGGACCGCCGAAGCGCTAGGCCGTCCCAGGGATCATCGGGTCGGGACGCACTTTCACTACAACTCCGCCAACTCGCACTTCCTCTGCGACCTGATTCACAAGACCACTGGCAAGACGCCCGGCGCCTTCGCTCGCCGGTATCTCTTCGGCCCCCTGGGCATCCGGCTCTATTCATTGCCCGGTAAGATGCAATATGTGACATGGGACGACTACAAGATCCCCGTCCCCCACTGCTGGCGCCAGGACACCCGGGGAACCGAGATAGGCGGCTTCGGTCTCCACCTCACCGCGAGAGAGATGGCGAAGTTCGGTTTTCTGTTCCTCAATCGCGGGCAATGGGACGGTCGAACCGTGATTTCGGAGTCCTGGGTGAAAGCGAGCACGCACGACCAGGTCACCGGCGTCCGCCGATACAGCTACGGCTACCATTGGTGGATCACGAAGATCGACGGTACCCCATGTTTCCTCGCCAGTGGTCTGGGAGGTCAGATCATCGGCGTCGTCCCCTCCAGAGATCTTGTGGTCGTCATCAAATACGAGTCCGAGAATCCACAGAATCACACCGACGCGGTTCATGACGACATGAAGCTCTTCGAGCTCGCCGTGCGCGCCGCTCGCGGATCCGTTTGAACATGTCCCGTGCTTTCGGAAACTACCGTCCGATCTTCGCAGCCCCCCCGTTGGACACCGCCAGCCCCAGCTTGTTGGCAACCGGGTCCGTGATTCCCCACTGACCGTAGAACACTGTGCCGACGAGCGCCGGCGCACCTGGAATCGGTAGGGGAACGCTCGCCCTACCCGTGCTGTCGGTGGCCGTGTTGAACTGCGTCCGCGCTTCCGCCAGCAGGAAGCATCCGGGCGCGCCCACCGGCCCCAGATCCAGCGGTAGGACGGGGGCACCAAAGAAGTAGCGCTTGCTGAGGCCCATCACCAAGAGGGCCGGCTTGTTCGCTGACGCTTGACTCACGGTCCAGGCGAAAGCTGCGTTGCCCAGCTTCGGCTGCCCGCTGTAGCCGATGACCGGAGCGGCTGGCAGGTTGCCCCCGCACCCCTTTCCGTAGGGGGAGAAGCCGGTGCGTTCGTTCAACCACACCAGAACGCCCAGCTCGTAGCTGGCGACCGCCACGTCCGGCCATGTGTCGCCGTTGACGTCGCCCACGGCCACGCCCTCGGGATAGCCGATGTTTGAAGTCGGCAAATCCGGAAAGGTCTGCTGCTTGAAGGTGAATCCTCCCCGGTTCATCCAGATCTCCAGGCTGGAGAACGATGGAGTGGTTGGACCCGAAGTGAACCTCCGGCCAGCCAGGATGTCCACGCGGCCGTCGCGGTCGAAATCGGCCAGCGCCACGTCCTGGAATGAGTCTGCGGTGGTCGGGATGCCGGTCGAAGTCCGAAGCTTGAACTTCGCGGTGCCGAGGTTTTCGTACACCTCGACCCCGCCGATAGTGGGCGGCGTCGGACCGCTGTGAAAGACGCCGAAAACCAAGTCCGGGTCGCCGTCGCCGTCCAGGTCGGCGGCGTCGACGCCCCAGTGCTGATACGGGTTCAGGCCGTGGGCGGGAGCCCGTTTCCAGTTACCCTTTCCGTCGCCGAGCCACAGGTCGGTGGAGTAATACTGACACCACAAAATGTCCGCGAAGCTGTCGCCGTTCAAGTCCTTCATCATCAGTTTGTGCCCGCCTGTGTTGCTGGGCTTGGCACCGTTCGGTAGCCCGTTGCTCGACTCGGTGAAGCCGCCCCTGCCGTTGGAGAGGAACACCTGTATGTAGTCGGAGAAGTGGCCGGAGAATGCCACGTCGTCGTATCCGTCGTTGTTCACATCGGCCACGGCCACTCCTTCCATGCCCCCGCCTCGGATCTCGATGCCGGTTGCCAGGGTCCACGACTTGCCGCCGTCGCCGAGCCAGGCGAGGCCGTTTGCATCGGCGAGATCGATCCTGCCGTCGTGGTCGAAGTCGCCGAAGGCCACGTCCGACCGGCCTGAGAAGGAATAGGAGAGACCGATGCTGGACTCATGCCACGGCGTACCGGGCAGAGGGCTCAGGAAGGCGCGTGGGCCGTTGCCCTTCCTGCCGATGCAGGCCAGGTCGTCGCGGCCGTCGTTGTTGAAATCCTCGAGCGCCACCCCGGACCAGCCGCTGTCGTTTGCGCCGGGCGGGTTGGCAACGGGAAGGCCCCATGAGTAGTTCTGGTAGACGGGCGCACCGGTCCACGGGTCCTTGGCCATCACTACGGTCCGGGCGTACGGATTGGCGTTGATCTGTGCAAAGTCCGAGATACCCGGTGGATCATTGATCGCCCAGGTGGCGCCGGTCTGGGCGGCGAGCGAGACCTTGAATACGTACGGTCCGCCGCCCACCGGGGCCCGAAGCCGCACACGGAGCACGTGGTTGCTTCCGGCATTGGTGGAGGAGTTGGTACCCGAGAATACGGCCAGACTGTGGCCCGTCTCAGCCTTGTACAGCGCCATCACCGCCGGATCGTTCCGGGTGATCGGCCGACGATCCAGGGTCAAGGCCGAAATCACCGTGAATCCGGCCGGCACCTGCAGCACGGCCGCGGCCCCCTCGCTGGCGTTGTTACCTGAATGGGTGCCCGCGACAACTACCTCGAAAATACCGCCGGGGGCCAGGACCTGTGGCACGAGGAAAGCGGTCAGCTTCACCGTGCACCCCAGGACGATGAGGATCACGGTGGCAGCAATATAGACTGATAGGATGCGTGGTTGTACCGATTTCATGGAGCAATTTTCCAGACAATGCCGCGGGATGAGATTCTATCCGTCGGGGATCCATTATACAGGAACATGAGGAAACAGGGATAAAGTAGAAGTAGCTGCCGAATATCAGTTTTTTTTTGCTCGGGTACGCACTTCGAAAAACAGGTTGAATTGCTGAACTGATCCATCAAGTTTTCGGGAGGGACAGGCGTTATCTTGTAAGCGGCTTATTATCCCTATCGAAGAACGCCTTGATCTCGGCGCATTTATTCTCGTCGTACATGTAGCGGGCCGTATAGATATCAAGGAGGCAGACCCTCACCATACCTTCGAAGAACGTGTCGGCCTTACCCACTTTGAGGGCTTCGAGAGCCGGGGCAAGCTGGCCCTTGACAACGCCGACTGCCGTTACGTATTCCTTGTTCTTTTCGAAACCGGGATTGGTATCCTCAGCGAGGCGTTTCTGGAGCGTGTTCTGTCTTTCCCGCTCCGCGAGAAACTCCTCGTCCGTAAAATACGATCCGTCCGAAACTCCTTTCTTCATATCAGGTAGGAGGCGCCGAATATCGTCCGCCGCCGTAGCGGCCATGAAAGAAGTCCCGTCACCGTATACGCCGGGAGTGCCTTTTTTGAGGATGCCTGCGAAGCGACCGTCGCGGGTAAAAAGGGGCGCGCCGCTCATCCCGGCGTAGCCGAAGGTGCGGAACAGCAGGCCGCTTGAGTACCTGCTCTCCATCTTCGGCACCGGCAGGGCTGAATAGGGGACTATCACCTTGCCAGCCGTTATGAGGCGCTCAACCGACTCGTTTTCGCCCTCTCTGACTGTAGCCACCAGCACGTCACCGGGCATTATCCTGAGGCCGGATTCCAGTTCCACGGAAAGCTGGAATCGGTCGACCGGGGTTTTCAAAAGGGCGAGGTCGAACTTGCAGTTGAACGCAACCAGCGAAGCATTCGCGTAATGCCCGTTTGAGAATACGACCTTAAGTTCTCTACCGGAAGCCAATGCGGCCCGGTTTTTTCCGGCTACGGTCTCGGGAAGGCCGCACACCGACTTGACCACGTGCGCGCAGGTCAGTATATAGCCGTCTTTCGAGATAATGACACCGGTCCCCCGTCCGGCCAGTAAGTCCATGCCGAAACCGACCGGCTTGATAGTGACGGTGCATTTTACGAGGTCTTCGAAAAGCGCTTTTGTCTTTTCCCAGCCGACGTCCTTGAGAAGTTCCTGCGAGTGCTCGCGGTGCAACTGGCGGTTGTATTCGGTCTGGCAACCCGCGGCCAGGCAGCAGATTGCGAGGGATATGCACAGTCGTTTCATACAGCTATTCTCTTTGATTAGGCGTGTCTTTCAAGCGAATCTATCCGGGTTGGGAGAGGTCTGCTTTTAGCCTGTGTTTCATTTTGCGGCCAGCCGCCGGGCAGAACGAACAACTTTCGAGCACGCCAATCCCCATTGATGTCCCCCGATAACTCTACAGTTCATCTCCTAGGATGTATTATGACATTGCCGAGAAGAGGAGGTTATGGTCTGGAAGGAATCGCCCTAACTCGCAGGGCCATTACAGCACGGAATAGTTACAAGGGCGACGCCGGCTGGCCAGCTACAGGATGAGAACCACCGGGTCCGCGATGGTCTGGATCCCCAGCGGCGCGGACTTGTTCAAGGTGACGACCTGAGCCCAGATCCGGGTGCCTTTGAGCGCCGGAAGCCCGGATACATCGAGGACGGCGGAGCCGCGGTCGAAGGCGTTGAGAGCGCCAGTATAGCCGCTGAAAAGAGGGCCGAGAAGCCCGTTCACGCTGAGCGCGGTGAGGGTATCCACGTTGAGATGGATCCGCCTGCGGTCGGGAAGCCTCACGCCCGGCCGGACCCCGGACAAGGAGAGGCCGGCCACGTAGGCGTTTCCGCTTTCTCCCTGGAAGTGCATCACGATCTCCCATTTGCCCGGACCGCGCTTGATGGTGGCCACCTCCCGGTTGGGGAACACCTGGTAGAAAAGAACCGAGCCGGTGTGGAGCGTGGTGATGGCCTTGGTGGTCAAGTCCACGAAGCAGACGCTCGGGGCGGTGCCGAGCGCCCCCAGAGCTAGCCGCGGATTTGCCACGCTGGAGCGGTCTGCGTGCACGCCATAAACGGCGTTCAGGCCGCTGGTGAGGAAGGTGGTGGCGACGCCGCCCGAGTTCATCCGGAACAGAAGTACTCCCTGGGTGGCCCAGGATCCCACGAACACGTCGCCGGTATGGATGTCCTGAGTGATCTGGTTGTTGATCGAGAGCGTGGTGGAAAAAGTGCCGACCGAAATGATGGCGGATCCGTCCGGGGCGATGCTGTAGACCCAGCGGCCGGTAGTGTCCACCACCAGGAAGTTCCCGGTGTTAATGTCGGTGGTCACCATCTTCGCTTCTAACAGGGGCGTCCCCTGGTAGAGGGTAGTGATCCCGTGGTGACTCCGGTCCACCCGGAGCAGCCCTGGAATGGCGCCCCCGCCCACGCCCTTGACCACGATGTAGTCGCCGCCCGAGTCGAGGATCACGTCCGTGATGTAGCCGCCGCCGTTCGTAGGGCTCTTGCTGAGGACCTGGACGGTCTGCAGGATGAAACCGGACCGATCCACCAGGAGCAGGCTGCCGTTGATGGTCTTGGAGAGGAGTGCCACCACGTAGGTCTTGTCGTCGATGTCGAGGGTACCGCCCTGGGCGTAGGCGTTCTGCGGCATCTTGCTCCCGGCCAGGACCGTGGTCATCTTGCCGCTCTGGTCGATGTGACCGATGACCGGAGCCGTTGAGGCACTCGAGGCGCTGGAGATGACGGACCAGCCCGCGGTATGGTGCTGGGCGGGGGTGGCAGGGGACATGACCCAGAAGGCGAGGCCTACTGCGATGACTGCAAAATAATCGAGTCTTGTCGACATGGTCGGATTTTATCCTTTTCAGTCGGGTGGAAAAAGTTCCACAGGGCTCATGGGCGGATCGTGAGCGGAATACAAGAATGATTGTATCAAAAGAGGTTCAATAGGGAGGCAAAAAAACTTCACGGCCTGGAGGTTGGCCTGCTACGCTGTCACCATCTCACTTCCGTCCCTTTAGCCATTTCATGGCCTCCTTGGAGGACTTGAGTGGAATACCGGTCAGCTTCTCCAGGGCCTCTCGATAGACGGGCTTCAGCTCGGACCATCGCTCCCGGGCGTCGTCGGTCTTTCGCATCCCCTGGCGTTCTTCCTTTTTCATGACGGAGATGAGTTTCCTCAGGGCCAGGTTCTTGAACCTCGAAAAGTTACCGAATCCACGGATTGCGGCAGCGGCCACGTGGGGATGTCCGTGCCTCGCGTATTTCGAGAGGATTGTGAGCGTCTCGACGTCGCCGAACAGACTCAAGGCCTCGAGGAGGGCGGAGACAATGCCGAGTCGCTTCTGGATGTCCCGTCGCTTCAGCGCATTGAACAGGAAAGGCTTGACGTCCGTGCGTCCGGACCGGGCGAGGGCGCGAATGGCCTTTTTCTGCGCCTTGTTGCTCTTGATTTTCCAGATGGATCGGGCCATGGCCGTTCGCGCCTCGCGCAGATAGAGGTGCTCGGAGAGCACGTCAAGCTGCTTAAGAATCTCGCTCCGGTCGCCGCGCCGGGAAGCGTCAGTGAGAGCCCGGACAACACCAGCAACCCGCTCCCGGATCGCTTCCATGTCCACTACATCCAGACTCATTACGACCAGCTCGGCTATCCGGACCAGACGTTCGCGGGCGGCCCGATCCCCCCGCACGCTGACGGTCAGGACGGAGCCGTCGTCCAGCAGGACCGCGGCGAGGGCCCTTCCGGAACGGGCTCCCTTCCCTTTTGGCGCGAAAAACGACCCGAGGGCCTTCCAGCGGATCGGATGCGGAAAGACCCAGGGCTCCTGGTCTGGCACATCGGTTCCGGCCTGAGCCCGGAGCACTCCCTCCAGGCTCCCGGCCCCGGCTACAGCAATGACGATCAGGTCCCTTCTATCCGGCCGGGTCCCCCAGAAGACGAGGTTGGGATCGGCGCTTCCGGACTTCCCATCGAAGTTCATGGGTGGCCGGTATGTGAGGCCGGTCCCTTCGTGGATCTGCTGGCCGGACAGGTAGGAATCCAGGCCGGCGGGCCCGTAGGAGCGAAACGTCCCCATCATCCACCGGAGCTCGGCCAGAGCCGGTTTGATCCGACCCTCTGGGACGTGCATGTTTGCCCATACGAGGTGCTTCCCAGTATCGAGGCCGAAGTAGATGAAGTTGCATTCAAAAGTGGATGAGGGAAGTTCCAGGAGGTGCACCACGATGACCGGGGCCGGTCGACCGTTGGCCATGAAGCCATCTACGGGTTCCCGCCGCGCCCCGTGGAGTTGTTTCTCCACCACGGAGTCGATTCGAAACGTAAAAGCGTGCTGATTCTTTATTCGTTGATTACAGAAGCAGATCCTGGTAGCGCCCCGAGAGCCGCCCGAGAACTCGGCTATCGTCAAAGGCTCGGACGGCTTCTCGCACCGGGTGAATCCACGCGGTATCCACATCTCGAAATTGAGGTGCCTGTTCCGGTAGTAGATGCCGCGCCGGATCTCATCTCCCATCGAATCCGCCGGCCAGGCTGCCAGGATCAATGCCACGAGGCGAAGAACCATGATCGCCCTCCCTGGTATCCGGAGCGCCTTGAGGACTCGCGTTACTGCGACCGGGCCAGCTTCTTCAGGTAGAGACGGAACTCCGTCTCCATGACCTCCAGGTCGATGGCGTCGAGGACGCGGTTCAGCACGACTCGACCCGGTTCGTCGCCCTGCAGCTCCTCGAATAGACCGGAGAACACCGACCGGTACGTCTTCGGCCCATGGAGCATGAAGTGGACGACCGCCCACGCCTGGGCGTAGGCGAACGCAGATCGCCTGTAAAAACTGTGGGCCGGCAGGCGGATGAAGTCCTCCAGGGGAATCAGGACCTTCAAATTTTTCAGGAGCTTGAGGTGGTCCTTGCGGACCATGCCGATTTGCCAGGTGCCCTTGACGTGATCGGCAGTCTCGTAGTACTCGGCCATGCCCTCGTTGAACCAGATCGGTGGGTCGCGCATGATGCGGTCGACATACTGGTGAAAGCCCTCGTGTCGGACCGTGCGCATCATCATGCGGCGATCAGGCAGGTTCCAGATCAGGAGCTGCTTCAGGAGCGGACTGTAAAGGCCGGCCGTGTGCATGGACACGCCACCCATGGCGTCCCGGCAGTGAGTACGGAATCCGGCCTGGCCGGAAAAGAGATACACCTTGAACCGGCGGCTATCCCCCTTCAAGCGCTTCAGGTGCACGTTGTAGGCGCGGTAGGAGTCTTCCAGAATACGAGCGGCCTCACGACAGGTCTGGCGGTCGATGTCCGAGAGAACGTGGTAGTGTTCCGACTTGTGCTCGTGGACGCGCCCCCAGTTGGGCCCCCTGGTTGCCTTGAAGATCAGTTTGCGTAACCTCTCCAGCGTGGGGCTCGGGCCGGCTTGTCCGAGAGCCGCCTCCAGAGCGGTTCCTGCCTCCTTGGCGCGTCCCTCCTTGAGCAGCAGGAGCACGTACACTGCGTGTAGCGCCCCCTCGGTCGGGTGCGCCTCGATCAGCGTCTTCAGTGATTTTAACGCCTCGTCTCGCCGGCCAAGGAGATAGGTGACCTGAATGCGCTTGGCCTGGGCCGGCATGAAGGTCGGGTCTTCCTCGCAGACGCGGCACCAGAGCGGCAGCGACCGCTCGAGGTTGCCCAGTCCTACGTGGCAGGAAGCCTTGAGGAAAGCCAGCCGGGCCTCGTCCACGCAATCGGGATCGAGCCTTGCGAGGAAGTCGAGACACTTCCGGTAGTCGTGCTTTTTGACCAGGGCAGACGCCCGATCCAGGATTCGCTCCTCGCTGGAATCCGGCTCCGGGCCGGGATATTCCGGGGCTTCCTCCTTGGTGATGGGTTTCACCGGCGGTTCCGGCCGGCGCAAGAGCCAGGGCGGTAACTCCATCTCCGGACGATAGGATTTGTTGAAAACCTTGCGCTGCTTCTCCACTGCGGCGTCGATGCGTCCCTGGAGCCACGACGGTTCCGCCTTCCCCTGGATCACAATCTCGTCGAACTTCTTGATGTTGGCGAATCCCCAGCCGCCGAACAGCTTCTCGGGCTTCCGCGTCTTCAGGAGCGGCTTGCCGTTGTAGTAGGAACTGATCAGGGTCTTTCCCACCTTCACCTTCAGCCGGAAGGGCTTGCCGGACCGCGCCAGCGTCATTCCCTTCTCGGCCACCACTGCCCCTTTCTTGGCAGAGGCGATACGGGCAGGTATCCAGGATGCACTGTACCTGCCGTCCCCCTTCTGTTCGAATCCGTAACTGACGATGAAACCGTTTTCGCCTTCCATGCACACCCAGATGCACGGAGGCGAGGACGCCCTGAACGGTAGATTGATGCCCAGCCAACCGGGGTATTTCTTCCCGCGGATCTCGACGGAGTAGGGGCCCGCGAACTTGGCCGTATGCAGCTGAAGGCCCACGGCGCCCTTGAAGTCACCCATGCTCAAAGGGCCGTACCGTATCTTGATCCTGCCTGTGGAGAGATCGTGGGAGAGGAGGTCTCCCGAGACGACATCGTCGGGCTTCGGCTCCTTGTTGCGGGAGCGGAAGAGGCAGTGTCTGTGCAGGTCGACGATTTCAGTGCGGCGGGCGAGGACGTAGTCCCGGTTCTCGTGTGCCGCAAGCAACCGTTTCAGCTGGTCGAGGGCCCGGTTCCACTTCCGGCTCCTCACCGAGGTCTGCACCTTCTTCAGGCCGAGAGTGAATCCTGCCTCATTCTCCTGGGCGGCAGTGCCGAGGCCAATGACCAGGACGGCGAGCAGGAAGGGGAGTCCGATCCTCCGCATGGGATTTCCTCCAACCGTTCATACCAGCGCGAGCGTCAGGATCGACACGCACTGTGATTATATATTGAGGCCTGTTGCGATGTCCACGCTCCTTCCGGGAAAAACGGGGGCACCAGATTATCCACCGGCTGCCAGGGTCAGGGCATTGGGCGATTCCGAATATCCGGCCAGGAGGGGACAGGAGGTGGTGCACAACGAGGGACCCATGTCCAGGACTGCGCTGTACCTACCGCCGCCCGCTCAAAGATGCGCTCAAGAACCAGACTTGATGCGAACCGACCCCGTTGGTATCCGCCATTTTCTTGGGCGACGGGTGGCGGATACCGGTCCCGGAGCGACCGTGTCAAGGCATGGTTCCGGAATTGATTCAGGGAGTATTCCGGATCGACGTCCTCGACCCTTGCAGACAGAATCCGTAAAGGGTAAAAAAGCGGTTTGAAATGACTATCCCCCTTAGTTGCATAAAAACACATTGGATTTCATGAAGGGGCGGAACGAAAAGG
>CAZAKZ010000167.1:0-11086 GCA_964485695.1 uncultured Planctomycetota bacterium | reverse complement strand
AGCCGCCTCGTGCGGACTCAAAAAACGGCTTTGTTGCAACAGGAACTAATTATACCATTTCTCATGATTTCTCAAGGCGGTTAAGTCCTGGAATAATCCGGCGTGGGAGGAAATATCACCCGGGTACTACTCCATTTCGACCTTTACACGGCCTCCGCGAATCCTGAGCGTCATCATGTCGACGGTCCCTCCCACAAGCGGAGGAACCGGCACTTCGGTCACCTTTTCAACGGGGAGCCACCCGGTCTCCAGGAAGGGAGCGTGGCGTCGGAAGAGAACCTCCGGAGTGGTACCCTCCAGAGGAGTGACCCGGATTCGCCTCTCCACGTCCGAGGGCGGCGGCCAGAGATAGATCTCGATCATCTGGTGGATCCCCTCGGGCGGTGTTCGGGCCGGGTAGAGGAAAGAATGGAGGCCGGGTGCGTCGTCATCGAGGCGGAAGAGGCGCCACGGGCCCTCGCGATCTTTGAGCACGCCGCCGCGTGTCACCCCATCATGCGTGACCAGCCAGATCCGCGTGCGGGCGCCCGTCCGCCACGTGAACCGGCCCGTTTTGTTGTCGAACGCTGCCGGATTCCATGATTGGTCGTTCAGATCCGGGAGGCTCCAGTAGGGCAGCTTGCACTTGCTTGCGAAGGCGAAGTCCACCGTGCCGGGAATACGCCCGGCAAAGAGCACGAGGTCTCCGTCGCGGATCCTTCCTTCGAGGAGACGCTCCACTTTCAGCAAGTCCTTCCCGCGTGCCTCCACAAAGGTGCTGCGCGCCTCCCGAACGGGCACGTTCACGATCCAGAGAGTATATAAGCCGATTCCCATCGCGCCGATCCAGACGACGTGCCGCCAGGGGGCACGATCCGCAACGACAAACATAAAAGCAAGCACCACATGGACCGCCACAAAAAGCACCTTGGCGGCGAAGATCCCGAGGGCGCCCGCCCAGAGCTGCACCGGTATCGGACTGGGATTCAGGTAGAGCCAGCCCGCCAGGCGGCCTGGATCAGTTTGAAACGTCGGCACCGACACCAGCAAGAGAGCGAAAGCCGCGAAGCAAAGTCGCCAGCGCGGCGGTACGTGCTCGACACCCCCGGCAGCGAGGACCAGGATCATGGGGTAGACGGCGAGCTGGTATCGCTCTTCAATGCGCAATTCCATCGGGCGCGCGATCGCGATCCAGACCGCACTCGCGGCGATGGTGGAAACGGTGACGAGCAAGAGGAGGAGCACCTGTCTTCGCTCGGCATCCTTGCCTTGACGCAACAGGAACCAGGCCAGAGCCGCGGCAAGAGCGATAAAGAACGGTCCCGTTCCGTAGACCGGGGCCAGCAGGTGGTTGCCGACGGCCGACAGGAACCGCCCGATTGCAGGGCTGGGCGTGCTACCCGCATCCTCGAGAGTCAGGATCGCGGATGGGAGCAGGACATGGATCAACAAAGGAAGCGTGAGGACGAGAAGTACGCAGCCATGCAGGGTGACGACTAGGATGCGGCGGAGCGGAGGGAGCGGTAGTTGGACGAGCAGAAACAGCACTGTCACGCCAAGGGGCGCCGCGGCCAGGAGCTTCGTCCCGACCAGAGCGGCGCCGACTCCCCCCGCCCAGGCGGCACGGGCGAAGCCGGGCGCTTCCAGAAGCCTGACCACGGCAAGGACGTAGAAGACGAAAAGCGGGATGAAGAGGTTTTCGGAGAGAAAGACGGGAGGGAAAACGAGGCTCGGTCCAAGTACCGCTGCGGTACCGGCCAACAAGGCTCCGGACCGCCTCGAGAAACGGCGGGCGATTCCATAAGCCCCGAACAGGGTCGTTGTGAGGAGGAGGACATTGAGGAAGCGGCCGGGACCGAATCGATCATCTCCGAAGAAGCGAGCCGTGCCTGCGAGAATCGCCGAGTAAAGAGGCGGGTATCTGGACGAGGCTCCACCGATCATGGAGGTGTGTTCGGTGCCCGCGATCTCCACTGCCATCCGGTCGTAGAAGTACTCATCGTAGAGAACCGCCATGCCGCACCCGCTTTCGATCCAGGGGAGCTGCACGGCCACGAGGGCCACGTAGACCGCGATCAGTATCACTACGGTACGTGCATTACCAGCTGGAAGCAGGGAGCGAAGCGGGCGGAACCCCGGCACTTGCGGCCTCTCTAATGATTATCCTCGGTACGGGTACACGGCACCTGTCGATTCTATCAGGGGAAATCCGGGGCAGACACCCAATTCCCTGGGTTTGACGGCCGTGGAAAGCCGGTATCTGCCCCTGCTCTTCGGGTCTTCAATCGGACGGATTTCAGGTTCATGACCCCATGCCCCGGCATCGAACTTGACCGGGTTGAACTTCTTCGCCAGGGGCTCGTACTCGTGCACCGGGATCCGGCCATGGTACATGATCCACTCGCCGATGCCCTTCACCTTCTTCCCCTTCCAGACGCCTGCGGGTATGGCGTAGAGCCCCCAGTGGATGAACATACCGAACCGCGCCTTCCGCCACCAGGCCATTCGCTTGTCGCGCTGTTCCTTTGTCTCTTGCGCACCCGTAATGGAGGTCAGGGTGCACAGGAGGAGAGCCGTGATCAGAGCAGGATGGATTTTCTTCATGAAGATTTCCCGGCGTCAAAGGCGGCACGCCCCGGGGGTAGGGAAAAGCGGTCGCCCGGTATACAGTATGAAATGCCGCTCAGGCGGCCCACGATGCCGAGACCCTCCTCGTCCACGTGCATCCCCTCATCCACGAGGTCGTCGCGCACGAACACGTGCAGGACCCGACCGAGGACGATGTTGCCACCTGCAGGCTGTCCGGGATTCGTACGCACCACCTGGAGGGTCTCGCACTCGAAGCACGCCGGAGATTCCGCCACCCGGGGCGGTTTCACGACCTTGCTCGGAGTCGGAGTGAGTCCGGTCAGGTCGAACTCGCTCTCGCCGTGGGGCAGGGGTTCGGCGGCGGCAGCCACTTTTTCGATGTAGGCCGCAACCGCCAGGTTGACGACGAACTGACCCGTGCCGCCCTCGGCAGCGGGGGCGGCGTTCCTGAGCGAATCCTTTTCTTTTCCCTCGGGCGTGTTGGCCGGGCAGAAGAGCAAGGTCATGGGATTCGAGCCCACACCGGCGAAAAAAGAGAAGGGGGCCAGGTTAGTCCGACCGTCCGGAGACACGGTCGAGACCAGTGCGATCGGCCGCGGCAGGATGCAGCCGGTGAGGAGCTTGTACCGCTCATGGACGGAAAGGCTGTCCGCTTGGAATTCCATGCGGGCAGTATAATTCATTCGTCCCGTCCGGGCATCCCCCGGTGCTTCACGAACAGGATCCCCATGGCGACGAACCTCTTCAAGTCACCCGGGGATCGGATCTTCCGAAGAACGGAAAAGACCCGGCCCCGCAGGCTGCAGCGGTTCATCTCCGCGTATCGAAGAATGACCTCCATCATGTCCTCCCAGGCGAGACCGTCGGTGAACAGGGGGGCGTCCCCGCCTACGGCGGGCAAGGACACCGCCCCGCGGTTCTTTCTCTCGGTCCAGGTGAAGTCCTCCGTGAGGATGCCTTTTTCCCGGGCCAGATCCTCGAGGCCGGTCCCCGGATAGACCTTGAGCACGCCCAGGGAGTTGTCCCCGCCCAGTTCCACCATCAGGTCCAGGGTCTGGAGAGCTTCGTCTTTCGTCTCCGTGGGTAGGCCCACCATGAAGAGCCACCGCACCCGGAGGTCGATCCGACGGCACCAGTCCCTCACCTCCCGGACTCGGTGCAGTGATATCTTCTTTCCGAGCACCTCGTCGAGGAGTCGCTGCGACCCGGTTTCCACGCCGAAGGAGACGCCGCAGCACCCCGCCTCCTTCATCTTCTTCAGGAGGGATTCGTCCACGGCATCGATCCGGGCGTCGCAGAGCCACGGCGCATCGAGTCCTCTTTCGATCATGAGATTGCATATCGCCTGCACGCGGCCCCTGTCCATGGTGAAGGAATCATCGAAGAACCACACGCCCCGGACGCCGTAGTCCTCCACCACGGATGCGATCTCCTCCACCACCCGGGAGGGAGACCGGCCCCGGAAGCGCTTGCCCCACATGGCGCTGGTGGAGCAGAAGCAGCAACCGACGGGGCACCCCCGGCTCGTCATGATGTTGGTGAATGAAATCTTGCCTCTCCCCGGTACGTCCACCTTGAATCCGTCATACCTCTTCATGTCCAGGAGATGGCGTGCGGGAAGGGGAAGGGTGTCCAGGTCCTCGATGAACGGCCTCGGAGGATTGTGGATGATCCGGCCGTTTCGCCTGAAGGAGAGGCCGGAGACGTCCTCCAGGCTCCCGCCCCGCTCCAGGGACTGAACCGTTTCCAGCAGGGTGTATTCCCCCTCCCCCCTGCACACCGCGTCGAGGTCGTCCAGTCTCTCCAGGGTATCCTGCGCGGCGAAAGTGACGTGGGGACCTCCGGCCATGATCCAGGCCCGCGGCAGGGCCCGTCTTGCCGCCTTGATGAACCGGAATCCCTGAAAGCGTGTCTCCGTCGTGAAGGTGACGCCCACCACATCCGGTATCACTCGGCCGAGCCGCTCCTTGACCTCCCGCAGGGAGCAGCCTCCGGCATGAGCGTCCAGGATCTCGACGTCGATGCCCTTCTGCTCCAGAACCGCTCCCATGCAGGCCAGGCCAAGGGGGGCAAGGCCAGATGGCGGCATGAGGCCGTCCTTGTCGGCCAGGAAACCGCCCGCAGGAAGGCAGAGTAGCACTTTCATGTCTCGAGCCCGGCTCCGGACTTCCTACGGCACAAACTTCACCGACAGTGCGTTCGAGGCGAAATCCAGGGCTCCATCATACAGAAGGTAGGCGAAGTGCAGGGTAAATCCCGCGATTTGCGGAGGAAGCGGACCGAGGTTCAACGTTGCGCTCGCCTTGCCCTGGCTGTCCAGGGTTCCGATGAAATTCGAGAAACCAGGGGTGTTGGCCAGGGCGATGATGCTACTCGTGAATCCGTCCAGGTTCAGGGGCAGTGTCGCCTGGCTGCCGGGGAGGACGAATCCGGGCGAAGTGCCGCTTGCGCTTCCCGAGAGGACGTAGTGCCTGCCCTTGTGGCCGCTACCCGCATCCAGGGTGAAGACCACGGTGCCTCCGGTCGCCGCGGAGACGAGGTCCTTGCTGCGGCTGAGGGTTGTGTTTCCCGACCACCCACCGAGGCGAGCCCACAACCACCAGACGGCGTAGGCTTTCAGGTTGGCGTTCAGGGCCTGGGAGTGGGCGGAGGAACAGGAATACCATTCGACTCCCTTAGTGTGGGTGTTCTGCCACTCGATGGCCCAGTTGCCGAGCCTGGTTCCTCCCGAGGGCTTGTCCCAGTAGTCGCAGTTGTCGTTCACGTAGGGGAAATAGATCCCGTCGGGATTGTAGCTCTCGATATCCGCGAAATCGAAGAGGATCTTCTTGTTGGCCCGGCAGTAGTCCCGGATCTGCTGATTCCGCGCGACCGTGTTCGCCCGGCCGGAGTAGTTCACGTGCCCGGTCATGTAGACGAACATGACCTTGGGATAGTCCTTTTCTAGCTGGGTCATCGGGGCGAGGTACCTGTCTATCATGTTCTGCTGCGTGTATCCCGCGTGCTGGCCGCACCAGGACCAGATGACGACGTTGACGTCCTGGTGGGCCGGATTGTTCAGGTACTTCTTCGTCTCGTTCACCCATTGCGGGTAGTAGCCCACATCCCCGGCCATGCCGCGATCATGAAAATCCAGGGCTCCGCCGGTGCCGCCGTTGTTCCATTTGAACTGCGGGCCGCCGCACCCGCCCGTGAAGCCCACCAGACCGGTCATGCCGGTGGTCACCTGGCTTCCGTGCGAGGTGTGGCCGTAGACGATGTGCAGGTTGGTCTTGGCCCGGGTGATAGCGGACGCAGGCACGCTTGCAAGACGGGTGCGGTTGTGGTCGGCGATGATCTGGCCAGCGGAAAAACCGGAAGCCACAAGGAGAAATGACAGGAACGGGGTAATGAACTGAAGCTTCCTCTTCATTGTCGTTGTCCTCCGTGTTCTTTTTGGAACTGGATTTCCGGAGTCCTTTTTTACCATACAGACAGGCGATCCGGAAGACGCCGCGCTCGAAGCAGGGCGAATACCGGACATCAATAAATTATTTAAATATTCGATATTTAATTGATTTATCTTCCCGCCCCGGGTCGCATGCCCGGGTTGATTCAAATCAACCATCATGATGTGTAGGTAGGTCATCACCTTTTTACCACCCAACCTTCTGATCTCCGGCCGGGTCCTGGACCCGCAATGGTCGGGATCGGACTATAGAAAGGAGTTTTCCATGAGGAAGGCACTCGTTCTCGCAGCTCTCGCGCTCTGCTGCCTCAGCGTCACGCTGGCCGCCCAGGGCACGATCTACAACCCGAGCAACACGCCGAACACGGGAGGAGCCAACAGCTGGCCATTCCGTGGCATTTCCACCACTCAGGGAACTCGGTGGCGTTTTCAGTTCATCATCAACGCCAGCGTGTTGCCCAATGCGCCCATCAAGATCACCGACATCGCATTTGCTCCAACAGTGACCAAGGTATGGTCCGCCACACAATTCCAGGTTCGCATGGGCCACACGACTTACAACAGCTTCGTGAAAGCTGCGGTCCAGCCCGCCTGCTTCGACAACATGCTCGGCCCCTGCCCGACCATCTGCTACAACGGTCCCATCAAGTGGGCCTGTAAAGCCAACGCCTGGAGCCCCATCCGCCTCCGATGCCCCTTCGGGTATGACGGTAGGCGGAACATCTGCGTCGAGATCCGGTACAACGGCGGACCCGGAAGTAACGGTGTCACCACCCGCACTGCCTCGAGCATCAACCGGGCCTACATGCACAATATTTCCGCCTTCGGCGGCGTGGCGGATCCCTGGAACCATCCCTGCTGGATCGATCCCATCCCCGGCCAGGCCATGGGCCCGAAGCACTGCCTCAGCTACGCGCGCACCTGCGTCCTGCTCGCCTCGGATACGGTCAAGGTGGGCCAGACGGCCGGGATTTCCATCATCCAGGGACCCAGCGGCGGCTTCTACCAGATCGCGGCCTCCCTCGGACAGGGCCCCGGATTCTCGGTCGGAAACTGCCACATCTGTCTGAGCGTGGACCCCACCTTCTGGGCCTCCATCTTCGTCGGACCGCCCGTGTTCAACAACTACGCGGGCACCCTGACGGCTTCGGGATCGGGCGGCGGCAAGTTCGCCGTTCCGAATATCCCCTTCCTGGCGGGACTCTGCGTCTACCACGCAGCGATCCTCTTCGGTAAGGGCGGCATCTGCTGCACCAACACCGACGGGACGAAGATCGTTCCGTAGCCGGGCACACGGATTCTTGACAATCCGGGCCGCTCCCCACGGAGCGGCCTTTTTTCGTGTAGGCCGCCGCAACCCGGGGCCCGGTGAAACGACTCCCGCTTTTCACCTTGATTCTTCGAGGTGGAGTGGTTATCGAGGTACGTCGCGAATACTCGAAACCCAGGAGGAGCGAACCCCGTGACCCGACGAACCATCGTGACCCTGCCCGGAGACGGCATCGGCCAGGTCGTTCTCCCCGAGGCCGTGCGTGTCCTGGAAGCCGTTGGCTTCGAGGCCGACTACGTCCACGGCGACATCGGATGGGCGTTCTGGGTCGAGGAGGGAAATCCCCTGCCGCAGCGGACCCTGGATCTGATCGACGAGCACAAGATCGCCCTCTTCGGCGCCATCACCTCCAAGCCCAAGGAAGCCGCCGAGGCCGAACTCTCACCCGGACTCCGCGGCCGGGGTCACGTCTACTTCAGCCCCATCGTGGACCTGCGCCAGCGCTACGGCCTCGACATCTCGATACGCCCCTGCCGGTCGTTCAAGGGCAACCCCCTGAACTTCATCCGCCGGGAGGGGGACGGCTTCGTCGAACCCGACGTTGATGCCGTGGTCTTCCGCCAGAACACCGAGGGTCTCTACTGCGGCGTGGAGTGGACCTGCCCGCCGGGAGAGGTCCGGGACGCCCTGGAGACGCATCCCAGAATGGCCGCTTTCCGGGACGTGCCCGGCGAGGACCTGGCCGTCTCGGCCCGGATCTTCTCCCGCCAGGCGTGCCGCCGCATCGGCAGGGCCGCCTTCGACTACGCCCGGAAATTCGGCTACCCGTCCGTGACGATCTGCGAGAAGCCCAACGTGATCCGAGAGACATCGGGCATGCTCACCGCCGAGGTCAGGGCCGCGGGCGAGGACTATCCCGACATCGCCGTGTGGGAAACCAACATCGACGCCCAGATGATGTGGCTGACCAAGAACCCCGAGAACTACGGCGTTCTCGTCGCCGGCAACATGTTCGGAGACATCGTCTCGGACGGATTCGCGGGCCTCGTGGGCGGCCTCGGCTTCGCGTGCAGCGCCAACATCGGCGAGGAGGTGGCCGTATTCGAGCCCACCCACGGTTCGGCACCCAAGTACGAGAACCTCGATCCCCCCATCGTCAATCCCATCGCCATGATCCTGTCGGCGTGCATGATGCTGGATCACCTGGGCGAAGTGGACCGGGCCCGCCGCATCCGTGGAGCCGTGGCGGACGTGGTCGCCGAGGGCAAGGTCCGGGCCTACGACATGCTGTGCCTGGCCGGCGGGCCGGACGTGATAGACCGGGGTGCGGCGTCCACTACCCAGATCACGGACGCGATCCTGGCCAGGATTTGAAGCCGTCTATTTCCACACCGGGAGCTGCCCGTCAGGCGGCTCCCGGCAGGTTCAAAATCCGCCTAGGTGATAGAAAAGGTCGCGGTGTTGGAGATACTGCTGACGCCGGAGGGGGCGGCTGGATTCAGGGTGATGAAGGCGGAATGAATTCTCACGCCCTTGAGAGCCGGAAGGTTCGGTATCTTGATCTGGGCCTTGGCCTTTCCGCTCGCGTCGAGCACCCCCGTGTAGTTCAGGAACACCGAGGGCAGGTAGCCGTTGACGCTGACGACCATGAGGTCGTCCGGAGAAAGATTGAGCACCCGGGTGTCGATGGGGATCGGTCCGGTGCCCAGCGACGAGGCGGCCTGGTAGGGCCGGTTGGGGTCCACGGCGGACATGAGGTCCAGGTCCACGGTACCACCGGGACTGGTGGTGCCGCTCAACGTGATCACGGTCTCGACGTAGGTGAGGCGCACCCGGATCGCGCCGCTGGTGTAGGGACCATATCCCATAGTAGCCGAGTAGGGATCGGGAAAAGGCGGAGAAGGATAGGAGCCATTCGCCCATACCCGGTTGGAGTTCGACGAGCTCGTGAAGCCGCGGATGCTGACCGACCCCTGGTTCAGAGTCCCGTGGCCGCGGTAACGGATCTCGATGATCAGGGCCGACTTGCCGTCGTAGTCGAAGCCTTTCTGAACCGGTCCAAGAGAGGTCCACTTGCTGGCCGTGGCATTGAAGGTGTAGTTGCCGCCCTGCACGTCGATCAGCGTGGTCGGAGACGGACCGATGTTGGACACCAGGTTCGAGGTCAGCGTGTGCGTGGACGAGTGGGCCATGCGTAGCTGGAAGTCCTTCACCGAAAAGACGCCGGTGGCTGTCGGCGCAAACGCGAATTCAACGAACCGCACCGGCTTGTTCGGCAGGCTGCTGGCCGGAACGCTGAGCTGGTAGCGCCAGTTGTTCCCGAACGCGTTGCCGAACGGGAAGGTGTTGGCACTTCCACCCGACGGACTCGGATTGTCGTGATAGACGTAGTTCTGCGCGATCAGAGGCAGAGAGATGCTGAGCAAGATCAGCAGAAAGAGAGATAGTTTCTTCATGGTTACTCCTTAATAAAAGTTGTCCTTTTTGCGGGCGACGGACGTCACCCGGATCTTCCAGTTTACCCCGCATTGGAGGAGGAAAGCCAGCAGATTGTCGCCTGTACGCTGTTTTCCCCACAAGAAGGGTTCTGCCGGGTGAGGCTTGACGCTAATTGGTCGTTCATGATGTGAAGCCGGCTTACGGGGTGTGATTTTACCACCCCGGGAGCCGCCGGGCAGGCGGCCCCCGGTCGGTTCAAAATCCGCCTAGGTGATTGTGAGGGTCACCGTGTTGGAAATGTTGCTGACGCCGGAGGGGGCGGCAGGATCCAGGGTGATGAAGGCGGAATGAATTTTCACGCCCTTGAGAACGGGGTCGTTGGGTATCTTGATCTGGGCCTTGGCCTTGCCACCCGCGTCGAGCTTACCCGTGTAGTTCAGAAAGATCGAGGGCAGGTAGCCGTTGACGGAGATGACCAGGAGGTCGTCCACGGACAGGTGGAGCATCCGGGTGTCGATGGGAATGGGTCCGGTGCCCAGCGACGAAGCGGCCTGGTAGGGCCGGTTGGGGTCCGGGAACGAAGCGAGGTCCAGATCCACAGTACCGCCGGGGCTGGTGCTGCCGCTCAGGGTGATCACGGTCTCGACGTAGGTGAGGCGCACCCGGATCGCGCCGCTGGAGTAGACATTCCATCCCACCGGCGTCGAGTATGGATCCACAATGGCCGGAGGATAGGAGCCGTTCGCCCACACCCGGTAGGAACCGGAGCTCATCGCGCTCGTGTAGGAGCGGATGGAAGGCGAACCCTGGTGCAATGTCCCAAAGCCGCGGTAGCGGACCTCGATGACCAGGGCCGACTTGCCATCGTAGTCGAAGCCGTTCTTCACGCCCAGGGGGGTCCACTGGTTGACCGTTGCATTGAAATTGTAGCCGGTTCCCTGCACGTCAATGAGAGTGGTCGGCGAAGCACCGATGTTGGTCGCGAACACCGAGCTCAGCATGTGCGAGGCCGAGTGCCCCATACGGAGCTGGAAGTCCTTCACCGAAAACACACCGGTGGCGGTCGGTGCAAACGCCATTCCAACGAACCGCACCGGCTTGGTCGGCAGACTGAGAGCCGGAACGCTGAAGTGGTAGCGCCAGTTGTTCCCGAAGGCGTTGCCGAACGGGAAGGTGTTTGCACTTCCACCTGACGGACTCGGATTGTCGTGATATACGTAGTTCTGGCCGATGAGGGGGAGAGCAAAGCACACCAAGAACAGCATAAAAAGAGCGAGTTTCTTCATGGGTCCTCCTTTTTACAGTAATCCTAACGCGGACAAGCCGCAACCAAACAGGGGCTATGCAGCCCGTCCCAATGT
>CAZAKZ010000166.1:0-11110 GCA_964485695.1 uncultured Planctomycetota bacterium | reverse complement strand
CTTTTCGAGTTTATGAGCACGACATCATCTTGGCGTGTGCTTGTTTAGGGTCTAGGTTGATCTTATCCGATTGTCTTATCCCGGGGAATCTCGAATTAGCTGAAAATCGGCGGAGTCATAGTGCGGCGGGTGACGCACTATGACTCCGCCGATTACTCCATCCCTTTCTCGAATGGCCAGTGCGACTCATCCGTCATCTCTGATTCACCAGGATACTTCAACGGCTCACAATCCGATGAATAAGTCGCATATAGAGATCGATGCGGCCACGGCCGATGCATTTCCCGGCCTGGGCGAGGTCGGCTAGAGCTGCATCCGGGGATCCATACCCGCTGTGTTCTTGCCGAGGAGTCCGCGTGTCGACCGGCCGGGGGGAACGGTACGCCCCCTTCGTGGGGGCTACCTAAAACCACTCGCATGCGAGTGGTCGATTATTCCCGGTCTGCGAGCTTTCGCCGCACGAGATCGAGGTGCAGGCGCAGGTGATACAACCGGTCCGAATACGAGAGTGGAACTGCGAGGTCGTCAACCGTCTGGCCCAGGGTATCGATACGCGTGCGGCAATCCGCCAGCACCTTGGCGTCCGCTCCGGGCTCCAGTATTGAATCCACGATACGGAGCTCCTTGTAGGCGCGGTTGATGCGTGCGTTGACGCGCATGCGCCACGTGGGCGGAACGATCTTGAAGAGCGGGATCAGCAAGGTGAGGAGCGGCACGAGGAAGACGATCATCCGCTCCAGGAAGTTGGCGATCCAGAACGGCAGGAATCGCTGCAGGAAGGGCGGCCCTGACTTCAGGAAGCGGCGCGCCTCCTCGTTCACGGGGATGTCGGCGAAGCGGCTGGAAGGAAAGGCGTCCGGCTTCTCGAAGAGGCCGCCGTCTCCGTGCACCCTGGTGGCGGCGCGGAGCAGGAGCACGATGAGGGCGGGATGAAGGTCGGGGCGGGCCTGGAGAATCGCGGCCGGCGCGATGAGGCGGGTGCGTTTCGGCGGGACGTTGGCCTGGAAGTCGTGGGCGCCTTCCGGGAACACAACGCTCGAGAGCCAGCGGTGGCGCCGGCCATAGGCTTCCGCACGCGCGAAGTCCATCAACCGGATATCGGGGTTGTCGAGAAGGTCGCGGACGTATTTGGCCCGTGCGGACGCCACGAAGAAGGCCACGTCGATCTCCCCGCGGGCGAGGGCGGTCGCCGCTTCCTTTCCACTCAACGGCAGCTGGGGCTCGGCGGGAATGCCGTTGGCCTCGAGCAACACCCGGGCCACCGCCCGGGTGCCGCTCCCCGGCGGTCCGATGGCCAGCCGCTTTCCGGCGAGCTGCGTGAGACGATCCACAGGTGCACCCCGGTAAAATACCCAGCACGGCTCATAGTAGAGACTCGCCAGGGCCTCGACGTCCCCCCCACCGGACAGGGCCGCCAGTCCGCTCTGCACGAAGGCCACGTCCACTCCGCTCTCGGGATTCTTCAACAGATCGAGGTTCGCCTCGGCACCTGAGGTGGAGCGGAGCTCGAGGGTGATCCCTTCCTTTGCCAGTTCCTCGGCGTATTGCTGGCCGCAACCGTGGTAGTTTCCATCCGGGTGTCCGGTCGCGAGGACGAGGTGCTTCGGTGGAGCCGGCTCCACGAAGGTCCAGGCGATGACGAACCCGAGGAGCGAGAGAACGATGATCACCCCGTAGACCCGGCGCGTGGACCGGTCCGAAGTTTCGTGAGTTCGCTTTGACGCCGACATCATACTCTCCATCCATCCGATCAGACGTGCGTCGAGAGACGCCGATTCACCCCGTCACCCGCTTCACCTGCACGGTCACCTCATGTGTATTGTCCTGAGCATCGTGGGCGCGAAGGGTCAGGATCTTCGAAGTCTCCGGAAACGAGGCCGAATCGATGTGGATTCCCGATTCGCCGGCCCAGGCATGATCCGGAAACACGGCGGCCACGTCGGGCCGCTTGACCCGGTTAACAGGGACGGGTGTGTCTTCGATGTTTGCCGATACGCGCTTGAGCGGGGCCATTCTGGACACGAACCAGGCATAAAAGGGTTCCTGCCCGAACCAGCCCGAGTCGATCCACCAGTTGGCCGAGATGAAAGGATCGTGGTCCACGAATGCTTCAAAATTCTCGGACAGGGTTTGCTGGATGAATGGTTGAAAAATCTGGACCTCGTCCGGAATCGAATCGGACTTCCTCAGAACGGCAAGGGACTGGTCCCCTCCGAGACCTCCCACGAACAGGCCGTGAACCGGCAGATGCCTCGACCAGTTCCGGGCAATCCAGTCGTGGGAATGATAGACCTGGGGACCTCCCTGCTCCCAGGTGTTGTCCACACCATCCACGATCATTCCGTGTCGACGAAGGCGATCGGGATCCCCCACGTGGCGGGCAAACATGACGTCGCCCTGGTAGGACACGAGCGCCACACCGCCGGGCTTCAGGATCCGCTTCATCTCGGCCATCCATTCCGCCCAGATCTCCGGAATATGCGTCAGGACGGACAGCGCAACCACGGCGTCAAAGCTCTCGGCGTCGACATCCAGGGGAGGGGCGTACCCGTTCACGAAGACCGTGAACCTGTCGGAGAAACTCTCCTTCAGCCAGGCAATACTCTCCGCGTCGATATCGCATCCCCAGAGGTCCAGGAATTCGCTTTCAGCCTGGAGGTGGTAGAGAAAGCGCCCGACCCCGCACCCCAGGTCGAGGATGCGCGCGTCTTTCTTGAGCTCGAAATCCGGCGGCAAGCACCGCTGGACGCAGTCCTTCAAGGACCTGCCCTCCTCGACGAAATTCCGGATCCCCCGGCTTCCGATGCGCGGGAGGAGCCGTTGTGGAGGTAGAAAAGTGGGATCGTCCATACCGGGTCCATTTCCTGTTCCGGAATCCTGAGATTCTCATGCAATTGCGGTCATTATAGGTCCGGCCCTGAGACGCGCAATGCCCAATCGGTTCCCGCCCTGTTCAGGGCGATTCCGACCTGGTAGAATCGGAACGCACACAATATGAAGGAGATCATGTTGCGACGCCCTGTCTATCCCATCGAATACTTCCAGCTCGCGTGTCTGGTTGCCGTGGTGAGCATTACCTCGGCATCTCCAGCCGCCGGTCAGATCAACACCGGCATCTTGCTTGAAGCAGAAGACTACTGGAAGAAGGTCTCCAGTGCACCGGGCTTTGCCCGGCCCTACCGGGAACCGGCCGCCAGCGCCAGGAAGGTACTCGTCGGATTTTCCGAGGCGGGCTACGTCCTCTACCGCTTCGAGGTCAAAGCAGCGGCCCGGCACGCCGTGTGGCTCCGATACGCCGCGACCAAGAGCATTCAGCTCGGCGTGGACCTGGATCCACTGGGCACCCCGGTATTCACGAAGGTGACGATGCCCGGAACCGGTGGCCTCCGGGGGCCGGCCGTCTGGGGCTGGGCACGTCTGCTGGACATGCACCTCGCCGCAGGACCGCACACCCTTGCGCTTCAACACGTCGGTTTCCGTCCCGACTGCTTCTACGTCACGACCTCGACCCTCAAGCCCACGGATGCCGTCATCCAGGCGGATCCCTACGCACATCTGAGCCCCGCACAGCAAGCCCTCCTGAAGATCCCGCTGGTGGAAGTCCGGCCGAGGTGGCTGGAAGGCGCTGTCTGGTACCGCCTCCCCACTTGGTATGACGAGCAGCGCGTTCAGGCGCATACGCGGTTCGGACAGACCTACGTAGGAAAGGAGGTGTTTTACCGCGTGGCGGATCACTTCCGCGCCATGGGTGCCCCGGTATACGTTCGCCAGATCCAGGCTCACATCAAAGGTACGTGGTGGCCCAGTTGCATCGGTCCGGTCCATCCGCTCGCCTCGGTACGTAACATTGCACAGGAAATCATCGAAAACGCCCACTTCCACGATTGCCGCCTCATCGCCTACAACGCCCACATGTACGACCTCCCGCTCAGCGAGTTGCACCCGGACTGGGTCTGTCTCGACGACACCGGCAAGCCCATCCTGGTGGGAACGTCCCCGATGCTGTGCTTCAACTCGCCTTATCCCGATCTTTTCCTGGCGAGAGCCTTGGAGCTGGTGGACATGGGCGTGGACGGCCTCTACTTCGACTATGTGCACATGCCCAAGACGGGGTGCTGGTGCAACCGTTGCAAGGAAATGTTCAAGGTGATGACCGGCCTCGATCACCCTCCGGCCCACGACATCGACGATCCCGTCTGGCGGAAACTCGTGGAGTTCAACAATCTTGTCATCGAGAGAACGTTTCTGAAGTGGCGCCGCGCCCTCCATGAGCGAAATCCCGACCTCGTAATGGTCGTCAGCAGTCACCTGTGGAGTCGCTTCTCGGACCCGCACCTGAACAGCCGCCTGTTCCGCATCGCCGACGCGGTGAAGATGGAGTACTCCATTCCCGTGCGGCCGGGATCGGACTGGATCTTCAAGTACGATCCTTCCATGAAGACGCCGGATCCGGACCTGCGCCTGGCCCTGGGGTACACCCTGGTCCGCGACGCGGCCGACGGACGCCCGTCGCACGTCTGGATCGACGGCCTCAAGGACGAGACCTCGATGCTCAGCGCCACGGCCGGGGTGGTGGCGCACGGCTGCATCGCCGACCTCGACGTGCGTGAAGAAAAGTTTCCCAATTTCATGTTCACCAAGGCCTTCGACCTCGGAGGCCAGATATCGCCTTACCTGGCACGAACGTTCCCGGTGCGCTGGGCGGTGGTGCACTACAGCGAAGTCGCCCGCAACGCCTTCGCGCTCTACGAAATCCAGCAGTGGAAGAAGGTCCTCTACCCTCTCCACGGCGCCTACATGGCGTTTCTTCGGGCGCGGCTCCCTGTGGGGATCGTCACCGACAGCCAGCTCGAGGAGGGTCTGCCGCCCGAATGCAAGATCCTCTTTCTTCCCTATCCGGACCTCCTGACAGAACCCATGAAGAAATCGATCCAGGACTTCAAGACAGAGGGAGGAAGAGTCATCGAACAGCGCGAGACGTGGAAGTGGCACGATCCCAATGGAGGACAGGAGGCAGCACTACAATCGTTCCTGAAAGTAATCAAACCGGAGGCCGACAAGGCACCGGTCCAGGTCTTCGGCGGGCCCGAGAAGCTCCACGCTGTCGTCTACATGAGCGAGGCCGGCAACCGCCTCACCCTCGCACTGGCCAACGAGTTCTCGTGGGTCAGCCTGGGCAACAAGCCCCCTCCGACGGCCACCGGGGTGAAGATCGTGATTCGCGATTCCGTCATGCCGACGGCCGTGTTCGACGCGGTCCGGAATCTGCCTCTCACGCCGCACCCCGTAGCGGGCGGATTCGAGATCGCCGTGCCTGGATTCGAGCATCTGGCGGTGGTGGTCGTCGAGTATTGAGATACGGAGTCAGAGCGAAGAGCCAGCGATTCCCGGTCACCTCGACCCGTATCTGATTCACGCCGTACCTGGTTTTTCCAAAAATGAGCGAAGCCGAGTCCATTCTTTTGCGACCTACTGTGTGAACGGACGGAGTCACACCTTCCGTTTCATGACAGTGTAGCAGCCACGTGGAATGGGCTGCTTTGAGGTCACAAAATGTGACCTCAAAGCGAGGCAGACGTTGGAACCGCCTCCGAAGAAGAAAAAACACGGATCGGGTTTCATCCGTAGCCGGAGCCCTAATCCTGCCGTCACTCGGCATAGCGCCTCGGCAGCAGCGGGCTCATCCCGATCAGGATCTTGTAGACCGAGGTTCCGGCCCAGGCTGCGACCTCGGCCGCGGTTATCTCCGCCTCCCCCTGCTTTCCGATCAGGACGGCCTCCCGGCCGCTGGAGACCGCCTCGTCGCCGGTGACGTCCACGGTCATGTGGTTGGCGGTGATCAGGGCGATGCACCGGCGGCGGCGCCCCTGGAGGAGCACCTCGGCCTTGCCGGCAGCCTGGTACGGGTAGCCGTCCGAATAGCCGACCGGCAGCGTCGCCACCCGGGTCGCCTTCCCGGCCACGAAGGCCCTATGATAGGATACGCTGTCCCTGGGACCCAGGGTCTTCACGTACACCACCGGGGTCTTCAGCGTGAGCACCGGGCGCAGGTCCAGACTCCGCGACCGGGCTTCCTTTTCCGAGGGGTAGTGCCCATAGAGCATGATACCGGGCCGCACCATGTCCAGGTAGCTGTCCGACAGGGCGAGGATCCCGGCGCTGCTCGCCGCATGTCGGAGCCCCACATCGATGCCCTTCTTTCGGGCCGCGCCGCACACGGAGAGAAACCGCTCCAGCTGCACGCGGTCGAACGCCTCGTCCTCGGTGAAGGTGGTGAAGATGCCCTCGATGGAAAGGCCGGGGATTCTTGCCACCTCTTCGATGAACGCTAGGGCCCGGGGGTGGGGCACGCCGACGCGGCCGAGGCCGGTGTCCACCTTGACGTGGACCCGGGCACCTCGATGCTGTTTCCGGGCGGCCTCGGCCAGGTAGCGGAAATCCCCGGTGTAGACCGACTGGGACAGGCCTCGCCGGACAATCTCCCCGGCGTCCTCCCGGGAGAAGGGCCCGAAGTTGAGCACGGGCGCCTCGATCTTGCCCTCCCGGAGTGACACGGCCTCCTGCACCTTGCCCACGGCCAGGAAGCGAACGCCCCGCGTCGCGAGAAACCGGCCCACCTCCAGGAGGCCGTGGCCGTACGCGTTGGCCTTGATCACCGCCATCACAGGACGCGCCTCGACCTGCTTCCGGATTTGATCCAGGTTCCAGGCCAGGCGCGAGAGATCGATCTCCAAATGTCCGTCAGCTGTACCGAATTCCGGCGCCGGTGACCCGCTCCCCGGGACCGTGAGGACGAGGGGTGCCGCGCCCGCGAGCTTCAGAAATTCCCGGCGATCCAGGGTTGTCATGACCTTCCTCCATTTCGTGTCACCGCACCAGCGCCTCCCGGGCAATTTCCAGCCCCGCCTCAGTAAGGGTGAGGAGGCCGTCATCGCGTCGAACGGCCTGCCTCCTCTCGCCGTACCGCACCACCCGCTGGGCAAAGTGGGGTTGCCAGTTGATGTGTTCATGAAGGTGTTCCAGCCGGCATTCCTCCGACGCTTCGGGCAGGTGCATGTGGTTGAACAGGTGCACGGCCAGCAGGCGGAGGGCGAACTCCATGCGCCGGCGCGCCCGGCGCAGGGCCCGGGCGAGGAGTCCCCGGTCCGGGGCCAGGAAAAAGGCCAGGCCGAAGAAAAATCCCCCGGCGGCGGCCATGGCGCCCGCGATGGAGGCGTCCAGGAGGTGGGCACCCCAGTAGCCCAGCAGGGCGCTGGCCACGCCCGTGGCGATGCTCAGCACGATCATCCTCCCCAGGCGGTCGGTGAGGAGAAAGGCCGTGGCCGGCGGAGCGATCATGAGGGCTACCACCAGGATGGAACCCACGGCATCGAAAGCCCCCACCGCGGTGACGGAAACCAGGCCCATGAGGATGTAATGGAGGGCCACCGGGGAGAATCCCAGGGCCGCCGCCAGGGCGGGGTCGAAAGTGGCCAGCTTGAGTTCCTTGTAGAAGAGGGTGATGAACAGGATATTGAGGAGGAGGATGGCGCCCATGAGATGAAGCGACTTCGGTCCGATGTCGTGGCCCAGAACCTCGAGACGGTTGAACGGAGCAAAGGCCAGCTCCCCCAGCAGCACCCGGTCCACATCCAGGTGAATCCCGCCGGCATACTGCGAGATCAGAACGACTCCCAGGCTGAACAGGGCCGAAAAGACCAGACCGATGGCGGCGTCCTCCTTCAAGAGGCGGGTGCGGTGGATGGCTTCCACGAGGGCCACGGTGACCAGGCCGGTGATTGCGGCCGCCACCACGAGGAGCGGGGAGGACAGGTCCTCGGTGAAGAGAAAGGCCACCACGATGCCGGGGAGGATGGCGTGGCAGATGGCATCGCTCATGAGGGACATCCTGCGGAGCACCAGGAAGACCCCGGGCAGGGCGCAGGCCGCGGCCACCACCGAAGCCACCAGCTGGATCTCCATCTGCGTCGAGGTCACGGCTCCCCTCCCGCCTGCTCCCTGAAGAGGCGTTCGGCCTCGACGATACCCGCCGGGGTCAGGGCCCAGTTGTACTCGGATTCCGGCCGGGCCCACCCCCGCGCCTCGAGGTTCTTCAACGCCCGGCCCGTGCCGGCCCGGTGGACGTTCATGGCCTTGAGCACCTTGGGTGAGTGGGCGTACTCCTGGCTGGCGTGCTGCAGGGACAGCTCGTAGAGGTCGCCCAGCACGCTCTCGACCACGAGCCTCCTACGGTTTCGCTCGCTGCGCCACCAGCGCCACAGAAGCCCCCGGTTGGGAGCGAAGGCGAAGGAGAAGACCACGAAGGCGCTGATGCAGAGCACGATGGTGGGGCCCGTAGGCATACGGGTCGACGTGCTGCTGATAACTGCCCCGGCCACGCCGGCCCCGGCGCCGAAGAGACCGGAGAGCAGTACCATGACGCCCAGGCGGTCGGTCCACTGCCGGGCCGCCGCGGCCGGGGCGATGACCATGGCGCTCATGAGCACCACCCCCACGGTCTTCAGGCCCAGGACGATGGCCACCACCAGCAGGGTGGTGAGGATGATGTCCAGCCATCGCATGGGAAAACCGAGGCTGGCCCCGTACTCCGGATCGAAGGTGACGAGCTTGAATTCCTTCCAGAACACCGCGACCAGGACCAGTGCGGTCAGGCCCAGGCCGGCCATGAGGGCCACGTCCCGGGTGAGCAGGGCCGCGGCCTGGCCGAAGAGGTAAGTCTCCAGGCCCGCCTGGGTGGCATCGGGCCGCTTCTGGATGTAGGTGAGCAGGACCAGGCCGAATCCGAAAAAGACCGAGAGCACCAGCCCCAGGGCCGCGTCGATCTTCAAGCGGCTCAGGTTCACCACGGCCAGGACCAGGAGGGTGCCGAACCACCCCGCGGCCAGGGCGCCCAGGAGGAGCACCTCGGGCGCCTTGCTCCCGGTGATCAGGAAGGCCAGGGCCACCCCGGGCAGCGCCGCGTGAGAGACGGCGTCGCCCACCAGGCTCTGCCTGCGCAGCACGGCAAAGGCGCCGAGGACGCCGCTCACCAGGCCCAGGACGGCGGAGCCCAGGCTGACGGTTCTCAGGGTGTAGTCGAACAGGAGGTCGTGGAGTAGGCCGGCGGATTCCATCTCAGGCCGATCCGGAGGCGGGGCGATTCCCGCCCTTCCCCTCGGGCCCCTCGTTCTGGAGCGCCCGGCTCAGGAAGGCCACGCGTCCGCCGTAGGCAAGGCGCAGATTGTGCTCCGTGAAGACCTCCTTCACCGGGCCGCTGGCGACCCGACGTACGTTCAGCAGGGTGACCCAGTCGAAGTACTCCGCCACGGTCTGGAGATCGTGGTGCACCACGACCACGGTCTTTCCCTCTTCTCGGAGGGTCTTGAGCAGCCCTATGATGGACCGCTCCGTGGTGGCGTCCACCCCCTGGAACGGCTCGTCCATGAAGTAGATGCGGGCCTCCTGCACCAGCGCCCGGGCCAGAAAGACCCGCTGTTGCTGGCCCCCGGAGAGCTGGCTGATCTGCCTGGAGGCGAAGGCGGCCATGCCCACCTTCTCCAGAGCCTGGATCCCGAGGGCCCTGTCCTTGCGGCCGGGGCGCCGCACCCAGCCGATCTGACCGTAGCGGCCCATCATCACCACATCCAGCACGCGGGTGGGAAAGTCCCAGTCCACCGAGCCGCGCTGCGGCACGTAGGCCACGATCCTGCGCTGCTCCCGGTAGGGTTTCCCGAAGATGCGAATCTGACCCGCCGTGGGCCGCACCAGGGCGAGGATGGACTTGAGGAGTGTGGTTTTGCCTGCCCCGTTGGGTCCCACCACGGCCATGAGCAGGCCGGCCGGCACGTCCAGATCCAGATCCCAGAGCACGGGTCGGTCCCGGTACGCGACGGTCAGGTCACGCACCTCGATGGCGGTTTCCGGTGGGTCCATGGATGGATTCCTCAAGAGAGCGTTGTCGCGGTTACGGGTCACTCTTTTCTGCCGCCCAGGGCCTGGGTGATGGTACGGACGTTGTGCCGCGTCATGCCCACGTAGGTGCCTTCCGGCGTGCCGGGGCTGCCCAGGGCGTCGGAGAAGAGCTCGCCTCCGATGGCCACCTCGAATCCCCTGGACCGAACCGCGGCCTGCACCGCCTCGATGCTGCGGCCGGGCACCGACGACTCCACGAAGATGGCGGGGATCTTCCGGTCCGCGATGAACCGGCTCAGGTTCCGCATGTCGCCGGTTCCGGCCTCCGCCAGCGTGCTGATCCCCTGTAGCCCCCGCACCTCGAAACCGTACGCCCGTCCGAAGTAGTTGAAGGCGTCGTGAGCCGTGATCAGGACCTGCCGGCCTTCCGGGACCTTTTTCACCTCGGCCAGAATGAAGCCGTGGAGTTCGTCCAGCTCTTTCAGGTAGGTCCGGGTGTTCTCCGCGTAGGTGTCCCTGTGTTTCGGGTCCATCTCGATCAGGGTATCCCGGACGGCCTCCACCGTCTCCCTCCAGAGGGTGACGTCGAACCAGACGTGGGGATCGTAGTTGCCCTCGAACTCGGGCGGGGTGAGGAGCCGAGCCCGGTCGATGTTCTCCGTGACGGCCACGGTCTTCTTGCCTCTCCGCTGCATCTGCTTGAACACGTCGGTCATCTTGCCTTCGAGGTGGAGGCCGTTGTAGAAGATCACATCGGCCCCGTCCATGCGGGCCACGTCGCCTTCGCTGGGCTTGTAGAGGTGCGGATCCACGCCGGGCCCCATGAGTCCGCGAACCGCCACGCGCGCTCCGCCCACGCGCCCCGCGGTATCGGCGATCATGCCCGTGGTGGCCACGATGTGGAGGGTTCTCTCGGAAAGGTCGGCCTGGTCCTCCTGTTGTGGACCACAACCAAGGAGAGTGAGAAGGAGGAGGAGGCCTGTTGCGAGGGGTATTTTCTTCATACGTCCGTGTCCTGGTAACGCCGGTGGATTGGATGCCTGCTAGATTAATCGCATATGGGGGGGAAATGTCAATCCGTCATTTCCCCCCCCACCACTTAGGTGGACCGGCTCCAGGAGTTTTCCACCCGTGATCCCAAAATAGGCCATCAGGATCCTGATGGCCTAATCAGCACCACCAGTAGAACTGGTGGTATGAGGAAAGCCCCTAAAAGGGG